>JBEKBH010000001.1:0-240633 GCA_050015495.1 Verrucomicrobiia bacterium
CGTGCCCGCGGATGTAATTGTGAATATCGTGCCGTTGCTGTGCGTTCCTCCGCCAAGGGTAGTGCCGTAGAAAAGGCCGGCACTCTCCAAGGACAAAACAGGAACGGAACCGTCAGCCACTCCAGCCACCCCGCTAAACTGATGGAGCGTGGTCAACGTGCCCTCTGGCGTGAGCTTGAATATCGTCCCGATGTCCTTGGTACCCCCGGCCGAGGTCGCCCCATAAAAATTACCGTCGCTACCGTGAATAAGATTGGCCGGATAAGCGCCATCAAGACAGACATCATCAATATTTTTGCTGCTGCAAAAACTGTACAGCGTGGTCAGCGTCTGACCGTTCGCGCTACCCGGCGCGCCACCCAGCATCAACATCGCAATCCCGAGAATCATTCCGATAATCTTCATGATATGCCACCCTTTCTGTACTTGTTGACCAGCCATCAACAATCTGCTTCACGCCACTCGCCACCTCTGAAGGCAGGTACTAAAAGCAAATTATCCTCGCGATGTCCAGCCTGTTTCTGCATTTCGAACTGTCCGATCGTGCCAAGCCGTTTTACTGAGCAGTTCATTGTGTTTTTTGATATCGCGAATTTGCGCCGTGTCTTGTCCCTTGTGAACGGGGTAAAGCCCTCCCTCGAATCGATTGGAGGTTTCCTCCGAAGAACTGACCCGTGGGCAGCAGGACTCCATGACAAGACGCCAGGGGCGGCCGATAATGGCGTCACCAATACTTTCCGACCAATTTGAAAAACCGGACGCTGTCCCGCAAAGGGTGGATGCGGCTGGTGCGGGCGGGTTCGTAAATGGTGCGGATCGGGACGCTGACGATTTTGTGGCCGGCCCGGCCGGCTTGGATCAACATTTCGCTCTCGGTCTCGAACCGCGCGGTGGAGAGCTTCAAGTCCTTCAGCACCGCCCGTCGCAGCAGCCGAAATCCGCACTGGCTATCCGGTATCCGCTGGCCCGCCAGTTTGCTCGTGACCCGGGACGTAAACCGGTTCGTCCACAGCCGCACCCGCGGCATCCGGCGCACGTCGCCCATGCGGGTGCCGACGACGACATCGGCGCGCTCGCTGTCAGCGGCATCGACGAGCTTGTCGATCTCGGACGGGTCATGCTGGCCATCGGCGTCCAGAAGAACGGCCAACTCGGCATCGGATCGCCCAAAGTAGTCGAGGGCCGTGGCAATGGCCGCGCCCTTCCCGCAATTGTGTTGATGGCGGAGGACCTTCGCACCGGCGTTTTCCGCGGCGGCACTCGTCTCGTCCGTGGAACCGTCATCGACCACCACCACTTCGCCGACGTGGCGGCGCGCCACGGCCACCACTTCGCCGACCCGCGCCGCTTCATTATAGGCGGGGATCAATGCGATACACCGTCTACTCATGCGTGGCGACTCGGTTCGCTTCCGAGTTTGTCGCGTCTTTCGTGGCCGCGCCGAATGCCGTCGCCGTGGCCAGGGCGCGGTCGACCTCGACGTCCCACAGATTGTGGAAGAGGAACCATTGTTCGCTGTGCTGGCGGATGACACGTTCCAGCGCCAGGGCGATCTGGCGCATGACGTCGTCGACGGTCTGACGCGACCGATCCGCCCAAATCGGTTCCTCCAGAATGTACGCGAACGTGTCATCGGGCAACCGCACCATGAAAATCGGCAACAATGGCGCGCCGGTCGCCAGCGCCAGTTTCGCGGGGCCGTCGGGCAGGCGCGCCGGCCGCCCGAAAAATTCGACGGTCTGGTTGGACCCGGTAAAATCGCGGTCGCCGACCACCGCGACAATTTCATTGCGGCGCAACGCGGCGATGCATTCCCGGCCGGCCCGTCCGAACGGGATGGGATACAGTCCCCGCAACGCGCGGTACTGCCGGTACAGTTCGTCCAATTTCTTCTCGGGCACCTGGAGCGCGACCGTGTTGAGCTTGTAACCGAGCGACGCCAGCGCGGCGGCGCCCAGTTCCCAATTGCCAAGATGCGCGCTGAGAAAAACGACCCCCTTGCCATGTGCGAGCAGGTCATCGAGCACGGCGGGTACATTCCCGAAATGCACAATCTCGTCGATGCGCTTGCGATCCAGACGCAGGAACTTGAAAAAATCGACCAGGTACTTGGCGAAGTTGAGAAAATTCTCCCGGGCAAGGGAATGCAGCGCACGCGGCGACAGAGCCACACCGCTGCCGGCTTGGATTTGACGAAGGTTGCCGATGACGCTTTCGCGTCCGCGTTCGTCGAACAGGACGTAGAGGTCGGCGAGCCGCCGGGCAATGCCGTAGCTCATCCGCCGCGGGAACAGCCGCGCCAGCAGTTCCGCGAACTTGAGCCAGTAGTATTTCATGCTGCGACCGCGGAATTACCCACCAGAATCTTCAGGATCTCCTGGGCCGCGTTCTCTGCGGACCGGGGACGTCCCAGCGCGGCGGCGGCCTCACGCATGCTCCAGAGCTTCCGCGGATTGCGGAGGAATTCATCCACGAACAGCATGACGTCGTTGGCATTCTCGGCTTCGACCGCCACGTTTTGCGAGAGCAGGTACTCCGTGTTCTTTGCCTCCTGGCCGGGAATCGGATTGATGATGATCATCGGCAACTTCTTCACGAGCGCTTCCGCCGTTGTGATGCCCCCCGGCTTCGTGATGATGATCTCGGCAATTTCCATCAACTCTTGCACGTTCTCGACGAACCCGAAAATTTTCGTGGTGTGGCGCAGCTTCGGGCCCTTCCGCGCGAGTTGTTCCTGAAGCTCCTTGTTCTTGCCCGTGACGACGATCACGTCGAACGGTTGCGGCAACTTGTTAAGTTTGCGAATCACGGATTTCATGGGCCCGAGCCCGAGACTGCCGCCCATCACCAGAATCTTGGGCAGATCGGGCTTGAGACCGAGGCTTTGGATCACCGCCGCCTTGTCCACCGGTTGTTGGAACGATTCGTTGGTCGGGATGCCGAACGCGGCGACACGCTCCGGCGATACCCCTTGCGACACCAGCTTCTGACGCGTGTCTTCACTCGGCGCGATGTACAAATCCACGGCGGCATCCGCCCAGTAGCGGTGCGCGACAAAATCCGTGAGCACGCCAACCAATACAGGCGTTTTACGACCCGTCGCTCGCTTCCAGGAAGCCATCACCCCGCACGCAAACGCCTGCGTGCAGACAATGGCATCGGGATCGAACTCGTCGAGGACACGCTGCAGCTTGCGGGAGTTGCCGCGGTTGAGAAGCTCGCGAATCTTCGCGGTGCGCTCCTTGAAACCGGGGTTGTCATACATCCATTCCCAGATTTCGGGTGCGGTCTTCAACGCCGCCAGATAGGCCTTCAGCGTCACTTTGGACAGCACGGGGTTCGCGTGGCTGAAGGAGTCGAGTAGCATCGACTCGACGTGCGTGTCGAGCCGGCGCATCGCCGTCTCGATGGCCATCGCTGCCGAATAATGGCCAGAGTGCTTCGTCAGATACAAAAATAGGATTCGCCTCGTCATCAGACCTGTCTAGCAAAGCATACAAAATAGCCAAAACCAAGGTCAATCAAACTATTTCCTTGCTCGACACGGCTCGCCTTGGCTTACATAAGCGCCACACTGTTCAAGAACATGGCCCAATCCATTCGCACACGGCCCTGCCCCAGTTGTTTTCTCTGCGGAGCAATGGGCGAACTGCTGTACACGAACCTCGCCGACCGGCTGTTCCACGCGCCCGGCGTCTGGCAAATCAAACAGTGCCCGGACACAGGCTGTGGTTTGTTGTGGCTGGATCCCGTGCCGGTGGAAGACGATCTCCCGCTGATTTATCAGGACTATTTCACTCACCAACCCAGATCTGCGGGCAACCACGGCGCGGGCCGGCCGGTGATTCATTGGCTGTATCGCGCGCTCTTATGCACCACGGGGTTGGCGCGCCAACGCGCCGACCAGCTCTCCTTCTACTTGCGCGGAACGCAACCCGGGCGGTTGCTTGATGTCGGTTGCGGCGATGGGGGCCAACTTGTCCGGTTGCGAGACATGGGCTGGCAGGTCGAGGGCCAGGAAGTTGACGCTACGTCCGCCGAGCGGGCGCGCGGCGAGCACGGATTGCGCGTGCATGTAGGCCCGTTGCGGGACGCGGGCCTGACGGACGCCAGCTTCGATGTGGTGACGATGAGCCACGTGATTGAACACGTCCATGACCCCGTGGCGCTGCTGAAAGAATGCCATCGGATCCTCAAACCCGGGGGGAGCCTGGTCGCCGTCACACCAAACGCGAAGGGTTACGGACACCAACGCTTTCGGTCACACTGGATGCCGCTGGAACCACCACGGCATCTTTATATCTTCTCGCCATCAACCCTGCGGCGGGTAGCGCGTCTGGCTGGCTTCCGTCAGGAGGAATGCTGGACAACCGCGGCCAAGGCGCAATTCTTCTTCGAGTCCAGCCAAGACATCGAGCGCCTCGGTCGCCACGACGTCAGCGCGCACCCGGGTGTTCGACGGGGTCTTCAGGCGCTGGCGTTTCAATTCCAGGCGCTGGCCGTCCATTCGGTCCGCAAAGACTCCGGCGACGAGTGTGTGCTCCGAGCCCGAAAATGAGAATTGTGGAGACCGTGCCCTGCTTGGTGCTACACTGGCGGTCATGTGCGGTATTTGCTGTTTTGTCGCAAGCGGCCCGGCGATGATCAAGACCACCACAGGCAGCCCCATCCCGACCCGAACTCATAACGCCGTTCGCAATCCCTCATATCATGGCTGAAGAACGACGACGAATCCTGTTCTTTGTCGAGGGCGAGCCGCGGCACGGGCTGTCACCCGCCAGCCGATTGCGGGCCTATCAATACGCCCCTCTGTTCGCCGCGGAGGGAATCGACTGCCAGTATCTCCCGTCCCATCCGCCAAAGTACTTCCATAGCGCGTATTGGCTGAACTGGCTGAGGCATCATGCCCGCTGGATTTATCGGCTCATCGTCCTGTGCGGGTGGCTCTGCATGTGCGTCACACGTCTCTGGCAAATGCGGCGCGCGCGCACCCAAGACATCGTCGTCTTGCAGCGCGACTTCCTGCCCAATTCATGGTCATTCCTGGAAAAACGTCTCGCTCGACGCACCGACCACCTTGTCTTTGACCTCGACGATGCCATTCTCGAACAGAATCCTCACAAGATACGAATGATCCTCGGATACGCACGACGCGTGATTGTCGCCACGCCGTACCTCGCCGAACAGGTCGCCACGTTCAATCCAAACGTCGCCGTGATCCCGACGCCAGTCGATACCGATTCGATCAAACCCGCGCCACAAGCGCGGGCGTCAGCGGAACCGGTTATCGGTTGGATCGGCACGTCCGGCAATTTCGTGTACGTAAAGTCCATTGAGGACGTCTTCCGGAAAATGGCCGCAACCTCTCGCTTTCGGCTGCGGATCGTCTCGAATCGAGTACAGCCTTCCGAATATCCCCAGTTGCCTCCGGAAATAATGGAGACCGTCGAATGGCGATTGGAGGATGAGACCGCCCGCCTCCAAGCGTTTGATATCGGCATCATGCCGCTGGATCCCGGCCCATGGAGCCTCGGCAAAGCGGGGCTCAAACTCCTCCAATACATGGCCGCCGGGCTCCCGGTCGTTGCCTCGCCCGTCGGCTTCAACCGCGATCTGATCCGCCACGGCGTCAACGGCTTCCTCGCCAATTCGCCCGAGGAATGGGAGCGATATCTCTCGCAGTTACTGAGCGACCATGACCTGCGGCGGCGGATGGGCCAACAGGGCCGGCAACTGGTTGAAAAAGAGTTCTCGCTCCGCCCAACGTTTGCCAAACTCCTCCGCGTGATCGATTCGGCATGAAACAGGCCACGATCTATTTTGTGGTGCCACGCATCGACCGCACCGGCGGCTACGAACGCCAGGCGTTGACGCTCGCGCGCGCGTTGATCGCCCAGGGCGCGCCGTTGCGAATTCTCTCCGATTGTGAATCGACCGAATTGCGGGATCACGTCCGCACACTCCCCTCGGCATCCATACCGAAGTTGTACCGCGTTTTCCGTCAGGAGTTTCAAGAGGCGCGCCGCGTGGGACCAGTCGTCGCGCATTTCCACGCGTTGTATCGATTCTCCGCCGTGGGGCTGTGGACCGCGACACGGCTGCATGTACCGACTCTTCTGAAGCTGCCATCCAGCACAGATGTCCGGGTGCTCTTTCAATCGCCTCGCCTGGCGTTGCGTCTGTTCCAGCCCACCTTGCAACGCGTCGACCGCTTCCTCTGCCCCAGTCGCACGGTTGCCGAGGAACTCCGTCCACGCCTCCGTCGCCCCGAAGCAGCGATCTGGTTGCCCAACGGAGTCGATACCGCGCGCTTTTCTCCGTCCACAAACGAGGACCAACGCCGCCAGCGTGACCGGCTCGGCATTCGCTTTCAGCATGTCATCTTGCACGTTGGCCGCCACGTCCCGCTCAAAGGCGGGGACATCCTCATCCGGGCGTTCGCTCAAGCCAAAGGTTCGCTCCCCACCGACGCCGGCCTCGTGTTTCTGGGAGACGGCGAACAGACCGACGCGTGGAAACGGCTCGCCGTCGAACTCGGCATCGGCGACGCCGTCCTGTTTGCGCCGACCCACGATGAGACCGAACACTACTATCAAGCCGCCGATGCCTTCGCTCTGCCTTCCTTGCAGGAAGGTATGCCCAACGCCTTGCTGGAAGCTATGGCCTGCGGATTGCCCTGCGTGGCATCGGACACCGGGGGAATTCGCGATGTTCTGGCCGAAAAGTTCCTGACCCAACTGGTCGCGCCGGGCGACGTCGGCGCCCTGGCCTCGGCGTTGGAAAAGTTGTTCCAACCTTCGGCTCTTGCGCTGGGCGCGCAAATGCGCGACCATGTCGCCGCGCATTTCTCCATCAACATGATCAGCCGGCGGTTGATCGCCCTGTATGAGGAACTGATTCCGTCGAACAGTTGACGCCATGAAAGTCCTCTTCTTGACGCAGACCTGCGAGCTTGGCCCGTCGAGCCGGTACCGCGTCTACCAATTGCTGCCCTGGCTCAAGAAACTGGGCGTGGACTGCGAAGTGTCACCCGCCATTGACGACGCGCGGTATCGCCGGTTGTATTTGGGGTCTCCGGGAAAACTCTCGCGGGCGGTCGCGTTCTCGGCGGCATGGCGACGACGGCGCGCCGATTTGGCTCGGGTCGATGACTTCGATGCCGTGTTCGTCCAAAAAGGCGTGTTCCCCGGTCTCTATTCCGGTTTCGAGAAGAAATTTGCCGCCCGCAAACCACTCGTGTTCGATTTCGACGACGCCATCTGGCTGCCACGTGTCGGCGGCTCGCGGGTCTTGCAGGCGTTGCATCGGGAACGGGCTGTCCAGGACGTTTTGCGGTGCGCCCGGGCTGTCATCGCGGGCAATGAGTTCCTCGCCGAATACGCCTCACGGTTCAACAAGGCCGTGACGGTCGTGCCCAGTTCGATCTCCTTGGAAGACTACCCGCAAGCACCCAACTCGAACGTCGTCGGCTGGATCGGCAGCCGTACGACGCTGCCCTACCTCAAACCGCTGAAACCGGCCTTCGAGGAGCTGGGAATCACGCCTCGCGTCATCGCCTCGGGTGACCCGTCGCAACTCGGCTTCAACACGGACTTTCGTCCGTGGCGGTTGGAGACGGAGTTGAGCGAGCTGTCGCAGCTTGGCATCGGCGTCGCTCCGCTGCCGGACACGCCCTGGGAACGCGGCAAGTGCGGCGTGAAACTCCTTCAGTACATGGCCTGCGGCATCCCCGTGGTGGCGTCTCCCGTCGGGGTGAACTCCAAGATCATTTTGCACGGCGTCAACGGCCTCCTCGCCACCCATATCGAGGATTGGACTCCCGCCATCTACAGCCTGATGATTGACCCAAAATTGCGCCAGCGACTGGGCGCTGCTGGCCGTCAAACCATCGAAAAACGTTTCCGCGTTCAGCGCGCCGCCGAAGCCGTCAATTCCGTCCTGCGCTCCCTCGCCTGAAACGCGCCCTGTTTCACCGCTTTTCACTCATCCGGGTACAACGTCTGGGCCGATAATTTGGGTTCGTGGGGCAAAACGAACCCACCGCTTTTTCGCGACATTGGTTTTTACAAGTCTTTCCCACTGCGGCACATCGCCGCGCAACTTCGCCCCTAACTCGGTGGGTTCGTTTCGCAATTTTCCCTTTTTTTGCGCGCCCCACTTCCGCCATCCCCTCCCACGGAGGGGAAATAGGGGTGGGTTCTCCACCGCGCCGCCTTTCGGCTTGTAGGGCGGCCGGCCCGGCTGCCGTCGTTTCCTTCCCTCTATCTGTCAAAGAACAATGCCAATTAACAGGTCTCCATCACGCAGGAGCATATCACACACTGATAGCACGTCAACTAAATAATCGCGCACCGATTGCACGTCGCGCAACAGAGGCCGCCCGGCTCCGTATTGTAGGATGGGATGCCCCGTCCCACGGGCGTATCCCGCCGTTTCCCCTTGTCACTCCGTCATTCCGAGCTTGTCGAGGAATCTCGCCACTCTTAGACTACACAGCTATGGCTTGGACCAAAGAGCGCATCGAGAAGATGATTGCTGACGGAGTTGAGGAAGGCCCAACGCTCGACTACAAACGGGCGGCTTCACTGGAAAAATCGGATGACAAGCGAATTGAGATCACGAAGGACGTATCCTCGTTCGCGAACTCTTCAGGGGGAACCATTATCTATGGAGTTGCCGAATTCCAAGATGGAGACCGACGACATCTGCCCGAACGTCCCGATCCTATCCAGCGTGCTGAAATCTCGAAAGAGTGGCTCGAACAGATAATTCAAACGATCCAGCCACGCATTGAGGGGCTGCAAGTCTACCCGGTCGCTTGGGATGAGAAGGCAAACACGGTCTGCTATGTGGTAGAGATTCCGCAATCGGATACTGCCCACCAAGCTCGAGACCACCGATACCACATGCGTTACAATTTCACCACGCAGGCGATGGAAGACTACCAAGTGCGCGACGTAATGAATCGGGGAACGCATCCAAGAATCCGAGGCTGGATATTCGTGAACAAACATCCGGGGCGACCGGGTGAAGGCACAATATTGGTCCGACTGAAAAATGTCGGGCGAATTCTCGCGAGACATTTTATGGTTCACTTGCAGTTACCTTTGGATATGAATGGCCTGATAAGCGTCCAAGGACCTGTGGTGATGCACGAGCGCGAAGATGGTTTCTGCCATGAACTACGACTCATGCCTGAATCAGCAGAGTCCCCTTTGTTTCCGGGTTCAGACACCACGCTCCAAAGGCCAATCCGTACAGATATCTCAGAGTGGAGACACGTCAACGGGAGGCCGATGGATTCTGTACGCGACGTACGAGTCAGAATGTTCGCGGACGAAATGCCAGCTATTGAGGCGACGTTGGAAGTCGGTTCTGTGCTATTCGATTGGGCTGAGGTTTCAACACCAGCGCCTGCACCGTAGTAAAGAGCGTCGGACCCATAATCACGACATCCTCACCCCTTGCCTCCGCGTGAACCGTCGTCAAACCTGCGTTTCGAATTTCGACATTCGGGTTTCGAGCTTGCCTGCATACGCCAGCACACACACCAGCGGCATGACTGGCAAGCTGAACCGCAGATCGGCATAGCTCACGGCGTGCACGAGCATGACGTAGGCGATCAAGATCAGTGCCAGGACCGTGTCCAAACCCCAAGGCCATCTCCGCCATAACCCGGCCCCCAACGCCGCCAGATAGATGGCCTGAACGAGAATCGAGCCGACTGCGACGCGACGCGATGCCGTCTCAAACCAGAACCGCACGCACTTGCGCAGGCAGATTTCCCCAGCCTTGACCGGATCGCCGACAATCTCCTTCCACGCCGCCCGGTAGTAGGCGCGATCCAATTCCACAACGCTCGCCCCCCCATGCTCAGTTTGAATGTCCTGCACGGCCTGCATCCACTTCGCCTTCCCCGGTCCCTCCCAGAGACCGAGTGTCGGCTGGTAATTGCCGATGAACGTGGTCACCCCGCCCCGCTCGGTCGCCACCGGCACAAACGCGCCATGGGTCACGACATAATTGCGCCACGTCCACGGCGCGACCACGAGGATCATTCCGGCAATCAGAATCGCCACCCGCGAGAGTGGCACGCGATGCAAATACGCCAGGGCCAACACCGCGACCGGCCAAGCGAGAAACGTCGGCTTGCACAAATTCACCACCGCCAACAGTCCGCCCGCCGCCAGCCACGGCCAGAATTTTCGACTCCGAAAGGCCAGCAACTGCACGCACACGTACGCCGCCAACAAAAAGGCCAACGTCGTCTCCTTGCCGATGAACGCCACACGCCAGATGGCAAAGGGATAGATCGCCCACAACGCCGCCGCTTTCCAGTTCCGGCCCGCCAACAGAAACACCAGCCAGACGGTGACCGTGTCCAACAGCGCTTGGAGACATTTGGCCACCAGGGGCGAACCGGCCAGCGCGAGGAACACCGGATAAACTGGCCCCCGCGACACGTCGTCGTAGTGTCCGTCTCGAATCGTTTGGGCGATCTGGCCGTAGCCGTCGCCGTCTTCCCGCAAATGCATGCGCGGCTGTACCGCCGGGAACACGACGAACACAAACGCCAGGCGCGCAACCAGGGCGAGTCCCAGGCAAATCAATAGCGGTCGTGAGGCTGGCGTCGGCATCGAAAAATGGTGGGCGCGACAGGACTTGAACCTGTGACCTCGCGGGTGTGATCCGCGCGTTCTAGCCAACTGAACTACGCGCCCTTCCCAAAAGTGTGCGCAGACTAGCAGCCTGCCCCCCGCTTTTCAAGTCTTGAGGACGGGATTGTCGAAAGGCTAATCTGTAGCCACCAATGCCAACTGCTTCTCGCGTCCCGACTGGTGCGTTCCGCCACCTGGTGTTCCTGGTGGTGATGGCTCTCGGCACGTTGGCCGCCTTCGGCGTTTTGCTGGGAAGACGATTCTCTCCCGAGAACTATCAGGTGGCATCCATCGTCCCCGACACGGTCGAGTTCGCCGCGTTCGGCGTCGCAGTGGTGGCGGCGGTCTGCGCCCTGGTGGCGTTGACCCGGAAACGGGAATCCTGGCGGAGGTTCGCGGTGGGCGCACTTCCGGTGGCGGGCGCATCCGTTCTCATCCTCGCCAAACACTTGTGGAATGCTCCCATTCAACTGTACGACATGCTGCTGTTTTGCGTCGCCTGCGGTTGGACGGCCCGCTTGTGGATGCGGGGCTTGCCCGCCAGCGATTCTGGGGCGGGCTTGCCCGCCAACGACCCTAGGGCGGGCGAAACGTTTGCCGAGGACCGTTACGCAACTCCCCTCCGTCTTGCGGTCTGGGGCGCCGTCGTGGCTCTCGCCGTGTACCAATTCCGCCAGCAGGTGTGGTACTTGAACAATCTGGCGCTGGGATACGCCGACTGTGGCGAGAACGCCCGGCTCCTGTTCAACTCGATCACAAATCCCCACGAACTCTTTCTCCGGGTGAATCCCGACAAACCACTGTGTTACGACCACATCGATTTCGGCATCGTTCCATTTCTGCCCCTCTGGCTGCTCTGGCCCGATCTCAAGCTCACCATCTTGCTGCAAGTAATCTCGGTTTTCGGCGTCGCCATACCCCTCTTCTTCATCGCCAAACGCGCGCTTCAATCGGAAACGGCGGCCCTGATGGTGGTGCTGGCGTGGGTCTTGTATCCGTCAACATCTCAATTCGTGTACAGCGCGTCGTACGGTTTCCGATGGGGCAACCTGTGCCTGCTGCTGTACTTCGCGGCCCTCGCGCTTTGGTCCAACGGGCGCGCGGGCTGGGCGCTCGTCTGCGCGCTGTGGGCGATCTCGATCAAGGAAGAAGCCGCCATCGTGGTGGGCATGTTTGGCCTCTATCTGGCGTTGTTCGAACAACGCAAAGTCGCCGGGATCGTGCTGGCGGTTTCCGCTTTCGGATACTTCCTCCTGGCCACGTCAGTGCTGGTCCCGCTCATCGGCGGCCACAATTACGTCATGACCATTTTCTTCCACGACCTTGGACATTCCACAGGGGAGATTCTTTTGTCGCCGGTAACCAAGCCGGCGGTGTTTTGGGGAAATTTGTTCGAGCCCGCGTCCTGGTACTTCGCGGCGGTGCTGCTGGCCCCGCTCTTGTTTCTGCCGTTGCGAAAGCCTTCCATGCTGCTGGTCGGATCGCTCACGTTCGTCTTTTGTTGCATGAACCACGCTCTGAAGAACATCTGCTTTTGGTATCAGGCCGGGCTGTTGCCGGTGATCTTCTGGGCCTTCGTCGTCGCAATTCGACAACAACCCGACGCTCGACAACGCTTTGCCACTCTCACCGGCGTGGCGGTCTCCTGCGCCGCCATGTCGCTATTCCTCGGCGCGCAGCCGTGGAGCAAGACTACCACGACCATCCATCTGTCCCCGGGCCGCCTTGATCGCGTCGAACGGCTCCGTTCGGAAATCAATCCCGGGGGCTCGTTGTTCGCCACGCAACGCGTCGCCGCGCATTTTATCAAACAACGCTACCTGTATCTTGAACTGCCCGCGCCCGATTCGATCGACTACGCCCTTCTCGATCTCCGCGATTCGTGGCGCGGTTCCACGGACGATCTCCTGTGGCTGGAGAGGCTCCGGCGCATCCAGCACGATGTTGAAGCCAACCCAAATCTCCACCTCGTCAGCGCTGACGACGGCCTGTTGCTTTACTCTCGTCAGGGACCGCCTCTGGACGCACAAAAACTTGTCGAGCGTGAAGCGTTGCCGGCGACATTGAATCGTCAGAAGCTCGAATTGGGTGGCGGGATCCGTGTCGTCGGATTCACGATCGAGCCCGTGGAGCCTGTCGCGAGCATTTCGATGGACCGGGTTCGGGTCACCGGGTTTTTTACCGTGTCGGCCCACACCAATGCCGACATCGCCGTGCGCTGCATCGCCAACCTGAATGACCTCGGCAACATCGACAGTTACGGGAGTGAATTCCAGCCGCTCGGTCAGTGTGTCTGGCCCGTGTCGAAATGGGAAACCAACAGATACTACGCGGAGAGCTTCATCGTTTCCCTGCCCACCGGGTTGGCCAGGAGTATTTCGTCTGTGAACTTCGCCTCCCTGCCGCTCGATCAGCCCCGCTGAATTCGGGCGGACGGGTCAGATTCCGGCCTTCCGCAGAACGGTATCGCGCTTCCAATTCACATCGTCGCGCTGCGCGTAATCGAGCGTATATTGCAGGCCGCGCGATTCCTTGCGTTGCAGCGCGCTTTCGATGATCAACTCCGCCACCAGCGCCAGATTGCGCAACTCGATCAGGTCCGGCGTGACCTTGTAATCCCAGTAGAACTGGTTGATCTCGCGCTGCAGGTTCTGGATGCGGGCGCGGGCGCGCAACAGCCGCTTGTCCGTGCGGACGATCCCGACGTAATCCCACATCAGGCGACGAATCTCATCCCAGTTGTGGGTCACGACGACGAGTTCGTCGGGATTCGACGCGCTTCCGCTCTCCCACGCGGGAAGCTCTGCCGGGGGCGGCGAGAATTGGTCATGCTGACGCAAGGCCACGTCCGCCGCCCGATGCGCGACCACCAGCGCTTCCAGCAGCGAATTACTCGCCAGGCGATTGGCCCCGTGCAATCCGGTGCAGCCCACCTCGCCCGCCGCCAGCAGCCCGACAACCTCCGTCTCGCCGTCCACGTTCGTGACAACGCCGCCGCATTGATAATGCGCCGCCGGCACGACCGGGATCGGCGTCTTGGTCATGTCGTGACCGTATCCGAGGCATTTCGCGTAAATGTTTGGAAACCGCTTCTTCACAAACTCAGGGTCTTTGTGCGTAATGTCCAGGAGCACAAAGCTCGCGCCCGTCTTCTTCATCTCCGCGTCAATCGCGCGGGCCACGATGTCGCGCGGGGCGAGATCGGCCATCGGATGGTAGCGCTTCATGAACGCTTCGCCGTCCTTGCCCCGCAAGATCGCCCCTTCCCCGCGCACGGCTTCACTGATCAGAAATGATTTCGCCTTCGGATCGTAGAGGCAGGTCGGATGAAATTGAATGAACTCCATGTCGGCGACACTCGCTCCGGCGCGGTACGCCATCGCCACGCCGTCCCCGCTGGCAATGTCGGGATTCGTGGTGTACAGATAGACCTTGCCCGAACCGCCAGTGGCCAACAACGTGATCTTCGCGGAAAACACCTCGACGTTCCCCTGCTTCTCATCCAGGGCGTAGCATCCCAGACAACGGTTGGGTTCGCTGAGACCGAGTTTCTGGGTGGTAATGAGATCAATCACCATGGACTCTTCAAGCACCGTAATGCTCGGGTGTCTTGCCACCTGCGCCAGTAACGCCCGCTCAATCTCACGCCCGGTGATGTCGCCCGCGTGCAGCACGCGCCGCCGCGTGTGGCCGCCCTCGCGTCCCAGATCGAACTGGCCGCGCCCGTTTTCCTGCTCGGTAAATTTCACGCCAAACTCGATCAGTTCGCGCACCAGCGACGGGCCTTCGCTGACAATCGTGCGCACCACGTCTTCCTTGCACAGGCCGGCGCCCGCTTCCAACGTGTCGCGCACGTGCAATTCCAGCGAGTCATCCTTGGCCATCACCGCCGCGATGCCGCCCTGCGCGTAGTTGGTATTGCTCTCCGCCCGCTCCTTCTTGGTAATGATCGCCACGGTCCCTGCCGCCGCCACCTTCAGGGCGTACGTCAACCCCGCGATGCCGCTGCCGATGACCAAAAAGTCGTAATTCCGTTGTAGTTTGCCTGCCATGACTTGCAGAAGCTGAATCGATCGCCTACTTTGCGCATCATTAATACACGAAAAGAGTGCAGAGAGCAAAAATGAAACCTCGCTTTCAATTGGTATTCGACAACCCGTCAACGGGGGGTGAAACCCTCCGCACGGCCACGCGTGCCCCCGCCGATGAGGAACTCCTGGACGCGTACTCGCGGGCCGTCGTCCGTACTGCCGAAAAGGTCGGCCCCTCCGTGGTCAAAATCGATGTGCAGCAACGGGCCACCGGCGGTCGGCTGGTTCGCGGCGGCAGCGGGTCAGGGTTTGTTTTCACCCCGGACGGATTCATCCTCACCAACAGCCACGTCGTCGATGGCGCCGCGCGGATCGAGGTCGCACTCACCGACGGTCGCACTTGTGAAGCCTTCCTGATCGGGAACGATCCCGACACGGATCTGGCCGTGATCCGGATTCATGCGCCCGAACTGACCCACGTAACGCTGGGCGACTCGGCGTCGTTGCGCGTCGGCGAAGTCGCCATCGCCATCGGCAATCCGTACGGATTTCAGTGTACGGTCACGGCGGGAATCGTCAGCGCGCTGGGTCGGTCGCTCCGCACACAAACGGGACGGCTGATTGATAACGTAATCCAAACCGACGCGGCGTTGAACCCGGGCAACTCGGGCGGACCGTTGGTCAACTCGCGTGGTGAGGTCATCGGCGTGAATACCGCGGTGATTCTGCCCGCGCAAGGCATCTGCTTTGCCGTGCCCGTTGACACGGCGAGGTTCGTGCTCGGTTACCTGATGCGCGACGGCAAAATCCGGCGCGCGTATATCGGTGTCGCCGGGCAAAACATCGACCTCCATCGTCGCCTCGTGCGGTTCCATCAATTGACGAGCGAAAGCGGGGTGCTGGTGATTTCCGTCGAACGCGGCGGTCCGGCGGCAACCGCAGGGATTGAAGAGGGCGACGTTGTCCTCGCTCTGGATGGCCGGACGGTGGCCACGATTGATGACTTGCATCGGATGCTGACGGGCGACAAAATAGGCGTCAACAGCAAGCTGACGGTATTGCGGCGGTCGCAAAAACTGGATGTCGAGCTTGTCCCACAAGACTCGCCGCATCGAGATTGACAAGCCTTGAAAGCGATCCGAGTCCATCAATTCGGCGGTCCCGAAGTGATGAAGCTGGAAGACGTGCCGGACCCGAAGCCGGCGGCCGGCCAGGTGCTGGTGCGGTTGTGCGCCATCGGGGTGAATCCGGTCGATACCTACGTCCGCTCGGGCGGTTACACGGTCAATATCACGTTCCCGTTCACTCCCGGTTCCGACGGCGCCGGTGTCATCGAGGCCACGGGCGATGGCGTGAACCGCTTCCAGCGGGGCGACCGCGTCTACATTTTCGGCACCATCAGCGGCATCCGTACGGGCGCGTATGCCGAACTGGCCGTTTGCGCCGCGTCACAGGTCTGCCCGTTGCCTGACACCGTAAGCTTTGCGCAAGGTGCTGCCGTCGGCGTGCCCTACTCGACGGCCTATCGTGCGCTGTTTCAGAAGGCCCAGGTCGTTCCGGGTGAGACCGTCTTCATCCACGGCGCCAGCGGTGGCGTTGGCATCGCCGCCACACAACTCGCCGTGGCGCATGGACTCCGGGTTGTCGGCACCGCCGGCACCGAGCGCGGGCGTGAACTGGTTAAGGAACAAGGAGCGCATTATGTCCTCGATCACCACGCCCCGGATTACCTCGAGAAACTGACGGCGTTCACCGACGGTCACGGCCCAGATGTGATTATCGAGATGCTGGCGAACGTCAATCTGGCCAAAGATCTCGGCGTGATCGCCATGCATGGACGGATTGTCGTGATCGGGAACCGCGGTTCGATCGAGATTAATCCCCGCGCGGCCATGCAGCGCGACGCGACGATCATGGGCATGATGATGCCCAACGCACCAGAGCGGGACGTTGTCAGTGCCCACGCGGCGTTGACGGCCGGGCTGGCCAATGGTTCGCTCAAACCCGTCATCAATCAAGAGATTCCCCTGAAGGACGCGTCCAAAGCGCACGAGTTGATCATGCAGCCCGGTGCCAACGGCAAAATCGTGCTGATACCGTAGCGCCAGACCGCGCTACAGAATCGCATTATCGATCAGGCGAACCTTGCCCATATGCGCGGCGATCAGGGCGACGTTGCCGTGCCGGACTGTGGTGACTGGCTCCAGGGTTTCGCCGTCAACGATTTGCGCGTAGTCCAGGCGCGCAGCCGGCGCGAGGGACACGGTGCGTTGCATGGCGCCTTCCAGGCGATGCGCCGTTTGCTCGCCTTCGGTGAACAAATCGTGCACGACCCGCAGTGCCTTGGACACGACGGCGGCTTGCGCGCGTTCGGCCGTCGATAGCCGTGCATTGCGGCTGCTCATCGCCAAACCATCGGGCTCGCGGACCGTTGGCGCGGACACGATTTCAATCGGGAACCGAAGATCGCGGACCATTCGTTGCACGACTTTGAGTTGTTGGTAATCCTTCTGCCCAAAAACGGCGAGGTCGGGTTGGACGATATGAAAGAGCTTGGCCACGATGGTACACACGCCCCGAAAGTGTCCCGGCCGCCTCTCGCCTTCGAATCGCCGGGACAGCGCCGTCTCCTCAACCCACGTCGCGGCGGCGTGCGCGCTCCCAGCCCCGCCGGGATACATCTCATCATCGGACGGCGCAAAGACCGCGTCCACCTTCTCGCGACGGCATAGCTGCTCATCGGCGCGCAAATCACGCGGGTATTGCTGGAAGTCTTCGTGTGGACCGAACTGGGTCGGATTCACGTAAATACTGACGACCACCGCCGCGCCTTCCTCGCGCGCTCGACGCATCAACGCCGCATGACCCTCGTGCAGCGCTCCCATCGTCGGCACCAGCGCCACCCGCCGGCCCGATCGTCTGATCGTAGCGGAAGTTTCCCGCATCTCCTTGACCGTCCGGATGATGTCCATGCCTTGCCAAAATAGCGCCCGCCCTCTCCGAGGTCACGGAGAAAACACCGTGTCCGGCTGGCTGAGTACGTGCATTGAGATTCCTGCTTGTGCGAAGTGTGGGAGGCCGCTTGCTAACGGGCCATCATCACCGGTACAATTCCACCATGCGGAGGATGAGGACATTATGCTGGTCAATGAGGCGGAATGGCCCGCGATAGCCGCGGGCCGTATGTCATATGGGAAATGTCGGTCAATCTATCAGTGTGTGGCGGCGGCATTGGGGCTTGCTGTGACGGGGGCGGTCGCGTTGGCACAAGGAACTTCGATGGAACAGAGCGACCCCTACCTCTGGCTGGAAGATATCCACGGTGAAAAACCGCTCGCCTGGGTCAAAGAGCAAAACGCGCGCAGTTTCCAGGTGCTGCAGGCCGACCCGCGCTACCAGAAGAACTACGACGAAATTCTGAAGGTGTTGGACGCGCAGGACCGTATCCCCTTCGGATCGCTGAAACAGAATTATGTCTTCAATTTCTGGCAGGACGCGGCCAACCCAAAGGGCATTTGGCGCCGCACCACCATCGCCGATTACCAAACCGCGAACCCCAAATGGGAGACCCTCCTCGACATCGACAAACTCTCGAAGGACGAGGGCAAACACTGGGTGTTCAAGGGCGCGGGCTGCACCCCCGATCTCAAGCGCTGTCTCGTCGCACTGTCGCCCGGCGGCGGCGACGCAACCGTCGTGCGCGAATTTGACCTGCCATCATTGAGTTTCGTGAAAGACGGCTTTGCGCTCACCGAAGCGAAATCCTCCACCGCCTGGGTCGACAACGACACGGTCTTGGTCACCACCGATTTCGGCAAAGGCTCCCTGACGACCAGCGGCTATCCCCGCATCGCGAAAATATGGCGGCGCGGTGAACCGCTGGCCGCCGCAAAGACGGTTTTTGAGGGCAAGGAAACGGATGTTGGCGTATGGGTCTCATCGTTTCAAGGCCCCGACGGCACGATGCCGTTGATCGAAGACAGGCCCAGCTTCTTCGAAGCCGAATATTACACGCTCCTGACGGATCATACCGCGACCATCAAAATTCCTCTGCCCCTGTCGGCTGACGTGGACGGCCTCACCAAGGGCCAGTTGATCGCCACCCTGCGCAAGGACTGGGCACAGCAGCAAGGCCAGACGCCCATCCCGAAAGGCTCGCTGATCGCGTTCCCGCTACGCTCCTACCTGCGGACGCGCACCTTCTCGCCGGCGAAAGTACTCTTCACGCCCGACGCCCGTAGTTCGATCGAAGAGGTTGAAACCGGTCGGGACGCCGTCTACGCCGCGATCTTCCACAACGTCATCGGCAGTGTCCACACCTTCCGCCCAAACGGCGAAAATTGGACCGACACCAAACTCGATCTGCCCGATGGCGGGTCCGCCGGCATCGTCTCCGCCAACGATTGGGGTCCGGAAGCTGAGTTCGAGTTCCACAGCTTCCTCGTGCCGCCGACGCTCTATCACGACGACGGCAGAGACAAACCAGGAGCGATCAAGTCGCTGCCGGCGCGCTTCGATGCCAGCGGCCTTGTGACCGAACAATTCGAAGCGACCTCCAAAGACGGGACCAGGATCCCGTATTTCGTCGTGCGCCAGAAGGATGCCAAAGGCCCACGCCCGACCGTGCTCTCTGGTTATGGCGGATTCCAAATTGCGATGACGCCCAGCTACTCCCCCAATTTCGGCAAGCTGTGGCTGACCCAGGGCGGCACGTACGTCCTCGCCAATATCCGCGGCGGCGGCGAATTCGGCCCATCTTGGCACGATCAGGCCCTTACCACCAACCGTCAGAAGGCCTTCGACGACTTCGAAGCCGTGGCCGAAGACCTCGAAAAACGCGGGCTCACCACACCCAGGCAGTTGGGAATCATGGGCGGCTCGAATGGCGGTCTGCTGGTTTCCAGCGTGATGACGCAGCGCCCCGACCTTCTGGGCGCGGTCGTCTGTCAGGTGCCGCTGATCGACATGATCCGCTACACCCGGATCGGCGCGGGCGCCTCTTGGGAAGCCGAGTACGGCGATCCGTCCGATCCCAAGATGCGCGAGTACATCCTTACGTATTCGCCCTATCAGAACGTGAGCGCGGACAAGAAATATCCGCCCGTCCTCTTCGTCACGGCCACGAGCGACGACCGTGTCACGCCCGTCCATGCGCGTAAAATGGCCGCAAAGATGGAAGCCCAGGGCCACGACGTTCTCTTCTATGAGAACACGGAAGGCGGCCATGCCGCAGCCGCCGACCATCGCCAGGCTGCCGAAATGTGGGCGCTGTCGTTCGTCTTTCTGGCGCAGAAGCTCTAGGATGAAATGGTGATCGACGGCCTCACCGCTTCCGCATCCAACCAGCCGCCAGCGAACGCCGTCCATTGACAACACGCGCCGTTTTGTGTCTATTCGATTCGCCCATGACCGAATCGTACATACAACAATTGTTGGCCGAGCGCATTGGCGGGAAGTCGTTCGGCAAAAGCACCGCCATCTACAAATTTGAAAAAATCAAACGCGCCAAACGCGCCGCCCTCGAAGCGCATCCGCATGGGGAGCTGATCGACCTCGGCGTTGGCGAGCCGGATGAAATGGCGTTACCGCTCAGCGTGCGCGCCCTGTCGGAAGAAGCGCAGAAACCCGAGAATCGCGGCTATGCGGACAATGGCGGCCCCGACTACCGGCGCGCGGCGGCGCAGTGGATGGAACGCGTGTTCGGCGTGAAAGGTCTCGATCCCGACACGGAGATTGTCCACAGCATCGGGAGCAAAGCCGCATTGTCAATCCTGCCGGCGACCATGATCAATCCCGGCGACGTGGCCATTATGACCGTGCCCGGTTATCCCGTGTTTGGCACGCATGCGACGTGGTATGGTGGCGAGGTCTACAATCTCCCCCTGACCGAGGCGAATGAGTTTCTTCCCGACCTCGATTCCATTCCCCGCGACGTGCTCAAACGCGCGAAGGCCATCGTGCTCAATTACCCGAACAACCCGACGGGCGCGAGCGCGACCCCGGAGTTTTTTGCGCACGCGGTCGAGTTCGCCCGCAAGAACAAACTCGTCATCATCTCGGACGCGGCGTACGGCGCTCTCGTGTTCGACGGTAAACCGTTGTCGATTCTGTCCGTGCCCGGCGCCCGGGACGTGGCCATCGAGTTGCATTCCATGAGCAAGGCGTTCAACATGACGGGTTGGCGGCTGGGCTTCGTGTGCGGCAATCCCCTGCTCGTCGCGGCCTACGGCAACGTCAAGGACAACACCGATAGCGGCCAATTCCTGGCGATCCAGAAAGCCTGCGCAGCGACGCTGGACCATCCGGAGATCACCGCGAAAATCGCCGCCAAATATTCCCGGCGCATGGACCTGCTGGTCGCGTCCTTGCGCAAATTCGGGTTCCAGGCGACGAAGCCGAAGGCCTCCTTCTACCTGTACGTGCGCGCGCCCAGCGCCGTCGCGGACAGTGACGGCCATCGGACAGGATTCAAATCGGCGGAAGACGTGTCGCAATGGTTGATCACGCAGAAGCTGATCTCGACCGTGCCTTGGGATGATGTGGGGCCCTACCTGCGGCTTTCGGTGACGTTTGTGGCCAAAGGCGAGTCCGACGAGCGCCGCGTCGTCGCCGAAATCGACAAACGCTTCGCCGGCCTGAAGTTCGAGTTCGCGCGCCGATGAACGAACCGCCGGATAAGTCCGCTTCGCAGCCCGACGCCGTCGATTTCTACGTCACCGAGTTCCAACGGCGGTTCCGCCATTTCGAGGCGGCCCGTCAGGCGGAGCTACGCCACATGAAACACGATTTCGTCGGTCGGATGGTCAGCGACTACGTCGCGCTCGGCGACAAGGTCGCCTATGATTGCATGATGCAGGGGATGTTGAAGGAAGACGAGCGCGACAAATTGGAGATCGATCCGCAGTTCACCAGGGCATGGCGCATCTTCGTGGATCTCTGTTGGTTGAAACGGAAACTGGCCCGTGCAGCGCTCGTCCTCGGGGCCATTGTTTTTCTTCTGTTGGCCGTGGTGCTGGTCTTTTGGGCAATGCCGTACCTCGCCGGTCCGAAGGCCAGGTGACGAGCCAATCACCGAAAGCTCTGCCCTTCACCGGGAAACTCTCCCGACTCGACTTCGCCCTTGTAGGCCGCGAACGCTTTGCGCATTTCTTCGGAGAGGTTCGCGTAGCGTTTGACGTGCTTGGGCGTGAACCGGGTGAACAGGCCGAGCATGTCGTTGCTCACGAGGATCTGGCCATCGCAATGTAACCCCGCGCCGATGCCCAGAGTCGGCACCGAGACCGACTTCGTCACCTGTTCGGCCACCGTGGTGGCGGTGCCTTCAATGACCATCGCAAACACGCCGGCCTCCTCCAGCGCTTTGGCGTCCCGCAACATTCGCTCCGCGGATTGCGGCGTGCGGCCCTGAATCTTGTAGCCACCCGTTTCAAGGATCGATTGCGGCAACAACCCGATATGGCCCAGAACCGGGATCCCGTCTCCCACCAGCGCGCGGACCTGCTCGATAATCGGTTCGCCGCCTTCGAGCTTGACCGCCTCGGCCCCGGCCTGGATGAAACGGCCCGCGTTCTCCAACGCCGTGTCCACCGTCGCATACGTCATAAATGGCATGTCCGCCACCAGTAGCGCCCGGGGTTTGGCGCGCGCGACGGCCTTCGTATGGTGAACCATCTCGTCCATCGTGACGGGCAGGGTGTTCTCATATCCAAGCACGGCCATGCCGAGCGAATCGCCCACCAGGATCATTTGGATGCCCACTTCGTCCATGATCTTCGCCGTAAAATAATCGTAAGCGGTCAGCACCGAGATCTTTTGGCCGCGCTGTTTCATCTCGCGCAACGTGTGGATATTGATCTTGGGCTCGCTCATGATGGATTCACCAA
The DNA here is from genome assembly GCA_050015495.1 of Verrucomicrobiia bacterium. Classification (GTDB taxonomy): domain Bacteria; phylum Verrucomicrobiota; class Verrucomicrobiia; order Palsa-1439; family Palsa-1439; genus Palsa-1439. The sequence goes on from JBEKBH010000001.1 coordinate 22,573, forward strand.
TCCTGCTGGACGAATCTAACCTGTCCGTCCGCCGCTGGCAACTCGCGCAAGAGCATCCGCACGGTCTTTCCCGTGCCTCGAATGGGCATCTCCGGCCGAATGGTCGACAGCGGCAGCAACACAAACCGCCGCCCGGCCAGTCGCGGATGCGGGACCACGAGATCCTTCTCCAGAATCTCCTTCTCGCCGAAATAGAGTATGTCGATGTCGATCGTACGCGCCGCGTTCTTCGGCAGGTCGCGGTCGCGTCCGTGGGCCACTTCGTAGGCCGTAGTCTTCTTCAGCAACGTCTTCGGCGCTCCGGTAAACTCGATTTCCAGAACGGCGTTCAGGAATCGCGGCGAATTGGGCGGACAACCGACCGGTTCCGTCTCGTACAACGGCGAGGCGATGTGCCAGCCCTCTGGCGACAGGCTCAACAAGTACGCTTTCGCCTGCTGCAAGTGCGGCAAGCGCTCGCCCAGGTTCGAGCCGAGCCCGAGGCCGACCTTCATGGCTGGGTACCAGTCGTCGCTCGCGGACGCACCACAATCACGCGTCCCATGATGAGCCACGAAGTGTCCGACTGCTGGCAAATCTCATCCAATAATCGCGCGGACGTGATGTTCTTCCGACGGACGGTGATCCGTGCCGGACTCGGCACCGAAGCGGCGAGAGGCGCACTCGGGGAGGCAGCCGGTTGGGCCGGCCGCGATGTAAAGACCAGCGGGTGCGAGATCGCGTACCGGAAATCGAACCGCTGCGCGTGACTGTTAAGACTGGCCTTGTGCCAGGCCTTGACGGCGTCTTCGAGGGACTTGTTCTCGATGTCGATCTCCGGAATGACGGTTTGATCGAGCGACTTCTGGATGTCGGGCGCTCGTGGACTGGACGACGGCAATTCGTTGCGTTCCCGGTGCGTCGCGCACGACGAACAGACCGCGACCGCCACGCAGGCGATGATCAGCGTTTGTTTCACAAGGCGGCGCTCCCCATGGATTGGCTAGCGCAGCCCCAACACGTCTTGCATGTCATAGAGCCCTGGCGGTTGGTTGACGACCCACTTGGCCGCACGCAGCGCACCACGCGCAAATGTCTCGCGACTGCTCGCGCGATGGGTCAACTCGAGGCGCTCGCCCGCGGTGCCGAACGTGACCGTGTGGTCACCAACGACATCGCCAATGCGCAACGCATGCGCCGGCGCCTCTTTCCCGCGCACCTGCTTCAACACTTCTTGAAGCCTCTTCGCCGTGCCGCTGGGCGCATCCTTCTTGGCCGTGTGGTGCGTCTCGACAACCTCGGCTTCCCATTGGGGTCCCACGATCTCGGCAACCTTCTGGGTGATCCAAAACAATGTGTTCACGCCCGTGCTGAAATTGGCCGACCAGACGATCGGGATGACCTTCGTCAACGCCCGCACGGCCGCCTTCTCAGCGTCACTGTGGCCAGTGGTGCCGATGACCAGCGCCTTCTTGTGATCCGCGGCGATCTTCGCCACCGCCGCCGTCGCCTCACGCACGGAGAAATCAATGACGACATCGCCCGTCTCGATGATTTTCGCGAGGTCGTCGCCTTGATCGATCTCCCCCGCCAACCGAAGTTGCAAGTCGCTCGACACCGCGTTCACGAGGGCCCGGCCCATGCGGCCTTTGGCGCCGCAGATGATGATATTGACCGGGCTCACGCTTTCACCAAGCCGAGGGCTTGCAGCGTCTTCTTCAGTTGCGCGCGGTTGGCGTCGGTCATCGGCACGAGCGGCAGTCGATACGTCTCTTCGATCAATCCCATCATCGCCATCGCGGCCTTGACAGGAACCGGGTTGGTCTCGATGAACAAATCCTTAAACAGCGGGAAAAGCTTCGCATGGATGCGGCCCGCCCGCTCAAAATCGCCTTTCAGCGCCGCGTGGGTCATCTCCGTCACCTCGCGTGGGATGACGTTGGATACGACGCTGATCACGCCGACCGCCCCCACGCTCATCATCGGTAACGTCAACGAATCGTCGCCCGAGACAATGCAAAATTCGCGGTCGACCATCCCGCGCAACTGACTGACCCGATCCACCACGCCCGTGGCTTCCTTGAGCCCGACGATGTACTGCGGCAAATCGCGACGCAACCGCGCGATCGTGTCATTCGAGATGTCCACGCCGCAACGCCCAGGGATGTTGTAGAGAATCAGCGGGATCTCGGCGGCCTCGGCGATGGCGCGGAAATGCGCGTACAACCCCGCCTGGGACGGTTTGTTGTAATACGGCGCCACCTGCAGCGACGCGTCGGCCCCGACCTTTTTCGCGTACTGGGTCATGAAAATCGCTTCATCGGTCGAGTTCGAGCCTGTGCCCGCGATCACTTTGCACCGTTTGGCGGCGAATTTCACCACGAGTTCGATGACGTGATTGTGTTCCTCGTGGTCGAGCGTCGGCGACTCGCCCGTCGTTCCGCACGGAACAAGACCGTCGATGCCCGCCGCGATCTGCTGCTCCACAATCTGGCGCAGCCGCGGCTCGTCGACTTTCCCGTCCCGGGTGAACGGCGTTACCAATGCTGTGTGTGTGCCGGTAAACATAGCCGGGGTATCATAAGACCAGCCGGGGGTTTTTCAAGCGCGAAGCGCAGGCCCCATCCGTCCATCGTGCTTTCCGTTGTAGGCCGCGTGCCCTCACGCGGCGCTCGTGCCTTCCAGTTCGCCTCCCCTCGGAGGGTCGGGCTTCCGCACGACCGTTGGTTCCACACGCCCCGCCTGCCCTCTCCGCCGTCTCCTCGCCCCTAGGGGGAGAGGATTAAGGTGAGGGGTGCGCTTCTCCTCGTTGTGCGCCGGACTTTTACCCCGAATTCTTTTCGGGGCCCCACCGCGCACACCACCCGACCGAAGGGTCTCTTCTCGACAGCACGTGCCTGCGCGCGGGATTCCGCCTTTTGCGCCGTCAGAAATTAGGAAGATTGACGGAGCGTATGACCTGATTGATGTGACGGATCACTAGCCAGTCGCGGCTGTGGAGCGACAGAGGCCGCGCGGGGAGCCAATACGCGGTGATTGCAGAACCAGTGTGTCGAGCGCGCTTTGCTGATTGTGTCTTACTGTGCCAGCCAACGCCACTCTCAACAGCCCGTCGTTCGGGGCGCCTCGGGCGGATGCGGCCCACCAGGGCCGTGCCGCCCCGCGCTCCGTAACTTCAATAGAAGAGGGGTTAGCGATGAGGAGAAGGTAAGAGCGCTACTTGAGTGCTTGAAGTAGTTGAGTTTCGAGTACCTTGAAGTAGGCTTTTTTGATCAGGGTTTCGTATTGGTCGATGGGGCAGTGTCCATCTACTGTCGAAGGATCTAGTAGAGGGAGTGGAGAGTGGTAGCTAACGGCAACGTGGTTTTCGGGAAGGTCGATAGCAGTGTCAAGCTCGCCCGAATCGGCGTGGTCGGAGCCGGTAAAGTTTACAACGAACCAGACGCACCGTCCCGTAGCGTATGTTCTTAGCGACCAGACCGCGCCACTTGTAAACGTGATGTGACCCGTGGCTTCGGTTTTGTATAGGTTGTCGGGGAGACGCAGGGGTTCAATTCGAATCTGTTGGCCTGTCCGTTCGGCGTAAGCCTGGACGGATTGCTGTAGGAATTGGACAGCGAAGGATGTTGCGGGGAGTGCTTGAATATTGTCTTGGCGGTAGCTGGCTTCTTCCTGTTCTTTGGCTAGGGCTTGTGCAGCTTTGATCTGGGCCTTGAGGTTGTCGAGGGTGGCCTTCCCTTGTGATGCGTTGGTCGCAAAGGCTTCGGCCCATTCTGAAAACTCGCTTTGAATGGCGCGTATTTCCGCGTCTGATACTGCTTTGGTGAGCTGGATACGGGCGGCTTCGAGTTTTTCCTGCGACTCGCTTGCCAGGCGTGTGTTCTCTTTCTTCAGATTCTCCAGTTGGAGACCGAGTCGGTCAATCATGGCCTGAAGATGTGCCCTATCAGCCGAATTTGCCTGTCGTTCTTGTTCAGCCTGTTTTTTCGCTTGTGCGGCAAGGTTGGAGTCAACGGAATCTTTGTAGATTTCAAGGAAGCAGGCCGCAAGAGTACAGAATATGAGAAGTTTCGGGAGCCACTTCTTGCCCGGGTCGAGGTTCTTCAGTATGTGGCCATCGAGGTTGGCATAAATAAGGAGTGCAATTGCGGGGAGAAGAACCAACAGAAGGCTTCCCATATGAGAAGAATGCGTAAACCGAATGATGCACTCTTGCAAGGCAAAAAATACGTTTGGGGCTTGACAATTCAATGGAGAAAGAACCAAACGACGTGGGGTACAGGTCTGTGTATTATGCAATTATGTGTTGCGGAAATTGGCCTCCCGCCTCAACCTTGCAACATTTGACGTAGCGACCCCCCTCTTGTCCGCCATAGCTCTCGTCTTTCGTAGCTTCACCCGCCTCCGGCGCAGCCCTGTCCGCCTTCGATCGTTCCACCCCCCATTCTCCAGTGCCCCTCCATGCTGTCTGAAATTCTGAAATACTGAATTCCTAACCAGAGTGCTGTAGCGCCGCGGTGCGGGAAGTCTTAAGTCGGCCTTGCCAACGGGATTCAGTCGCGGGTAGACTTCCGCCATGGACCCCATTGACGAGCTGAAGCAAAGCATCAAAGAAGCGGCCAAGAACTTGGACGCGGCGCAGAAAGCCTTGCAAGAGGCTCGCATGGGTGACGCCGAGAAGGACTGGCTCAGACATCAGATGGACATGGCGACCAAACAGGTCGCGGCTCTGAATAACGCGATCGCCCACTTCTCAGCCAGGCACTAATTCCGTGACCGTGCCGCGGTCAACAGGGTCAACTCTTGACCCTTTCGTCTGAAGAATCGGGGTCAGGCCTCAACCTCGCAACATCTACCCTCCGGATCTCATCCGTTTCCCTCGCCCGCCGCTGGCCACCGCCCGCAAAGTCTGGTATCGCCCGTTCAACAGCCTGTCACTCCGGCTGATGAGGAACGACCGCACCATGACGCCGTAGACTTCGCCCCGTGAGATCTTCACGCGCCGCGTCGGATCGAGCGGATTCTCTACCCGCAGCCGGGCAACCGTCATCAACCCGATCCAGATCGGCCAGATGCAGGCAAGGCGCAAACGGGTTTCCGAGCGGGGAATTTTCATCGTGTATTGCCAGCCGGCATCCAGATGCTCGACGGCTGTATCGAGCCAGCGATTGTACAGGGCGCGAATCGCCTCGAAATTCTTCGGGTCGAGCAGCGCGCGCGGCTCTTCCACTCGCAAATAGCACCGACCAATCCGCAAATCCTTCGGGATATCGCGCAACACATTGACCAGTTGCAACCCCTTGCCAAAGCGCACGCCCAACTGGCTCATCTCGTCCACATTCCAGTCGCGCAGCGCGGGCAGGTGCGCCACGCACATCTTCGTCCAAAACTCGCCCACGCAGCCCGCCACCATGTACGTGTAGCGGTCCAGGTCATCGTCGCTCGACAACGCGACCAACTCCTTCTCCGTCTCGCCGGGGAACTGCTGCAAATCAAAAATCTGCCCGCCCACGATAATCTTCAGCAACTCTTGGATGCGACGGCCATCGGCTTCGTCAAACCGCCCGAGCGTAACCACGCATTCTTCCAGCCGTTCCAACAACTGCTTCTCGGCAACCGACGTTTGCTGTTCCGCAATCGCCCCTAAATCCGGCACATGCGAGAGGTTTTGAAGTTGTTGCAGCGCAGCGATCCGTTTGGCGCGCGGGACCGCCTTCGTGTCGGCAATCGTGTCCGTCGCCCGCGCCAACAGGTACGCCAGCGAGATTTGCGGTCGAATCTCGGGTGGCAAAACGCGTAGCGTGAGGTAAAACGAGCGCGACACGTCGCGCAGCAACGGGCCGATCAATTCTGTTTGCGTGGTCGCCATCGGCGACGGACACGATAAGGCCGCGAGACTCGCGCGGCAAGCCAACAAGAGGCAACTAGGAATCTCATGTCGCCGGCACTGACCACGAACACACCGTCCGCCCTCCTCTCTTGCAGTTTCCCCCGACCCGTCACATACTCGACCCATGCGGAGGCGAAACTTTGCGCAAATCCTGTGCGGACTGACCCTGGCACTCGCCGTCAATTCCGCGCGCGCCGATTCAACCAACGCGCCACCCATCGCCCGTGATCCCCGCTACCCGGCCCGCTGGTGGACACCCGTGCCGACCAACAACGTGCCCGCATGGGAAATTCTGCCGCAGGAAGCCGGCCCCGGCGAAGTGATCCTCTCGAAACGCAACGAGCTCGGCTTGCTCTCCAATTTCGCGCCCACACCTTTCACCTTCCACGGCAAACGTTACGCCAGCCTCGAAGGCTTCTGGCAGATGATGAAGTACCCCGAGGGCGCTGACGATTCGCGAGCGACATTTCCGGGTTTGGAATGGAAATTCACGCGCGACCAGGTCGGACAACTCACCGCGTTCGACGCGAAGCACGCCGGCGATCTCGCCAACGAGAACATGAAAAAGATGGGCATCACGTGGGTCACGTTCGAGGGCAAACGCATCGAGTACAGGCCCGCCACACCCGGCGAGCACTATCAATTGATCGTGGAAGCGACGCGCGAGAAAATCCGCCAGAATCCCGAAGTCCAAAAAGTCTTGCTCGCCACCGGTAATCTCGTGTTAAAGCCCGACCATCATCAAGAACCCGACGCGCCCGCCGCGTGGCATTACTTCGACATTCTGATGATGATCCGCGGCGAATTGCAGAAGCCTAGCTACAGCCCTGCCTCTCAGTCTCGCTGATACGTTCCGACCAATTCCGTCTGCGCGAGGATATGTCCCTTCATCGCGGCGTCCAATTGGTGGCGCGTTACGCGCGGCGCGAGTTTCAATTCCGCATCCAACGCATACAGCCGAAAATGATAGTGATGCACCCCATGCCCGCGCGGCGGACACGGCCCGCCGTAACCGACTCGTCCAAAATCGTTCATGCCCTGCTTCACACCGCTCAGCGCGGCAACCGTATCGGTTTTCGCAACGCTTTCTGGCAGTTCCGTCATGGTCGACGGAATCGCGTACGCCACCCAATGGATCCACGTCCCGCCAGGCGCATCGGGATCGTCCGCTATCAGCGCAAAACTTTTCGTCCCCGCCGGTGCGCCTTCCCATTTCAACGTCGGCGATGCATCCTCGCCTTCGCACGAAAACTTGGCCGGCATCGGCTGGTTATTCCGAAAGCTCGGGCTGGTCAGAGTCAATTGCGACATGGTGGTCTCCTTTCCGTCTCCGCGCGCCCAAAGGCACGCGCTCAGCACTATCGCGATAACACACGCACTCGTTCTCATCGCGCTCTCCTCCTCCCGCATTCTCCCCCAAACGTTTTCGTCGCGCAAGTTCTGCTTGCAAATCGCTCGCCGCCGCGTATATTCACGCCCAGCATCAGGAGTGTCCCGAAGAATTTCGGGACTGCCAACCGAGGCCGGAGCGCCTACGGTGGCTTCTCCGAGGCAGGCTGCCCCGGAGGATGTGCGGCCCCGAATGGTTTCCGGCCGAACAATCCGCTCCGCGCAATTGACCGCGCTCGCTGATGCGAACGCGGTTTTTGTTTTCCCTGATGCCGACAGGTTGTTAACGTAGGCGGATTCCATGGGCAATCGCGACGAACGTACCAAGCTGCTGACCGCATTGCTGGACGAACGCATCCTCGTGCTCGATGGCGCGATGGGCACGATGATCCAGCAGCGCAACCTTTCTGCCGACGACTTTGGCGGCCCCGCGCTCGAGGGCTGCAACGAAAACCTCGTGCTCACGCGGCCCGACGTGATTCTCGACATCCATCGCCAGTACTTCGAGGCGGGCGCGGACATCGTCGAGACCGACACGTTCGGCGGCACGCCGCTCGTGCTCAACGAATACGGCCTCGCCGACAAATGTTTCGCACTCAATGCCACCGCAGCGAAACTCGCGCGCCAAGCCGCCGCCGAGTTCTCGACCCCGGCGAAGCCGCGCTTCGTCGCCGCGTCCATCGGCCCGACCACGAAAGCCATCACGGTCACGGGCGGTGTGACGTTCGCGCAATTGATCGACCATTTCTATCAACAGGTCCGCGGACTCGCTGAAGGCGGCGCCGACATCCTCCTCGTCGAAACCTGCCAGGACACGCGCAACATCAAGGCCGCGCTCATCGGCATCCAGCAGGCCTTCGACGAACTCGGTTATAAACTTCCGATCATGGTCTCGGGCACGATCGAACCCATGGGCACGATGCTCGCCGGCCAGGCCGCCGACGCCCTCGTCGCGTCGCTCCAGCACGTCGACCTGCTCAGCATCGGCCTCAACTGTGCGACCGGTCCCGAATTCATGACCGATCACATCCGCACCATCCATCAGATGGCCAACACGCGCGTCTCCTGCTATCCCAACGCAGGTTTGCCGAACGAGGAAGGTCTGTACCTCGAAACGCCGACCTCGCTGGCGTCGGCGTTGGAGCGGTTCGTGAAAAACGGCTGGCTCAACATCGTCGGCGGCTGTTGCGGCACCACGCCGCCCCACATTAAAGCCATCGCGCAGATGGTCGACGGCAAACCCCCGCGCACATTCCGGGCCGCGCGCAAATCCTGGTACACCGGCATCGAACTCGTCGAGGCGACCGACGACAATCGCCCGCTCATCGTCGGCGAGCGCACCAACGAGGTCGGCTCGCGCGCGTTCAAGCGCCTTATCACCGACGAGAAATTCGAAGAAGCCACCGAGATCGCCCGCGCCCAGGTCAAGAGCGGCGCACACATCATTGACATCAACCTCGAAAACACCGACCGCGACGAGTTGGCCGACATCGACCGCTTTTACGAGAAGGTCATTCACAAGGTCAAAGTGCCGTTCATGATCGATACGACGAACGCTCGCGCCATCGAGCGCGCGCTCACGTATTGCCTCGGCAAAAGCATCATCAACTCGATCAATTTCGAGGACGGCGAGGAAAAATTCCACAAAGTCCTGCCGCTCGTAAAGAAGTTCGGCGCGGCCATCGTCATCGGTTCCATCGACGAGGACAAACTCCAGGCCCAGGCCATCACGCGCGAACGCAAACTCGCCGTCGCCCGGCGCGCCCGGGATTATTGCGTCGAGCGCGGGATCGCGGAAGAGGATTTGATCTTTGACGCGCTCGTGTTCCCGTGCGCCACCGGCGACGAGAACTACATCGGCAGCGCCGTCGAGACCATCGAGGGCGTGCGCCTGATCAAACAAGCCCTGCCCAAATGCAAGACCGTCCTCGGCGTGAGCAACGTCAGTTTCGGTCTGCCGCCCGCCGCGCGCGAGGTCATCAATTCCGTCTTCCTCTATCACGCGACGAAAGCAGGTCTCGACCTCGCCATCGTCAACGCCGAGAAACTGGAGCGTTACGCCACGATTCCCGACAAGGAAAAGAAGCTCGTCGAACATCTTCTCTGGAACCTGCCGTTCGCCGGCTTCGATGCGCCCGACGATTACCGCCAGCAGACCCGCGAACAGCGCATCGCGATCAACCAGCATCACATCGCCGCCATCAATGAGCATTTTCGCACCGCCGAGAGCCGCGTCAAAAAGAAAACGTCGGACCTCCCGCTGAATGGTCGCCTCGCCAATTACATCCTCGAAGGCTCGAAGGAAGGTCTCATCGACGATCTCAACCTCAAGCTGAAGGAAGCCGCGCCGCTCGACATCATCAACGGCCCGCTCATGGACGGGATGAAAGAGGTCGGCCGCCTGTTCAACGCCAACGAGTTGATCGTCGCCGAGGTGCTGCAAAGCGCCGAGGCCATGAAAGCCGCCGTCGCGCACCTCGAACAATTCATGGAGAAGAAAGCCGATTCGACGAAGGGCAAGGTCCTCCTCGCCACCGTCAAGGGCGACGTGCACGACATCGGCAAGAACCTCGTCGAGATCATCCTCTCGAACAACGGGTTCAATGTCATCAATCTCGGCATTAAAGTCCCGCCCGAGGACCTGATCAAGGCCTACCGCGAGCACAAGCCCGACGCGATCGGCTTGTCCGGCCTGCTCGTCAAAAGCGCCCAGCAAATGGTCATCACCGCGGGCGACCTGAAACAGGCGGGCATCACCGTCCCGTTGCTCGTCGGCGGCGCCGCGCTCAGCGACAAGTTTACCCGCACCCGTATCTCGCCCAGCTACGAGCGCGTCGTCGTCTATTGCAAGGACGCCATGACCGGCCTGTCGATCATGAACCGGCTCATGGACCCCGCCGAACGCGACAAACTCGCCGTGGAACATGCCCCATCTGGAGGGCCACGCTCCGTCGTGGCCGCTGTAGACGAATTCCCGGAAACCACGCAGCGCAGTTCGCGCGTGCGGATCCTGCCGCCGCGCCCCGCGCCGTACGCCGACCGCAAAGTGCGCGACGTGCCGCAGCTCCGCGAGATTTGGGAATACATCAACCCCCAGATGCTCTACGTCCGCCATCTCGGGTTCAAATCCAATTTCGAGAAGGCGCTCGCCGCCCGCGACCCGAAAGCGCTGGAATTGGCGAGCCTCGTCGACGACGTGAAAGCCGAGGCCGCCAAATTCATGAAGGTCAAAGCCGTCTGGCAATTCTTCGATGCCGAAGCGGCGGGTAATTCGATTAAACTCTTTACCGCCGGAAGTTGTCATTCTGAGCGAAGCGAAGAATCTCAGTCGTCCGGGAAAACGACAGAGACCCTTCGACAAGCTCAGGGTGACAGATCGGAGAAAGCGGTGTCACTCCATACCTTCCATTTCCACCGTCAGCGGAAGCCGGATGGGCTTTGCCTGTCCGATTACGTCATGCCTCCGGCTCGTTCCCCTCGCCCCTCGGGGGGAGAGGGTCAGGGTGAGGGGGTGCTCGTCCGTGATTCGACTGCCCTCTTCGTCGTTGGCGCGGGCGCCGGCATCCGCCACCGCGCCGAGGAATACAAAGCCAAAGGCGAATACCTCAAATCGCACGCCCTGCAAGCGCTCGCCATCGAGACCGCCGAAGGCTGCGCCGAATGGCTCCATCGCCGAATCCGTGAGGACTGGGGGTTCCCCGATCCCGCCGACACGACCATGATCGACCGTTTCCAGGCCCGCTACCAGGGCAAACGCTACAGCTTCGGCTACCCCGCCTGCCCCGCCCTCGAGGATCAGGCCGGGATTTGGAAATTATTGAGGCCGGAGGACATTGGTGTTCAACTCACGGAAGGGTTTATGATGGACCCAGAGGCGTCGGTGAGTGCGCTGGTGTTTCACCATCCCGATTGCACGTATTTTGGTGTGGGAGATGTGACGGAATGAATGATTTGCCGACTGAACTTGTTCCGAGATTTCGGACTGATAGGCCGAATGAAACCGTCAAGGTCATAGCCGACCGGATGTCGTTGATCCGCGATGACGAGGTGCTCCTCTCGGGGGATGGGGAGATCGAAATGTGCTGGCTGCCTAGCCCGGGCGTACGTTTTTCCATAAAGAGGAAGTCGGAATATCCGCATGAATTCTTCAAATATTTGGGCGATCCCATTCCGCAGGGGTGCAAGATCGTTCTTGAGTCTTCTGGCAAGAGGTTACCCGTTTTTGTCACCAGCCATAGCTTTCCCGAGGGATTCAGGATGTATCACGGACGTGTCCAAGACGATGCGATTCCAAGCACCTTTGAGATTAAGGAAGCGACGTTCCATTTGGCGAACTTTAAAGCCGTTTTGTGTGAGGCAGTTGCATATCAGCAAGGGGGTGGCTCGCGGCTGGGTCGCTTCCGATTGGAGGCAGACGGATGGACGATTATTGTGGATGACATCCAAAACGGCGGACGGCACGGCGATTTGGAGAAGCAGCTGGATGCACAGGGCGGTTACGCGATTACGCACGTAGGGCGAATTGCACGAGCAGACGGCGGGGCTTTTACGGGTGACCAATGTACTGTTCTGCACGACAGGCTGTTTTGGTTCTTCTCGTTCTGTCGTTGCTGCAAAACAGGTCCCATCCTTGTGGGGCTAACCGGGAAGAACGAGAACGAGAACCGGCTATCGCTGGTGGAGCGTTCGGTCAGCAGCTGGCAGTATCGCTCGAGCTGGGTGCCGGAAACCGAATTTCAAGTTCTCCCGTTGCTGTTTCCGGGTTTCCTCAAACGGATAAATGAACCCTCTTGGTCGGACACGATAGCATACGCGATTCATTGGTATTTGGAAGTGCACGATCAGTCGGGAGCTATCCAAGGGGCAATTGTGTTCGGTCAGACGGCCCTCGAAATGTTAGGCTGGAGTCTACTGGTTGATGACCTTCGAAATATAAGTCGTGAAGGCTACGATAAGTTACCGGCAAGTGATAAGATTCGCCTGCTCTTGACCACAGTCGGTGTACCTCGGGAAATCCCGCTGTCTTTCACGAGGCTCTTGCAGGCGGCAAAAGCGGAGAACTGGCAAGACGGTCCGGACGCTGTTTCAGGGATTCGCAATCGAATAGTCCATTCAAGCGCGGATAAGCGTAAGGCTCTAAGCAGGGTAGAGTTCTCGGCCATCTGTGAGGCTTGGGAGCTCTGTCTTTGGTACAACGAGCTTACGCTTTTGCGTCTGTTCGATTATTCCGGCCAGTATTTCGACAGGACACGGAGCGCGAAATACCGATCGGAGGGACACGCGCCCGTGCCTTGGGCCGCAAACGGTCAGGTGGGCAAGCCCTTATGAGGCATCGGGGTCACGTCTAATCATTGGTACATTTGCAACTCTGCCCCTTTGAACACCGCCACGCGCGGATCAACCACTTCCCGGTTGCTCGGAGCACATCGGCTCAACGGAAGTACAGCTTCTCGACAATCACGACGCATAGCGCAATTCCCAATCCCCACAGGGCGCCACAGAACAACAACCATGCCGCCGTGCGTTCCCGCTGCGCCATCTCCTGCGCGTGAACTTCCTTGAGATGCGCGATTTCCTGCGCATGACGCTCGTCGGTGGCGCGGGCTTCCTCACGCAGAAGTTCGACGTGTTCCCTGGAGATCGAGCCGCTGCCGTGCTCTCGAATCAGTTTATCCGCCAATTCCACGAGTGCCATAATGCGGTCCCTCCGATGAGTCGGGGTTGTCGGTTGCCCGGCATCGACCCGAATTCTGCCACGGGCGGGCCGCTTCCCGAAAGCCAAAACCGGCGGGTCCGCCACCGCGAGCAAGCGCTGTCCCAATCTCCGGGTGGAGGGACGCGCTCCGTCGCGTCCGCTGATATGAGAGATTACAGACGGCCACGACGGAGCGTGGCCCTCCAAGTCCGGTCATTGCACGGCTTGCAATCGGTTCTGCCTGTCACTACACTTTGCGTCAAACCCATGAAGAAGACATCCATGACGTTACATCGATTTGCCGCCACACACGGACTCGTTCTCGCGCTTGTCGCTTTTGCGACGGGTTGTTCGCAGAGCGAGGCGCCCAAACAAGACCAACCGGCGGCGCCACCCGTCGTCGCCACAACATCTCAATCAGTGGCCGCCGTTGCGGCACCTCAACAGGGAGCTACTGTGACCGAATTGAAAATGGAAGACACCAAGGTCGGCACGGGCGCCGAAGCCGTGACGGGCAAGAGCGTGACGGTCCACTACACGGGCTGGCTCACCGACGGCACCAAGTTCGACTCGTCCAAGGACCACGGTCAGCCGTTCACTTTCCAACTGGGTGCTGGTCAGGTCATCAAGGGCTGGGACCAGGGCGTTGTGGGCATGAAGGTGGGCGGCGTCCGCAAGCTCACCATCCCCGCCAGCCTGGCCTATGGCGACAGGGGCGCGGGCGGCGTGATTCCTCCCGGCGCCACGCTGGTGTTCGAAGTGGAACTCTTGGGCGTAAACTAATTCCCAGCTACAATGGCGGTTGCCGTGTCGGCAAATCCCGACATCCTCAAGCACGTTATCTTGTAGACTCGTCAATCAGGAACACACGAAATGAAGCGAATGGTGATGGTCATGCTGATGGTCTTGGCGTTGGGATGTCACACCCCATCGAAGAAGGAACGCGAACAAGCGACTGCCGAGCAGCAACTGAAGAAAGAGGAGACAGCCCGTCGCCTGGAATATCTCGAAGCTCATCCCGACCTTTCGCCGGCGGTCAAGAAGGCCATTGCGCATGGAGATGTTCTGCCCGGAATGACCGAATCCGACGTGCGTGCCTCGATCGGAGAGCCCGACCAAATCGGCAGCACCGAGATGGAACATGGCACCCACGAGCAGTGGTATTATAAGACCGGCTCGCCCGGCAAGGAATACCTGTATTTCGATGGCGGCACGCTCACCAGTTGGCAATCGGACCATTAGCCGCGCCCGCCCAATTCACCGCAAATTCAGGACCTTACGATTCAAATACCGACCGGAGCAACTGCGACTGCCGCACGATGGAAGACATCGTGCCAGACGCCAGTTCACGGTGATTGGGAACGGGGACGGTGATCGTCGAGCCAGCGACGCGCTTCTGCATGATGACGTGACTACCCCGCTGGCGTACCTGCACAAATCCGTGCTCGGCAAGAATCGCGCACACCTGTTTGCCAGACAGGACGCGCAGTTTACCCAATGGCGACCTCCACCTGCGTCACGTAGGTTTGTTTGTGAAGCCGCTGCTTGATCTCCGCAGGTGACGCCTCCTCCAAAAACAACTCAACGGCCTCGGCAATGTTCCGCCGCGCTTCCTCGACGTTTCGTCCCTGGCTGGCCACGTCCAATTCGGGACAAAGCGCCACGAAATACTTGCCCTCTTGCTGAATGATCGCCGTGAAGTGTTTGGTTGCCTTCATGTACCTCCAGTATGCAGGAGAATCGCCCAAAACGCAACCCGCCTTGAGTTCACATCGAGGTTGACCGGATTTATTGTTTTCCCAACGCGAGGCCGCGTGGTCTAATTGCCACACGATGGCTGACTGGGAGATTTTGCCAAAGGAAGAGTCCGTGTCGCCTGCGGACGAACCGCGGGTGCCGGTCCGGCGCAAGGCGCGGCTCATCGCGGCATTCGCCGTCGCCGCGGTCTCGGACATTCTCTCGGCGGCGTTCGAATTCGTGCCGCCGATCCAGTGGATACTCGACATCGTCACCGCCGCAGCGCTGTTCTTCATCCTCGGCCGGCAATGGATCATTCTTCCCGCGTTGATCGCTGAAGCCATTCCCGGGTTGGCCGTCTTCCCCTTCTGGCTGCTGGTCGTTGGCTCGATCGCCCTCTGGGGGACGGTCAAACCCTTGCGCCGTCAACCGCCCCGCACGTAACTTTAAGTGCGCGCACCGCACTCATTCGCGGCAAGGCCGCGAAGGGGAGTTGCCTTTCGGCCGGGCTTTCGGTAGAAAATGGAGACGGAGAGGCAACGGATCTATGGCGATGACCAACTCATACAAATGGCGTTTCTTTCGCGCGGGCGGATTCGACCAGGTGAAGCTGGACCGGGGCGCCGACCTCGCCCATCTCGACGAACTCGACCAGAAACTGTGGGTCGCGCTGGCCTGTCCCACACGCGGGATCGAGTTCGACACGAAAACGCTCGACCTCGTCGACACGGACAAGGACGGTCGGATTCGCGCCCCGGAAATCATCACGGCGGCGAAATGGGCCGCCGGTTGCCTCAAGAACCCCGACGATCTGTTGAAGTCGTCCCCGGCCCTGCCCTTGGCCGCCATCAACGACGCGACGCCCGAAGGCAAAACCTTGTTGTCGTCCGCGCGCCAAATCCTCTCCGATCTCGGCAAGAAAAACGCGACGGAAATCACGGTCGAGGACACGGCAGACACGACCAAGATCTTTTCGCAGACCAATTTCAATGGCGACGGCATCATTCCCGTCGATGCCGCGGCCGACGACGCCACCAAGGCGGTCATCACCGACATCATCAACTGTCTCGGCGCGGAAACCGACCGCAGCGGCAAGCCGGGCATCAACCAAGCCAAGCTCGACCAGTTTTTCGCGGACGCCGCGGCCTATTCGGATTGGTGGAAGAAAGCCGAGGGCGACCTGAACGTGCTGCCGCTTCGCGACGCGACTCCCGCCGCCGCCGCCGCGCTCGCTGCCGTGAAAGCGAAAATTGACGATTACTTCGCCCGCTGTCGCCTGGCCGCGTTCGATCCGCGCGCGCTCGGCGCGCTCAACCGTGAAGAAAAAGAATACCTCGTACTGGGCGCCAAGGACCTTACCACCGGGTCGGCGGAAGTGGCCGGGTTTCCGCTGGCGCAGGTCGGTGCCGACCGTCCACTGCCGTTGCGCGCCGGAGTAAACCCGTCGTGGGCAGCAGCGCTGACACGATTTCAAGCGGAGGTTGTCAAACCGTTGGTCGGCGACAAAACGGCGCTGACCGAAGCGGATTGGGCGACTGTCCTTGGCAAATTTGCGGCCTACGACGCGTGGGCCGCCAGCAAAGCCGGCGCGTCGGTCGAGAAACTTGCCATCAAGCGCGTGCGCGAGATTCTGTCGAGCAAAGCCAGGGACGCAATCGCTGCTCTAATCGCCAAGGACCAGGCATTGGAACCCGAGTTCAACTCGATTTCGGCGGTGGATCGTCTGACGCGGTACTATCGCGACTTGTACAAGCTGCTGGTCAACTTCGTTTCCTTCCGCGACTTTTACGGTCGCAAAGCCAAGGCCGTTTTCCAGGCCGGGACGCTGTACCTCGACCAGAGAAGCTGCGAGTTGTGCGTCCGCGTGGAGGACATCGCCAAGCACAGCCTGATGGCGGCGTTGAGCGGTTCGTATCTGGCTTATTGCGAGTGCACGCGCAAGAGCACGGGTGAGACGATGACCATCGCCGCGGCGTTCACCGACGGTGACTCGGACAACCTGATGGTCGGACGCAACGGCATCTTCTACGACCGCGCAGGACGTGACTGGGACGCCACCATCGTCAAATTGGTCGACAATCCAATCAGTCTGCGCCAGGCCTTTTGGTCGCCGTACAAGAAGCTGGTGCGGATGATCGAGGAACAGGTCGCCAAGCGGGCTGCCGTAGCCGACGCGGCCACGAACACGCAGTTGGCGCAAACCGCCGAGCAGGCCGCGAACGCCGAGAAAGCCACGACCGCCGCCGCCGCGCAGCCGACAAAGAAATTCGACGTTGGCACCGTGGCTGCCCTGGGTGTGGCGTTCGGTTCGCTCGCCACGGCATTCGGCCTGATCTTTACGAAGCTGGCCGACATCGCGCCATGGAAGCTGTTATTTGTCGTGCTCGCGGTCATTCTGGCAATCTCGCTGCCGGCCGTGATTATCGCGGCGCTAAAGCTGCGCAAGCGCAACCTCGGCCCGATCCTCGACGCCAACGGCTGGGCGGTCAACGCCAAGGCGAGGATCAATATCCCGTTCGGCGCGTCGTTGACGGAAGTGGCGGCGTTGCCGCCGGGTTCACAGCGGGATTTGACCGACCCGTTTGCCGAGAGCCACGCGGGACGCAATAAATTGGCCGTGGTACTCGTGCTGTTGGGAGTGTTGTGGAGCATGTGGTATTTCGGCTGCGTGTTGAACTATCTCCCGCAAGGCCTGCAAGACGCGTTGCCGAAATCGGGTTACGTCCTGCGCAAGGAAAAACGCATGGCGGAAGCACAAGCCCGGGCCGCCGCTGCTGCAGCGACTCAAGCCCCCACACCGGTGCCGGCACCCGCTCTGCCGCCTCCACCCACGCCTCCGCCCGCACCGGCTCCCGCACCGGCACCAGCAACGCCATAAGTGATCGCCACGCGCTGCGCGGGCGGTTAGAATGGGGAGCATGGGCAACGCAGCAACTGCCACCGATGAATTTGTCCGTCACGCGACCGAGAGTCTCGGCGACGGTTCGTTCGTGCGTCTTGTGTTGTCGCGCAGCGTCGATCCCGCCGATGCCCCCGAGAAAGTGATCGGACGGCTCGTCGAACTGAAGACGGGCCCGCATCTATCACTCACGTTTCGCTATCCAACCCGCGACACCACGAAGAATGTGCCCCTGGATCAGGCGGCGATCTGGGCGAAGGACCAGGTTGGCGTTCGGTTCCGCAGCGCGCTCCTCAACACAACCAAGCGGGATTGGCAGCTGTTTGTGGATGACTCGGGATCCGCCACGCTTGTGGCGCACAAACCCGCGAAAGCCGAAGCGCCATCTCGCGCTCACGATAGGCCGCGACAGGCAATCCTCGATGATTCCGCGCGCGATTGGCTCCGCGGTCTGGGCGTCCTGAATGACCGGGGCAACGTTCGCCCCACCATGGCGGACAAACATGCCCAGATCAACCGGTACCTGGAGATTTTCACGCATCTGGCGAAGGACTGCGGATGGCTGGAGCACGGGAACGGTTGTCCGACAATCGTCGATATGGGTTGCGGCAAAGGATATTTGACATTCGGCCTGTGGCACTTGTTTGCGCGCGTGTGGAAGCGGCCCGTGAAAGTGATCGGCGTCGAAGTGCGCGAGGAATTGGTTATTTCGGCCAATGCGCTGGCGCACCAGATCGGAGCAGATGGATTGGAGTTTGCCGCAGGCACCATCGAAACTGCGCAGTTACCGGCCATCGATGCGTTGATCGCCCTGCACGCCTGCAACACGGCCACGGACGACGCCATCCGCCGCGGGGTCGAAGCGGGCGCACAATTGATTATCGTCGCGCCGTGCTGTCACAAGGAGGTGCGATCCCAACTCGGGCAGCCGGCGGCCCTCGCGGCCGTGCTCGAACACGGCCTCATGGCGGAACGGATGGCCGAATGGGCGACGGATGGCCTGCGCGCGCTGTTTCTCGAATGGGCGGGCTATCGCACCAAGATGATCGAATTCGTTTCCACGGAACACACGCCAAAGAACCTGATGATTGCGGCGGTGCGCGACGACAAACCGTTCGTCTCGACGGACGCCCGGGCGCGCGTCGAGCAATTCAAAGAGTTCTTCGGCATCCACCACCACGCGCTGGATGAATGGCTGCGCCATGGACTGGCAGACCATTGACTGGAAGGCGCTGGAACGACTGCGTGCCGCATTCCTGGACGGTACCGCGGGTGCTCGTGACTATTGGCGCAACGACCGCGATCTGGAGAGCTACGATCAGACATTCGGCCAACGCATTCGCTGGAAATGGGACTATGTCCTGAAGGAGCTTGCGCGGCGCGGCTGGCGGCCGGCTCCGGGAGACGTGGTTGACTGGGGATGCGGAAGCGGGATTGCCACGCGAGCATTCCTCGAACATTTCGGAGCGAAACTCCCATCGAAGCTGATTCTCTGGGACCGTTCCCCTGTGGCGATGCAGTTCGCCGCCCGCAAGGCGCGAGAAGCATTTCCCGATGTCCGCGTTTGGCTGGATCGCCCCGCCGACAGTGATTTCGGCACGCTCTTGATCAGCCACGTCCTCACGGAGTTGTCGGAGGAGCAGACTGCGGAACTGCTCGCTCTGGGCGCGCGCGCGACGAGTGTGATCTGGGTCGAACCTGGCGCCTACGACGTCAGCCGACGGTTGATTGCCGCGCGCGAGCGTTTACGCGCCACGTTTCAAATCGTCGCTCCCTGCACCCATCAAGCCCCTTGCGGAATGCTCACGCCCGAAAACGACCGGCATTGGTGCCATCAATTCGCACCGTCGCCGCCAGAGGTTTTCACCAACGGCAACTGGGCACGTTTTGCAAAACTGGCAGGTGTCGACCTGCGCAGTTTGCCCGTCAGCTTTCTTGTTCTCGACAAGCGACCGCCGCCGGCCCAATCCGATCCCATCCGCGTCGTTGGCCGTCCGCGCGTGTACAAGGCCCACGCCTTGGTACTCGGTTGCGACGAAGACGGGATCAAGGAATATCGGTACACCAAGCGCGACCAACCGGAAGAATTTCGCCGCCTGAAGAAAGGTGGTGTTCCATCATACCTGCCGCGGCGCGACGACAGTCAGCCGGCCGCAAACCTTCCCCGCTAAAAAAGAACCCCCGGCAACTCGCGTTGCCAGGGGTCTGTATTGTCTGGAATCCTGCTTTATTTCGCCACGACGTTGGACGCCTTCGGTCCCTTGGGGGAATCAACCAGCTCAAACTCCACTGTTTGACCTTCCTCCAAGTTCTTGAAGCCGTTGCCAGAAATGCTCGTGTAATGCACGAACACATCGGGGCCACCCTCCTGTTGAATAAATCCAAAACCCTTTTTCGTATCGAACCACTTCACTTTTCCAGATGCCATAGCTTCTCCATCCACCTTTCTTCGTTTAGTCCTGTATGGCAAAACGCCGTTCCAAAACCTTCGGAACGGCGGTGCACTTCCAAAGACTTCGCGCGCAGTATAAAAGATGCCTTGCCCATGTCAACGCTGTAGTTGAAGCGCGCCCAACCATCTCCCAAATCAGCCCACAATCCGCGTATTCCCCTCACTCCACAGCAGTTACACCATCGGACGATTCAGGAGGTCGCGCCATTTCAGCACATCCATTTCGCCCCCTGCCAGTTGTGGGTTTTTTCACAAAAAAGCGTCGTTTTCCACTGACAATGGCTCGCCAATGCCGTCGAGCTTCAGGTGCCAACTCACTGTAAAAAAACGCATTTGCGCCTTCCAAAATTGGCCGTTCGCGTCCTCCCAAACACAAAATCGTTCCCCCAAGCTCCCCGATCAGCGGGTTTTGCACTCCGGCACCCCCGACTCGATCCCTTGGCATCTCAGTTGCTCTTCCATCCTCATACATATGGATTTCAAGCCTCAACCCGACACGGCGGTGCGCCCTTCCGATGCCATTGAATTCAAGGCCCTCCTGCTCGTCGATGACGACAAGCAACTCGCTTCCGCCCTCCAATGGATCCTCGCCGACGAAAATTTCCTCGTCGATGTCGCCAACGATGGCGACGAGGCCCTCATGAAGGTGCGAGCCAACGAGTACGATGCGGTCGTTTGCGACGTGATGATGCCGAAACTCCGCGGCGACGAATTCTACCTCCGAGCCCGCGAACTGCGGCCCGTCCTCGCTGATCGCTTCATTTTCATTACGGGCTTCGCCGCCGACCCCAAGATCAATCTGTTCCTGACCCAGACCGATTCGAAGTACCTCATGAAGCCGTTCCCCATCCAGCACCTCATCAATTGTCTCAAAGAACTTCTCGAATAGTACAGGTCACACCAGCCACGACGGTATCGTCTCGCCCGAAACCAGGTCCTTGACCGACTCCCGACGCCGCACCAGTTCGCACCGGCTCCCGTTCACCATCACTTCCGCCGGACGCGGCCGCGCATTGTAGTTCGACGCCATCGCCATCCCGTACGCGCCCGCGCTCATCACGGCCAGCAGCGCATCCTCCTCCACCGCCGCCACACGCCGCCCTTGGGCCAGAAAATCGCCCGACTCGCAAACCGGCCCGACGACGTCCGCCGTGATTTTCCGGCGCGCCGACCTCTCGGCCACAGGAATGATCTCGTGATGGCTCCCGTACAGCGACGGACGAATCAGGTCGTTCATCGCCGCGTCGACAATCACAAACCGTTTCACGGGCGTCTGTTTGATGTGTACGACCCGCGTGACCAGCACGCCGCCGTTGCCGACAATGAAACGTCCCGGCTCCAATAAAATCCTCAGCCCCAGCTTCTTCACGTGCGGCGTGACCGCGCGGGCAAATTCCACCGCCGTCGGCGGACGTTCCTTTCGATACCGAATGCCGAGCCCGCCTCCCATGTCGAAGGATTGCAGCGTCCGGGGCGCAATCTCGCGCACCTGCTCGATCAATGGCGTGATTTTGCGAATCGCCAGCACGAACGGCGCGGTCTTGGTGATTTGCGAGCCGATGTGCATCTGGACGCCGCGGATTTCGATGCCGTCCAACCGCGCCGCCTGACGGTACACATCCAGGGCGTTCCGGAGCGAAATCCCGAACTTGCTTTCGTGTTTGCCCGTCGAGATGTAGTGGTGCGTGTCCGGGTCAACTCCCGGGTTCACGCGAATTGCAATCGGCGCCCGCCGGCCCATGCGTCGGGCCACCCCGGCAATCCGCCGCAACTCCGGCTCGCTTTCCACGTTGAACATGTAGATCCCCAGTTTCAACGCGTACTCGATCTCGTCCCGCGTTTTGCCCACGCCCGAGAACACGCATTTCCTCGGATCGCCACCCGCCTGCACCACCCGATACAATTCGCCGCCGCTGACGATGTCAAAACCCGTTCCCGACCGCGCCAGCGCGCGGAGCACTGCCAGGTTGCTGTTGGCCTTGACCGCAAAACAAATCAGGTGATCGAGCGACCCCAGGGCCTTGTGCAGATCGTCGCACTGGCCCGTGATATGTCCCTGGCTGTACACGTACAACGGCGTGCCGAATTCCCGGGCGAGACGCCGCAGCGGCACACCCTCGCAATACAACTCGCCCTTCCGGTATCGGAACGCGTTCATTGGCATAGTGAGTTTACCAACAAGCCTTTACACCCGCAACCCTCCGCTCCGCCCCGAAGACTCTCGGGGTTGTAGCGTCCGCTGTCCCCAGCGGAATTCCCTCTTTCTCTTGCTCCTGCCCTTCCTCCCCCCAACTTGGCTTCGTTTTTGGCTTTGTTTCAGTAACTTTTCCACGCCGGCTTGCATAAACTTGGGTTCGTTTTGCGAAAAACCATTTTTTTGGAGGGCGAGCCTCATCCCCAGCCCCCCGCGTCTCCTCGCCCCTTCAGGGAGAGGATTAAGGTGAGGGGTACTCCCGTGTCCTACGCCGCCTACCCCCATCAGCCACTTGTCCGCCTCCGGCGGATTCTCCATTAACCATTTTCTCATCGCCTATATCAAAAACCAATCCGACCCCGTAATAATATCGTACATCAATACCAGAGTCAAATCTAATAATCGACAGCCCACGCCGCGCTACAGCGACGCAAACCCACGTCCTTGTAACGCTGCTGATTGCGCTATCGCTGGTCTTCCTGGCGCTTGCACGGATGGCCTTGATGATGCCGGCGCGTTAGTCTCACGACAGAACGTCATCGGGCGAAACTTCAAGAATATCTCTGCAAAACTCTGACATTATATTTCTACAGCGAACCATCGCTGGCTTCTCAACCGTTCCTTCGTTTGCCCACTTCGGAAATCCAAATCCAGCCTTCCACGAGGCGTTAAGAGGTAGAATCTGTCCAAATTCATCTCCCTCTTGCATGAAAACCCCTCGATAATGAATGAACTTGTAGAACATTCGCTTGTCAAATTGCCGCGTCAACGTCAGGACGATAGTAAACGCGGGAATAATTTTTCCAGTGCCTAGGGTCTTTAGGTAAGGCGCTTCCATCGAGCCGCTTCCCGCATGAATCAAAAGTCCATTACAATCTTCAAATGGCTTTATGAGCACACTCTCTTTTGGTAGGAATTGTGCTTTTAGCCTACGGTCCAATGTGGCACCCCCCGCTTCGTTTAGTGTGCTTTTTTCTCGGTCAAATACCGAGCATACAACCGCGAGAAGGCGCAACTCCTCAAACTTTTGTCGAGACGTGTTCGTGACCATGATTGTGCTTTTAAACGAACCTTCGCCGTGGTCGATAACTACCGAAATGGTGGGCTTGCTGGCATTCTGTATTTGTTCTTGGGTTTGTCTTATCTGCTCACGTTGCAACCACAGGGCGCAAACGACACCAGCAAACGCTAGACCGGCAAATAGAGAATTCACTGCACCGAACATGTCTCCGAATTGTCCACGGTCAGAATAGGGTGAATTCGGATTTGGGGGAACGAAATGCAAAATCAACAACCACGCTGACCCCCATAGTGCAATCACTACTGCGAAAACTAAAAACACCCACCAGTACCGCTTTGCAAATTCCAGTGCCTTCTTCATCACTTGCTCCTAACGGCTCACTTCAATGTGCAACAGCCTGAGCCAACTTCGTTACAAACTGTTTGAGGCAATCCTGTGGTACGAGAACGCTGAACCCATCGTCGCCATAGAATTCGATTTTGGTAATCTCCGAGCCGTCACCATGTGGTCGGATGTCCAAGTGGGAAATGCTGTTCCTCATGCGATAGATGAGTTCGCATAGTGTTCCGTAATGTTCAGGTTTGACCTTCTCCGGGCGCTTTCCCCAATTCTTCACGAATTCAAGGTGAAATCCCCAATCTCCGAGTTGTTCGATTGGGATAGGTGGTAGACGGTTAAATCGCCGCTCATTCGGCAGCACCAACAAACCGAGCAGGCAGTTAATCAGGAGCGTCACTTCAACTTGCTCTCGCTTTTCCACCGCGCTTTGTACGTGCGTCTCGTACTGCTGAATAATAGCGAGCGTTCTGGTGATGAAGTCTCTCTCAAACACTTCGTATTCCATAAATGCAGTCTCGCAGCTTCATCAGGCAACAGGTGTAGACTCCCTCCATCTCTCTTCAAACAATTTCAACTGAGCGGCAGGATTCGCAATCCGGTTCAACTGCGTGTCCTTTGTGCCAAGGTCTTTCATCGAGTGACCAACGTGGAACCCATGAGACTTGTCCCACAACACAAAACGGTCATGAATTTGTTGAAAGCCATGCAGGCGCATCTCGACTTTGCCGTATTCGGCTTTGAATGCACCGTATGCGATGATTGCTGCACTTTTTGTTTGGTCGGAAGTGATAATCCGTACAGATGCCCCGGTTTCCGCGTCCTGAATCAAATCGAACACCTTTGCGCCGATGTAAGGGTCAAGGATGCAGAGTTCGGCCTTTGCGAGACTGAAAATTTCTCGTAGAATGCGATTGGCCTTGAAGTGTTCTCCTGCCCTTACGAGAATTTCATCTTTTTGAATATTGGACACACGGATGATGGGCTGACTTTCCCATTCCTGTTGAGCGTGGCTCATTGATGCGTAAAGCTCCGCTCCATAATCCGTCAATCTGACCATATGCCCGTCTGGTGAAAGACTCAGAACATTTTTATCAATAAGAGATTGGAGTATCTGGTCTCCGGTTTCGCAATGCAATCTGGCGAGTGCTATTTGAACTTGTACAAGCTCGTGCGGCATCGTCCACGACATGAACTTCATAAAGTAGACACCGACGACCCAAAATTCTTTTTTGGAGAGTTCTGCCATAGGCTTTAGACAGTCTCCCATCCTGCATCAACGGAGCGCAACTGTCCCCAATGGAACTTGCGCGGAACTGTGTCGAGAATTGTTGCGATGTAAACAAAAAGATTCTGTTTCGCGATGTCGTCACACCCAACCACATCACAGGCGAAACGTAACGCGGCCCTAAGATTTGTTTCAGGAGCCTGCAAGTGTCGTTGATTTCCCTTCTTCGCACCCGCCAATATCGCGCAAATGAGCTTAGGTTCTTCGGGTGCTGTCTTGTCGAGAAGTTTAAGACAAACCTGAGCAAATTCCATTTTGTTTGGCATCCATGGCCCCTTCCATTCGACCCGTATGCGTGGGCAGGTGTGGATAACAAAATCGTGGTTCCCTCTCTGGCCCCGTAGCACTTCTTGCCTCTCCTTCTGAACATTCTCAAGCCTCAGAGCTTTCCAACTGAATTTGCCAGCAGTTTTTCCTTCCGGTGTCAACAGGTGCTCCGTCCACATGTCAACCCCATCTTCTTTGAAATGCTTCCAAAGCAGGCACGAAAATTTGTGGTGAAAAAATCGTTCGTTCGCTAAATCCTTAAACGAGTCATACCCAACAGTATTCCGATGCGCAGCCGTCACTGCCAGAATCTGCTCAAGGATTGCTTCCCAATCCGATCGATTCAGTTCGTATTGCACCAAGCAGCTTCTCCTTCTGCGCGTACGGATAGGGGTCAGACCTATGATCTTGACACCATCCCCTCCCGCCTCCGCCCGAAGTGCCGTCACCCCCCACTTCGAATTTCGACATTCGGACTTCGAGTTCTGCCCGCACCCGTGCGCTTCGAATTTCGACATTCCGATTTCGAGTTTCGCGCCCTTATTCGCCTGCCCTGAGCCTGTCGAAGGGTGTTGAACATCCGCGCCGATCTGTGCGTGAATCTGTGGCTCCGCCCTCTTGAACGTTGAGCGTTTAGCGTTGGACGTTGAGCGTTAATCTGTCTCCCGTTCCCGCCCCTACAGCCACCCTGCAATCCGGTCGGCAATGCCCTTCTCGCAGACCGGGCCCAACACCTTGCGGACACGCTCCTTGGCCTGGTCGCGCGGATACTCGACGTTGTACTTCTCGACCTGCCACTCCTTGCCCTCGAGCTCGTCGAGGATCAGGTATTCCGGATGCCGCTTCGGATTCGTCGGGAAACCGACCGACCCCGTGCCGATCCACCCAAGATCGTCCTTTCGCAATCGGACCGGGTGCGGGTCGCGCCCTTCCCCCTCGTGCGCCGTCATCGGCACGAGCATGACCGGTTTCTCTTCCTGGGATATCTCCGCCCGCAGCGTGTGTGTGTGGCCGTAGAAACACACCCGCCCGTTGTTGTGCCGCAAACAGGCCAGTTCGCCCTTGGCGTTCCGCGCGGAGCGGTGATACCCGCCGCTGCTCGGCGCCACCAACGAGTCGTGCGTCAACCAGATCGTCTCATTCACGCACGTCGTCAGGCACGGCGCGTCGATGAACTCTTTTGCCCACGGGTTGACCTCCATTTGCTCCCACGTCCACGCCAGCGTTTGAACCGCTTCGGGACTGTACCCGGTCTCTTCCACGTCCCCGCGTAGCGCCAGTTCGTGGTTTCCCGCCACCCAGGCCAGATTGCCGTTGTCCGCCCAGGGTTTCAACCGCGCCATGCACTCCAACGGGTCCGGGCCGTACCCGACAATATCCCCAACGAACAAATACGCCTCCACGCCGCGGGCCTGCCCGGCCGCCAGCACGGCCTCGAGCGCCAACAGGTTCGCGTGTACGTCTCCAAATACCAGGAATCTCATCGGTCAACCTTCATCCGCTGCGGTTCGACCGTGCTCACCACAGGCCAACAACGCCGCGCCGGCCACGACCACCGTGTCCCCCAGCGCGGCGCGCACAATCCGATAATTACGCCGATACGGGCCGAATACAAATCGCTCCACCGTCTCGCGCACGGGCCGCAAAAACTTCTCGCCCGCCCGCGCCACGCCGCCGCCGACGACGACAATGTCGGGATTCAGCAACGTGATCGCGTTGGCGAGGGCCACGCCATAATATTTCG
Source organism: Verrucomicrobiia bacterium (assembly GCA_050015495.1). Classification (GTDB taxonomy): domain Bacteria; phylum Verrucomicrobiota; class Verrucomicrobiia; order Palsa-1439; family Palsa-1439; genus Palsa-1439. Next base: position 49,464 of record JBEKBH010000001.1, read on the forward strand.
CCGATTCCGCCAGCGTGGTCTTTCCCTTCTCGATGGACAATCCCGACGACAATTCTTCCAGAATCCGCCACCGGCCGCGCGCGAAGAATCGGGTGTGCCCGATCTCCGTCGCGCCGAATCGTCCGTTGTGGATCTTCCCGTCAACCACAAACCCGCCCCCGATGCCGGTCCCGACGTTCGAGTACAGCACGGCGCGCCGTCCCCGACCCGCGCCGATCAACGCTTCCGCCAGCGTGGCGACGTTGGTATCGTTTTCGATAACGGTCGGCAGCCCGAAGCGCCGCCGAAACCAGCGCCGCAAGGCAAAACCGTCCCAACCGTTGATGTGATAGGAGCGCACGACTCGGCCATGCGGAGCATCTACCGGGCCACCAAACCCGACCCCGATAGCTGTCACGCGATGCCCGTCGAGCAGCGGGGCAATCATCCGATCGAGTTGCTTGAGAATCCCGCGTGCGCCGCCACGTCGCACAACCGTAACCCGCGCCAGTTGCGCGATTCGACCTCGCCGGTCGCACACACCGGCTTGCAGCTTCGTCCCGCCGATCTCTACGCCGAGGTACATGACATGAACTGATCGAGCCTATTTTACGGACGCCCTAGAGGCCAATCCAGAGCTAATTCGCGCGAATACGCCCGTAATCAGTCATGTCAGGTATTGCTACCCTGCGGACCCTGCGTGCTCGCAGGCCGGATGCGAATGAGCCGTGCCCGGTCAGCCAATCACCACGCGGGCGGACCGTCGGTCCCCCACGGAGTGAGGGCGTGGAGAATGACGATCAGCAGCCAACAAACAACCAGCATCCCGATTACGCCGAGGAACAACCTCGTCGCGATGATTCGTATGCGTCGCATGGTCATACCCGATAACTCCCACAAGACTTCGACACAATTGTGTCCATATCATTCCGCCTTCTTCGTGATTCGAATGTTGTCACCAACGACCCACCGATAGTTCGCATCCTGATCCAACGGTTTCAGCGCGTAGGAAATCCCCGGTTCCATTTTGCCGTATTCTCCGGCGGGAATGCGGATGTAACATTCCGAGTTCCAGAAACCCCGCTCGGCCTGAGCCTGAATGTCGCCATGACCATCGGCGGACAAGACAAACTTCTTGCCGAGGTGTGGATAGATCTCTTTCAAGTCATCGAACGAGACGTTTACATGAACGAGCAGATGGCCGTCGCCTTGAGACTGAGCAGCGTCCCAATGTTCAGGAATCGACTGAGGGCGGTCACTGGAAAAGAACCAATAGGCTTTGGTGATCGTGACGTTCTTTTTATCAGTAGCGGTTGGGTTAGAAATCTGGCCGCTGAGCTTGTCAAAGAGCATCTGTTGCCTCAGCCAGACCCGATGTGTAATGCGTTGACTGGTTCCGGAAGGATACGCGCTCCACGGAACAAGGTTGAATGCATTGCAGGTGTCGCTGCCGATCGAGCCGTTGTATTCGTATCCGTCCAGCTTCTTGATCTGGTCCTTTAGCTTGGCGAAATCAGACCCGCTGCTGACGACGCCAACGAGGAATGGATATTCCGAGTCGTCAATCACGTCTTTCTTGAGGGTGATTCCGGCGTTCCGGGCCGCGAGTTGGATGGCATTGATCAGACCTTCCTTGGTGTATTTGGCATCCATGTTCGCCGGCGGTTCAACGGGGTTTCCCAAATATTCGAGGAGGGCTTGATTGGGGCCGGACGCCGATGCTGGCTCCTCCGAGGAACCGCCGGTGCCGTTCTGATCAAGGTAGCTCCATCCTTTATTGCGGAGAACCCTGTTCCCTTGGCCGAAATACACTCCACCGAAATCGCTGCGATTGAAATCACTACCTCCGTGGCCCGGGTAGAAGCTGACGTGAAGGTAGCCGTCCTCGGTCATGGTCTGAACCAGGCGGAACGAACCGGTGCCTTTCTTGATCCAGATGCGTTGTTCCGGGCCAATGGGGGTAGGATTCGGCGAGATGGTGGTCGTATAAAAGGACAGACGAGCTTCATCCTTGGAACTCAGGGTGTAGGTGCCCTCCACGCAATATGTCCCCCCGGTCGTGATCGTATCACTCGTCCCGCGCACTTGTTGGATCGTGATATTGTCACCGGGGGCAAATTCCGCATCGCCCAGTTCAAACGGCACCGCATAGGGAAAGCTCTCCAAGGTCCCATCAGTTGCCGCTGTGCCTGCCACCGCGCAGGACATGCTGATGGTAAACAGAGCCGCAAAGGCCCGGGGCAGGCGTGCACGGTGTGTTTTCATAGTGGTATCCTCTTTTCTTGTGTCGGCTGGACAGGTGTTTGGCCCCCGGTCCAAAGCGTCTCATTGGCGACCACGGTCTCGCATGACAGCGTGTCCACCACCAGATTGCCTTCCCGGCGGAACTTGTAGATTGGCGCACAATACGAAATCTGGATGGAAATTGCGGAAGATATATCACGGCCATCGGATCGGGCAATTTCCGTTCGATGGGTTCGTACGCCGGGAAAATGGTTGACCAGTAGGAAGCCAACGACTAGCAACAGGCAAACCGCACCAGCCAGAGGCCACGCAAAACGGTTCCATAAACCAACCAAAGGCTCCCGATCCATGAGCGGGACGGACTTGTGCTCGAGAACCGTCAGGATGCGCCGTCGGACATCCGGCCGTAGCGCAAGGGTTTTAGTCCCTTGACGAAGACGCTCGGACAGGGATTGCGCCAGTTGTTGCTCCTGCCGCACGGCTTGCCGACAGATGCCGCACCGGGCAAGATGCTGGTCCGCCGCAGCCCGCGTCCCGGGGGAAAGCGTTCCCTCCGCATATTCGTACAATCGATTCTGAAAACGTCGGCAGTTCATCGTGGTTTCATTTCCTCTGTGCCACTCGCCCCGAAAAGGTTCAATTCGCCGGGCAGGAGTTTCTGCATTTCGCCGATGGCGTAGTGGAGCCTCGATTTGACGGTTCCCGTGGAGATTCCCAGATGCCTGGCGATTTCGTGGATCTTCATGTCTTCGTAGTAGCGCAGGATAAGCACCTCCCGGTGCGCATCAGAAAGTCGGCACATGGCCTTCAACAGTGCCGACGTAGCGGCCCCGGCATCCAGTGGGCTCGGGCTTTCGTCCGCCGGAGAAACCTCCCGTCCCACCAACTCGTTGTCGCAGACGATCCGTTTGCGGTCTCGATGGTAGTGGCGGGTCAGGTTGAGAAGGATGGCGTGGAGCCACGTGTAAATGGTCGAGTCGCCCCGAAAGCGATGAACCGATCGCATCGCCTGAAGAAATGTCTCCTGGACGATGTCCTCGGCGTCGGCCTCATTTCCGCAGAGCAAGAAAGCGGACCGAAACAGCCGATCCCCGTAAGAACTGACCAGTTCCTGCGCGGCTCCGGGGACATGAGCTTTGAGGGCCGTGATGAGACGCTCCTCGTCCATGCTGGTTTGTGCCACCAACAGGAAAAAGGTTCAAGGAATGAGCGCAACACCACACAGCGCAGTCCGCGTCGAGAAGACAGCTAGGACCGGGCTAGCAGCTTCTTCCACCGGCCGATTTGCGCGCGCACATTCTTCGGCGAGGGCGCGCCGATGGCCGTGCGGGCCGCGAGGGCGCGCCGCACGTCGAACACGTTTCCGGCTGCCGTGCCGTACTTTTTGGTTGCCAGCTTCGGCAACGGCGTATGCGTGCGCTCCGATTCCACGACGAGCGCGCCCACCGCGTGGTGCGCCTCACGGAACGGCATCCCGCGTTTCACCAGAAAATCAACGAGATCGGTCGCCAGCAACATCGGGTCGCTGGCTGCCGCTTCGCATCGGGCCCGATTCACCTTCGTATGACCGAGCATGTCCGCCATGACCCGCAAGGACGCGACCAACGTGTCCACCGAGTCAAACAGCGGTTCCTTGTCCTCTTGCATGTCGCGGTTGTAGGTCAGCGGCAGGCCTTTCATCATCGTCAGCACCGCGACGAGATTTCCATAGAGTCGGCCCGTCTTGCCGCGAACCAGTTCCGCGACATCGGGATTCTTCTTCTGCGGCATCAACGACGAACCCGTCGTGTACGCGTCCCCAATCGTGACGAAACCAAATTCCGCCGTCGACCACAAAATCAGGTCTTCCGCGAGCCGCGAGAGATGCGTCCCGCAAATCGCCGCGTTACTCAAAAACGCCACGACGAAATCGCGGTCGCTCACCGCATCCATCGAATTCTCGGTCACCAATGCATGACCAAGTTGCCGCGCGACGTACGCCCGGTCGAGCTTCAACGTGGTTCCCGCCAGCGCCCCCGAGCCGAGCGGGCAACGGAACAAACTCAGCAACGACCACGCGAAGCGGCTGTGATCGCGCTGGAACATTTCCCCGTACGCGAGCATGGCATGGCTGAAGACCACGGGTTGTGCCCGCTGCAAGTGTGTGTAACCAGGCATGACAACATCGACGTTGTCTTCCGCCAACGCGACCAGGGATTTCTGAAGCCCACGAATGGCCTCCAGCGCGCGCACGACTTCGTCGCGCACCCACAGCCGCAGGTCGGTGGCGACCTGATCATTCCGACTTCGCGCAGTGTGGAGTTTCTTGCCGGCGGTGCCAATCTTGCGCACCAGCGCGGCTTCGATGTTCATGTGCACGTCTTCGCACGCGGCATCCCACTTGAATTTGCCCGATTCGATCTCCCGTTCAATCGAACGCAGCCCGCGCTCGATCTTCGTCGCCTCGGCCTTGGTGAGAATGCCGACTTTCGCCAGGCCCTTCGCGTGCGCAATCGAGCCGGCGATGTCCTGTCGGTAGAGCCGCCAGTCGAAGCTCACGCTCTCGGTGAACGCCTTGACCGATTCCGCAGGGCCGGCCGAGAACCGGCCGCCCCACGTTCGTTGGGCTGATTTCTTCATCGCTCGATCATCAGTTGTTACCGCGCGGCGGCATCATGCGCTGCATGCTGCCCATCATCATCTCTTGGATGCTGCCGTACTTGGTGAAATCGCCCGGCGGATCGAATAGCGCCGCGTCCGGGGCCGACAGCTTGACGTTGCTGAAGTGCGTCGTTATCGTCGCGCCATTGGCCTGCATTTCGGTCTTGATCGGGAAATTGTTGAGATCGGTCGCCTGCCACGTGAGCATCTCGTGTTGCGTGCCGTCATCCGCCGTGAACGTGATCTTGTTCTCGATGCTCGGATGACCGTCCACGATGTCCTTGCCAATCTGGGTGACATCGATCTTGGGTTCCTTTGGTGCCGGTTTGTCGGTCGGCGGAGCCTGCGACGAGCTGATTTCCGTGTACGATTTCAACCCCGGATACACGAGGTACATGACCTTCTTGTCGCCACGATAAATGTTCACGGCCCGGTCCATGCCCATCTGTTTCATCTGGGCGACGGCTTGCGGAGGCATTTGCCTGCCTTTCATGCTCGTCATATCGATCTCAGTGCGCAGGTTGCCCTTGAGGAACGCGTAGGAAGTGTCCATCTCCATGGGCGGGCCGTGCTGCGCATCCACAATCGAGATGTTCGCGGTCGCTGTGAACGCCTGGTTGTGGCCGAATATCTTCGCCATGTCCGCGCTGCCGATATTCCCCGGCCCGGCGCCGACCATCCGTTGCGCAAACCCCGTCGGGATTGTTAGACACGCTATCACCGCCATCATTGAGTAGACACGCCATGCCTTCATTGGTTGTTCTTCCTTTCGCTTGGTGCCGCCGACCGTAGCAAGCCCGGCGCGGCCACAACAACAAAAAAATCGCCGACCACGCCGCGCTTCGCTACAGTATCCCTCGTGAAACACGATATCCGCGCGGTGCTCTTCGACCTGGATGGGACGTTGGCCGATACGCTGGCTGATCTGGCCAACGCGACCAATTGGGCGCTTCAGCAGGTCGGTTGCCCCACCCATCCGACCGACAGTTACCGCTACAGGGTCGGCGACGGCGCGCGCGAACTCTGCGCCCGCGCGTTGCCCGCGGACAAGCAGGGTTTGGCCGATGAAGTCCTGCGGCTGATGCGGCAGCGGTACGACGAGCATTGTTTCGACCTCACGCGGTTGTATCCGGGGATTACCGAATTGGTCTCGGCCCTCACGCAACGACGCCTCCGGCTGGCGGTGCTGTCCAACAAACCCGACGAGTTCACCAAACGGGTGATCGCGCATTATTTCCAGCCGGTGCCGTTTGCCATCGTGCGCGGACAGTTGCCCAACGTCCCGCTGAAGCCTGACCCGACCGCCGCACTCCAGATCGCGCGGGAACTCAGGATCCCGCCCACGCACTGGTTGTATCTCGGCGACACCAACACCGACATGCGCACCGCGCGCGCCGCGGGAATGCATCCCGTTGGCGTGCTCTGGGGTTTTCGCGACCGCGACGAGTTGGTGGCCAGCGGCGCGGAGCACATCGTGGCGAAACCAGGCGACGTGCTCGATTTGTTGTAGGGACAGCGGAAAAGCGAAAGGGACGCCCCGCTTCCGCGAGACGCCCCTTCGCGTGAATGCTACAAGCTGATTGTCGAATTAACGACGACCGCGACCGCCGCCACCACCGAAGTCGCGCTTGCCGCCACGACCGCCGCCGCCACCGCCGCCGCCGAAGTCGCCGCGGGGACGTTCCTCGCGCGGACGCGCCTCATTGACGGTCAGGGCGCGGCCATCGATTTCCTTGCCGTTGAAATCGGTGACGGCCTTGTTCGCTTCTTCCTGCGTCCCCATCTGGACGAACGCAAAGCCGCGGGACTTGCCCGTGAACTTGTCCATGATGAGTTCGCAACTGACCACGTTGCCCGCCTGCTTGAACAGGTCGAGAATCTGCCCCTCGGTCGTGTTGAACGAGAGGTTGCCTACGAATAACTTGGTTGCCATACTGGGTTTCTTGGTATCCTTCTGCTGCGGTAGGAGGTCTCAGTGACTGTTCCCGCTCGTCGGGTTTCGGACTGCCACCTTAGCAAACGAGGCTGACTGACATTCCACCAATCTCACTGCGGCGTCTTCCATTGCTAGCGACAAAAAGCATAGGCTAGATTCCCGAAATTGCAACAAGATTTTGGCTGTCGCAACTGGCTGCCCCACAACTTGTTTCGCCAGTCCTACCCCCGGATTCGGCGAGCACAAACCCACAACGGAAACCCAGACGGACGCCCGCCGACACCGACGGCCTCGCCAGATTTCGGTGGATTTGCCGACAAAAACTTCCTATCGTGGCGGTCGTGTTCCGAAGCTTTCGCGGCCTTATACGCCTTCTGCTGGCCATTCAGTTGACCTGCGGAATCGCCGCAGGCGTGGAAGCCGCTACGCCACATCCTGACACGAATACCTGCTTCGTCTACTTCGGCACTTACACCCGCGCGCAGAGCAAAGGGATTTATGTGTGCCGCTTGGACACGACCACGGGCGCGCTGACACCGCCCGCGCTGGCGGTTGCCACCGCCAACCCCTCGTTCCTCGCGCTCGACCCGAACCATCAGTTTCTGTATTCGTGCGGCGCAATCAGCAGCATGTCGAACGGCCTCGTGAATGCGTTTCGCGTCGACAACCAGACGGGAACGTTGACGTTCCTCAACCAGCAACCCTCCGCCGGTCTCGGTCCGTGCCACCTCGCGGTGGACGCGTCGAGCCGGTGCGTTCTGGTGGCGAACTACGGCAACGGCAGCATCGCCGCGTTGCCGATTCATGCCGATGGATCGCTCGGCCCGCCGGCGACGACGATTCAGCATCACGGCTCGAGCGTTAATCCGCAGCGGCAACAAGGCCCGCACGCCCACTGCGTTGGGTTCGATCCCGCCAACCGTCGCGCGTTCTGCGCCGACCTCGGCCTGGACAAAGTTCTCGTCTACCGGTTCGATCCCGCGACCGCCACGCTCACGCCCAACGATCCGCCATGTGGTGTGGTCAAGCCCGGCGCGGGTGCGCGCCATTTCGTTTTCGGTCCTAATGGCCGCCGCGTCTACGTCATCAATGAAATCCAATCGACGATCACCGCGTTCGACTACGATCCGCAACGGGGTTCGCTCACCGAATTCCAGACCGTCCCCACGCTCCCCGAGACATTCACCGGAACCAACACCGCCGCCGAGATCGCCATTCATCCCAACGGTAAATTCCTCTACGGTTCCAATCGCGGTGACAACAGCGTCGTGGTCTACGCCATCGACGACGCGACCGGCAAGCTTGCGTTCGTCGAGCGTCAATCCACCTTGGGGAAAACCCCGCGTATGTTCGCCATCGATCCCACTGGAAAATTCCTCCTCGCCGCCAATCAGGATTCCAACACGATCGTCGAATTTCGCATCGACCCGGTCACCGGCCGTCTCACTCCCACCGGCCAATCCATCGAGGTCTCCCTGCCCTGCTGCGTTGTGTTTGTGACGATGGAGTAGCGATCAGTGGCCTTGGAGTTTGGCGGCTTGGGCGAAATCCTCATCCGCTCCCATCTGATCCCCCTTGGTTTTCTTGGCATTGCCACGTCCGAGGTAGGCTTCGGCATGTTTTGGATCGAGTTCGATGGCCTTCGAGTAGTCGGCTAGAGCTCCGTCCAAATCGCCCTTTTTTACTTTAGCGACGCCACGCTTGAAGTAAGCGTTGGCGTCTTTGGGGTGAAGCTCAATAGCTCTTGTGTAGTCAACGATGGCACCATTTGGATTGCCACTGATACCACCCATATCGCCCTTGGCCATCTCGCCACTGAAGAAGTCCTCAATGGCTCCCGCTTGATCGCCCTTTGCTTTCTTGACCTCGCCACGGCTGAGGTAGGCAACAGGGACTCTTGGGTTGAGTTCAATGGTTTTGGAGTAGTCGGCTATGGCACCATCCAGATCGCCCTTGGACACTTTCGCATGGCCCCGTTGAGCATAAGCGGTGGAATTTCTTGGGTTGACTTCGATGGCTTTCGTGAAGTCAGTGACGGCGCCATCCAAATCGCCCTTGTGTCTCTTGATAACGCCACGGCTAACGTAGGCGAAGTCGTATTTCGGATTAAGTTCAATGGCCTTTGTGAAATCAGCGATGGCACCATCCCAATCGCCGGTTTCTACCTTCACCTGACCACTACCGACAAGCTGCTCTGCGGTCTGTTGGCCGAACGCGATGCCCGTCAGTGTCAAAGCAAACAGAATCAGGAAGGTTGTGCGGAATCTGGCTGACATAACATTCCTTTCGCCGGTTGTCCTGCTGATCCGCTCAAACCCGCGGCTTCGCGGTCAGACTATTTCTTCTTTTTGCTCAACACCGCCGCTCGCGTCCGCAGACGCAGCGCATTTAACCGGATGAAGCCGGTGGCGTCGGTCTGGTTGTACGCGCCTTTGTCGGCTTCCATGGTGGCGATGGACGGGTTGTAGAGCGACACGGGACTTTTGCGGCCGGCCGTGATGATGTTGCCCTTGTAGAGCTTCAACCGGACCGTGCCCGTGACGTTCTTCTGGCTCTCGGTGACGAATGCCTGGAGCGCCTCGCGTTCGGGACTGAACCAGAATCCGTAGTAGACCAGTTCGGCGTACCGCGGGATCAGCGAATCCCGCAGGTGCATGACTTCGCGGTCGAGCGTCAACGTCTCGACCTGTCGATGGGCGAAATGCAGGATCGTCCCGCCCGGCGTTTCGTACACGCCCCGCGATTTCATGCCCACGAACCGGTTCTCGACGAGATCGACCCGGCCGATGCCGTGTTTGCCGCCGAGCTTGTTGAGCGTCCGCAAGACATTGGCGGGCGACAACGCTTTGCCATTGACCGCCACGCAGTCGCCCGATTCGAACTCGAGTTCGATGTACTCGGGCTTCTTCGGGGCGTCCTCGGGCGACACGGTGAGCTTGAACATGTCTTTCGGCGGCTCGACCCACGGGTCTTCGAGGATGCCGCTCTCGAACGAAATGTGCAGGAGATTGCGGTCCATCGAATACGGCTTTTTCGCGCTCGCCTCGACCTTGATCCCCTTCTTGGCGCAATAGGCGAGCATCTCTGCCCGGCCCTTGAACCGATTGTGGTACTCGGGCAACCGCCACGGCGCAATGATTTTCAAATCAGGCGCGAGCGCGGCATAGGTGAACTCGAACCGGCACTGGTCGTTGCCCTTCCCTGTCGCGCCGTGGGCCACGGTGTCGGCGTGTTCCTGTCGCGCGATCTCGACCTGCGCCTTGGCGATCAGCGGCCGGGCGATGCTGGTGCCGAGATAATACTGGCTCTCGTAGATCGCTCCCGCCTGGACCATCGGAAAAATAAAATCGCGCGCGAATTCCTCGACGAGATCGAGCGCGTAGAACTTGCTCGCGCCGGTGGCCCAGGCTTTCTTGTCGAGGCCCTTGAGTTCCTCTTCCTGGCCGATGTCGGCGCAGTACGCGACAACCTCGCACCGGTAGGTTTCTTTCAACCAATGCAAAATGACCGACGTATCCAGTCCGCCTGAGTAAGCAACAACGATTTTCATAAGGCCGAACCTTGTACGGCTGTTTGCGGCAAAAATCACGACAAATCTCGACTCCCCCGGCGTCAGGCGTCCAGTCGTCGAGCCGCAAAAAGCTTGATGGCGCGGGCAGAATCGCCAACCACCGTTGGTCATCGCAAGCAATGCGTTTGCTTGCATAACTCCGCCAAATCTGGCATGGGAATCCCTCCATGAAGTCACGCCTGCCGTTGATTGCCTTCGCGTTGCTCCTGCTTGTGATGGCGGCATTGATGTTTGGGGCGACGCGACGAGACAGCGCCACTGTGGACGAGACCACCCATCTGAGCGCCGGTTATATACTTTGGCAGGGCTATCATTACCGTCTCATGCCCGATCACTCGCCTGCAGACCAACTGCTCCCCAGCCTCCCGCTGTTGGCGATGGACATACGCCTGTCCGACAACGCGAAAGCCCTCCTCAGCAAACAGGCCGGATATCCCTGGACGCTCACTTGGGACTGTCAAATGCAGGCTCTGAACACGCTGTTTCCCCAAGGCCGGGACAATTGGTACTTCTGGCCCATGCCAGAGAGCCAATTGTTCGGCCAGATGTTTGTGTACGACGGCTCGAACGACGCGGATGCCATGATGGTATCCGCGCGCTCGGTACAGGTGGTCCTGACGCTGCTCGCCGGCGTCTTTATTTTTTGGTGGGCGCGACGGCTGACCGGGCCCATCGCCGCCGTCCTGGCGTTGGCGACATGGGCATTCAACCCGATCATCCTGGCTTACGGGCATTTGATCATCACCGACGTCGGCGCGATGGTAATGATGCCCGTCGCTGTGTTTGCCCTGGGAAGGTTTGTGGAGGCGCCCACTCGAAGGACAGCCCTATGGGCTGGCGCAACCCTCGCCGGGGCGCTGGCCATGAAGTACACGTCGCTGACGTTGGGTCCGACTCTGCTCGCGCTGGCTGCCCTCTATCAAGTGAAGCGCCGACCGCCATTGAACCATTGGAAATCGCTGTTGCAACACTGCGGCTGGGCGGCGCTCGCTGGTTGGCTCGTCCTGATGATCGCCTACCTGCCGGAATGGAAGGTACCGCCGCCGATTGGTGCCGAGCAGGCGCGTCAACTCGGCGTGCCGGACTGGTTCCAGTCACTGCGCCTGATCCTGATGCCCCGCGATTTCTTCAAGGGACTGGCGCTCAGCATCGCCCAGGCCCATCACCCGCGCGAGGCGTATCTCGATGGCCAGTGGCAGGCCGGCGGCTGGTGGTACTACTTCCCCATGGCGTTGTGGCTCAAGACTCCCATTCCGCTGTTGATACTCGCCGGCGCGGCCCTCTGGTTGTTGTGTGCCCGAATCCAGAAGCAGGCTTTTGCCGTTCTGGTGCCGTGGTGCGCCATTGCGGTGTATTTGCTTTTCGCCATTACCAGCAAAGTTGACATCGGAATTCGCCATACCCTGTCCATCTTCCCTCTGCTGGCGGTTGGCATCGCCAGCCAATGGCCCGCGGTGTCCCGCCGATGGCAACCCGTGGCGTGGGGGTTGGCGGTCTGGCTCGGAATCGAGGCCCTCCTCGCCTATCCGCTTTACATCCAGTACTTCAACGAGTTCGCGGGCGGCTCCGAGAACGGATATCGGCACCTGATCGATTCCAACTTTGACTGGGGGCAGGACGCCAACCGGCTGAAGAAATTCCTCGACGACCGCGGCATCTCGCACATTTATCTCGATTACTTCGGGACGCAGTACAATATCGAGTACCTCAAGATCCCGAATACCCGCGTGAACGCGGATCAGGCGCGTCAAATCAAGGATGGCTGGCTCGTGGTTTCCGCGTCGGAGTTGATGCGCCCGGAGTGGGCCTGGCTTCGTGAATCGCGGCAGCCGACAGCGCGCGTGGCCGAGACGCTGTTCGTCTATCAGGTCAATGGTCAGGCAATCCCCGCCCAATAAGCCTGCCCGGTTCGTCTCGGTTCGGGAGCAGACGCAGGGGCAGCGCTCCAGCAATCATCATCACCCAAATGGAAGAAGGCCGCGCTACGGAGCGAGGGGGACGGATTCGCGCCGCCGAAACACGAACATGTTGTTCTCGTTCAGGATCAATTGATAATTCGTATTCGTGTAATAGGACATCACCAGATCGCGGGTGACCGCCTCCTCGGGAAACCGGCGTTCGTTCCCGTCGAGAATGACATAATCAAGGTCGTACATTTTCTCCTGCGGCCACAGTTCCACCATCGGATGCCGCGGGTTAAACAGTAATTGGAGCAAGGCGAAGCGCCGGTCCGCAAGATGCGCCCGCATGGTCACCGGCGACAGGACCGATGCGTCCCGCGGAATGAGCGCCAACACTTTTTGCATCGTCTCCGCGTAGGGAGTCGAGAAGTAGTCCCCGATGTTGAGCCAGAGAAACCAACTGGAGATCGACAGCACGCAGATGCTGAAAGCGATGCCCGCCTGCGAGGGCAGCCAGCGCCATTTGTTGTCCGCCAGCGCCGACAGCCGGCGCACTCCGTAAACGGCCGCCACGCACAGCAACGCGCCCGACGTCGGGTTGTAATGCCACGGGATCACCCGAAAGGCCTGTTCGTTGACCACCAAGCTGATTCCCAGGCTCGGCAACGCAAAGAGGATTTCCCAGCAAAGCAACGGCGCCACCCACAGCAACGGTTGCAGCATCTCGATCAGATACACCCCGCGATCCAGGTCCCAGACCTGCGCCACCACCCGCCACGGCTGCGTCAGACACGTCTTGATCAACTCGCCGGGCGTATTGCCCAGGTCCCCAAAATAGTGCGCCACGATATACCCATGGGCCCCCGCAAAATGCGGAATCACCACGGTGAAGATGAACATCCCGTACGCGATCGCCATGGCGATGGGCGTAACGATCCATTTGATCCCGCGACGGCGGACGGCCGCATACACGCCAAACATCCCCGTCGTCAGCGGCATGCTCTCTTGTCCCGTCATCGCGAGCAGCGCAAACACCACAAACGGCCAGAATCGTTCTTGTTCGAGGAAGTAGACGGCGGCAATCACATAGGGCAACGCCCAGTACTCCCAATGAATCTGGTTGACGTGGTTGGTGACAACCGTCGGGTAAAAGAGAAAGGCAATCGTCATCAGCCACGCCCCGCGATCCGTCTCCAATACTTTTCGTGCCAGGAAGAAAAAGGGGACGCCCGCCGCCGCAATCACGATGGATTGGAGCAGCAGCAACGTGTAGGCGCTGGGAACCAGCCAGTAGGCGGGCAGCGCCGCCAGTATGGCCGGTGTTACATGCACGCCAAAGTGGCTCATGCCCACGTCGGTGGCGTAGAAGAACCGCCCATGCAGCGTGTTCCAGAACGCGTTGATGATGACCGAGATGTCACCGGAAGCGGAGTTCATCGCGCCGTACTTGCGCGCGGCCAGCGCGAAAAACCCGAGGGCATACAACCCGAGAAACACCAACAGCCGCCGCAAGGGTGGAGGCGGCAGTTTGTCGAACGCGGGTCGCGCCGTCGGCTCGGTCTTCATGAGGGTTTGGCGGCCATCTTTGTATAACGCGCCCGCAAACTGATGAACTGTCGACCGGGAATGATCTTCCACTTGTACAGCAGGAACCGCGCAGTCAACGTGAGTATCTTCAGACCGTACACGACGCTGGCTGTAAAACTCGCCGACGACGCCTCGGGAAAATACCGCGTCGGCACGCCAATCTCGGCGATGCGGAACCGCGCCGCCACAACCTGGGCGATGATTTCCTGGTCGAAAATGAATCCATCGGAATCAATCGAGTAGTTGACCGATTCGAGGACCTCCTTGCGAAACGCCCGATAGCCGGTGTGAAATTCGGAGAGATCCAACCCGAAAGTCGTGTTCTCCACCCAGGTCAGAAACCGGTTCGAGAAGTATTTCCACCACGGCATCCCCTGCTGCAGCGCCGTGCCCCCCTTGAGCCGCGAGCCCAGAACGACGTCCGCCTCTCCCCTGCTGATCGGTTCCACGATCTGCGGCACCAGCCGGGGGTCATATTGATAATCCGGATGCACCATCACCACGATGTCCGCACCCGCCTTCAACGCTTCCGTATAGCAGGTCTTTTGGTTGGCGCCGTACCCGTAATTCCGATCGTGCATGAACACTTCCAGGTTCAGCTCACGCGCAATCTTCAATGTCTCGTCCGTCGAACCGTCGTCCACCAAAATCACCGTGCTCACCGTGTCCTTGGGCAGTTCTTCGTACGTCATCCGCAACGTGCGGCCGGCGTTATAGGCGGGCATGACGACAATGACCTTGGGTTTCATGACATCTTCCTCGGATGTGCTAGCGCGACAAATTGAAAGCCGAACATGGTTTTCCAGCCCCTCGTGACCATCGCGTTAAACGCCTGCAACGTCCACAACCACCGGCCATGGTACCGCCTGGGCACCACCAGAAACAGCGGCACGGGCGTCCCGACGATCCACTCGTACTCCAGTCCCGCCTCGCTCAGGAACCGGCGGAAGGAGGAGAGGGTGAAGAACCGCAGGTGGGTCCGGTCCAATATCCCGCGGTCGGCGTATTCGTATCGGCCCAACAACAAGTTCAGCCGCACCCACAAATGCGCCATATTGGGCACCGAAACGATCACCTGGCCTCCCGGTCGCAAGCAGCGATTGAACCCGGTGAATACTTCCATGGGGTTTCTCAGATGTTCCAAGATGTCACCGTACACGATCACGTCAAACTGTCCGTTCAGTTGCGGCAACGGCTTGTCCAAATCCGCCACAATCATTTCATGACACTTGTCTTTGCCCAGCGCCGCCAATTCCGGGCTGCCCTCGACACACGTCACCTCGAATCCGCGCTCGGTAAACCTCTGGGCCAGTACGCCTTGTGCCGAGCCTACATCCAGCAGCCGTTTCCCCTTCCCATCCCCGACACTCCGTAAAATGACCGAATGGCTCGAATACGGGTCGTCCACCTTGGATTGGTAGGTGAGCCGCGCCGTCGGATAATAAGCGTCGGCACGTGGCTGGGTCTCGTTTCGCTCACCGCTTTTCCCCACGGACATACAAGTGTAAAGAGCCGCAACGGGAATCCAAAGTCAAGCACCATGATTCGGTCAACCGGCCAGCGTTGACTTGAGCCAGCCGCTTGGCTACTCTCCCGCGCCATGACACCGAACCAGTTCGCGGCATCGCGGCCGCTCTAGGAATCCGCCATGAAAGGCATTATTCTCGCCGGTGGTTTGGGCACGCGGCTCGCGCCCTTGACCAAGATCACCAACAAGCATCTTCTGCCGATTTACGACAAGCCGATGATTTTCTATCCCATCAAGACCCTCGTCGATGCGGGCGTGCGCGACCTGCTTATCGTCACCGGCGGCA
This sequence comes from Verrucomicrobiia bacterium, assembly GCA_050015495.1. Lineage (GTDB taxonomy): Bacteria > Verrucomicrobiota > Verrucomicrobiia > Palsa-1439 > Palsa-1439 > Palsa-1439. Next base: position 65,136 of record JBEKBH010000001.1, read on the forward strand.
ATAACGCGGGCGACTTCCTGCGGTTGCTCGGGAACGGCAGCGCCTTCAGTCTTCCCCACATCAACTACACCTATCAGGAAGGCGAAGGCGGGATCGCCGACGCGCTGCGGTTGGCGGAACACTTCGCCGAGCGGCAGAAGATCGTCGTCATGCTCGGCGATAACGTCATTGAGAAGGACATTCGCCAGGGCGTCGCGGCGTTTCGCAAGCAGAAGCGCGGGGCCCGCGTCTACCTCAAGGAAGTGGCCAATCCCCGCGCGTACGGTGTCGCCGAGTTGCGCGGCCAGCATATCGTCAGCATCGTCGAGAAGCCGACCCGTCCGAAATCCAATCTCGCGGTGATCGGCATCTACATGTACGACCCCGCCGTCTTCGATATCATCCGTACCTTGAAACCGTCCGGCCGCGGCGAACTCGAAATCACCGACGTCAACAATGCCTACATCAAACGGCGCCAACTGTCCTACGATGTCCTCGACGGCTGGTGGGCGGACGCCGGTGCTTCTCACGAGAAACTTTTGGAAACCAGCCTGCTCGTGGCCCAACGCGACGGCATGAAACTCAGCGTGTCGCGAGGAAAGACCTGATGCGCGCCCTCGTCACCGGCGGCGCCGGTTTCATCGGCTCGCATTTCGTGAAGTATGCCCTCCGGGCCCATCCGGATTGGCACGTCACCAATCTCGACAAACTCAGCTACGCGGGCAATCTCGACAACCTGACCGATCTCGCCGATCCCGCCCGCCACCAGTTCGTCAAGGGCGACATTGCCGACCACGAGTTGGTCACCAAACTCTGGAGCCACGGGGTCGATATCGTCGTCAATTTTGCCGCCGAAACCCACGTGGACCGCTCGATCCTCTGGGCCGATGATTTTATCAGGACCGATGTGCTGGGCGCGTTCACACTTCTCGAAGCCGCCCGCGAATTCGGGGTGAAGAAGTTCATCCAGGTCTCAACGGACGAAGTCTACGGCAGCATTGCCAGCGGCAGTTTCACGGAAGAATCACCGCTGAACCCGCGCAACCCGTACTCGGCGAGCAAGGCGGGCGCGGACCGGCTCGCCTACGCGTATTTCACCACCCACAACGTCCCCGTCACGATCACCCGCTGCTCGAACAATTTTGGCCCGAACCAATACCCCGAAAAATTCATCCCGTTGTTCATCACCAACGCCCTCGAAAGCCAGCCGCTGCCGCTGTACGGCGACGGCCGCAACGTCCGCGACTGGATTTACGCCGAAGACCACTGCGCCGCCATCGATTTCCTCATCACCCACGGCAAGACGGGCGAGACGTACAATATCGCCGGTGGCAACGAGGTCGAGAATATCGAGATCGCCCGCGCGATCCTCCGCAAACTGGGCAAGCCCGAGACGTTGATCCAGCTCGTCAAGGACCGGCCCGGCCACGACCGCCGCTATTCGCTCGATGCGGGCAAACTCGCCGCGCTGGGCTGGCGTCCGAACCGCGATTTCCCCCGCGCGCTCGACGAGACCATTGACTGGTACGTCCGGAACGAGTCGTGGTGGCGGAAGATCAAGAGTGGCGAGTTCAAGAAATACTACGCCGCCCAATACGGTTCGCGTTTGTGAAAGTTCTCCTCACGGGAGCCGTCGGGTTCATCGGTTCGCATATCACGCGCGAGTTGGTGCATCAGGGTCACGAGGTGCACGCCCTTGTGCTGCCGGGAATCGACCGCTCGCGCATCGCCGACGTGGCCGCGTCGGTCCGCTTTATCGAAGCCGATTTGCTGGCTCCTTCCATCGCCCTTCCGGACTGGCGGTTTGACGTGTGTATCCACCTGGCGTGGTACGTCGAGCCGGGCAAATATCTTCACGCCCCGCAAAATCAGGAGTGGGTCGGCGCCAGCTTGCAACTGGCGCGGCGGCTCAAAGAGGAAGGCTGTCAACGTTTCATCGGGGCTGGCACGTGCTTCGAGTATGCGACGAGCGACCCACCTCAGAGCGAATCCACGCCGACGGCTCCCGCCACCGTGTACGCGCAGTCGAAGCTCGACCTGTTTCAGGCGCTTCCCTCGACCGGGATCGATTTTGCGTGGGTGCGCATCTTCTACCAGTACGGTCCCTACGAAGACCAGCGGCGGCTGGTGCCGGTCGTGATCAACAAGCTCCGGCAGGGCCAGGAGGCCAGGCTCGTGACCGGCGACCGACTTCGCGACTACCTGCACATCGAAGACGTCGCCAGCGCCATCTGCGCCGTGGCGCAAAGCGAGCTGACCGGAGCCGTCAACATCGGCAGTGGCGTGCGCGCCACCGTACGCGATATCGCGCTGAAAATCGGCGAGTTGCTGGACCGTGTCGATTTGATCAAGCTGGGCGCCTTCCCCGATTCCCCGACCGAACCCATGCACATCCTCGCCGACAACTCGAAACTCCGCGAAGGCACCGGCTGGAAGCCCCGGTACAACCTTGAAGATGGCCTCCGCCAGACGATTGACTGGTGGAAAAGCCGGTAGACGCGGGGCCGCTGGGCTACCGATTGCGGACTGCCAATCCCAACCCCGCAAGGAACGCCACGATGCTGACCACGGCCGCCACCGCGTACGCTCGCGGCGGTTGATACCGCAGGAGAATCGCGTGGGCGCCCGCTGGCACTTGCACGCCCATGAGACCGCAACTCACCCGCACAACCTCGGCGGGTTGGCCGTCGATTTCCGCGCGCCAGAACGGATAGTAGCTCTCGGCGATGACCGCCACGCACGCCGACGGCGCCGTCAACTGGATGCGCACCAATTGCGCGTTCTCTCGCGTGAGTCGCACATCTCCCAACGATACGGGCGTGCCGGCATCGACCGGTGGAACCGGTGAGCTGTCCTCGCCATATACGCGCTCATACTTCTGCGCTTCGTCGGCGGGGACTTCACCCGGGCTTGCCTGTTTGGCTTGCACCAGCGGCCAGTTTCTTGCCGAGAGAACCAGCGCGAGGACCGGCGACTTGTGAACGTCACCGGCGTAGAGACAGGCGCGCGCGTACGCCGTCACGTACGGCCGGGCGGTATCGTTGCGGAACACCGCGAAATCTTCATTCGTCAAGACAGCGGCATAGTTATGCGACAGATCATCGAGGATCGTCTGCGGCTCGGGAGCGCCGGGGCTGGCCATGTCGAAGACGACATAGCGTGCCCCCATCAAGTCGAGGAAGGCCCGATTCATGATGATGCGGCGGTCCGGCAACTGGATGAGGGCCTCCTGGTTCAGCAGGCCCGTGCCCAGCGGACACATCCAGTTGTAAAAGGCTTCATAGACCTGTGGTTTGCCGCCCCACATCGGCCCGAGCAGGTGAAAGTAGCGCCCGGAAAGCGCGTAGGTCTTGACCCAATCCGGGTCCTTCTCGAGCGATTGATACGCCGACTGCAGGTTCGCCAACGTGTGAGCGGGGACGCCGTTGTCCCATGTCGGTTTTTGATACGGCCAGTAGTCGAACAACATCAACAGGCCGAGACCCGCCACAATCTTCGGCGCGTGCGCCCGCCATTTCTCCGCCTGGAGCACATCCGTGACGAAGAATCCCGCCAGCACCGCCCCCAGAAATACTGCGGGTGTATCGTAAAAGGCGTATGGCGCCCGGATATCCTTGAAATACGGGAGCGTGGCCAACAATTGGAAACCCGGCACAAACAGGAAAATCGCCAGCGCCACGCCGGCAATCACCCGCTTACGTCCCGTGGTCAATTTTCGCCGATAGAACACCACCAAAAATGCGAGGCTCACCAACACCCACGCGAGGGCAACCCCGGACACTTGGTGCGACGAAAGCGCCGTCCAGGTCGTCCAGTTGGCCGACCACACGCTGCTCGGTCCCGTCGCCAGCATTACGCTCACCAATAACGCCCCCACGAAAAACCAAAATGCCCGTCGCTCCGCCCGGCGCGTATTCCACAGCGCGGTGGCCCCAAGAATCACCAGCAATACGATCCCCATGTATTTCTCGGGAGAGTCCGAGCCCAGTGACATCAACCGTTGCACCTGGTCCAATTCCGCCTGGCTGTTCACGCGCCCGCCGTTGGCCTGGATCCGCGAGATCACAACGCCGACAAGGTTGCTCGTGGCCGAGCCGTTGCGATCGACCAAACCCAGCAGACTCTTGAACGAGAAGCCTTTCTGCCAGGCCGCCAATGGATCGCCGTAAAACAGCTTCACGTACCGCGATTCCACAAAGCCGGGCGCCAGCACCCACGTGCCCATCGCCAGCCCCATGGCCGCCAGGAATCCGCACGTGCGGGCGGTCAGTCGCCATTGCTGGCGTCGGGGCCACAGCCAGTAGAGCGCGTAGCCAAACAGAAACAGAAACACGGTGAACGCCTGCTTGTTGTCCGTCCACCAGGCCAGCACGGCGACGAGGGCGCATAGAAACGTATCCCGAACGGTGTTGGTTTCGAGGGCTCGGGCCATCGTCAGCCAGAGGAGCGGCATGAAGGGAAAGAACAGGATGATGGTCATGTGTTCCGCGCCCGCCGCCCGGATGATCTGTTCCGGATGCAGCAAGAACGCCACCGCGGCCAACGCCGCTCCCCAGTCATGCTTCAAGAAATGCCAAGCGCAAAAGTACATGGCCACCGCCCCCGTAAAGATCGCCAACAACGCCATGAGCTTGCCGGCGGTGATGAGGTCGGTGAACATCGAAAAGAACATCCACGGCAGCAGATAAAAACCTCTGACATGGTTGAGGCCGTAGCTCGATCCGCTCATGAAATACGGCGTCCACCACGGAAGCGCATGATGTTGCGAGATTTCGCGCTGGATGTCCCAAACGCGTGAAGCCGAGCCGCTCAACTCGTTTGCACTCAACCCCAACGGCAGCCAGTGCGCACCGAGCCAGACGCAGTACCCCGCCGCCACCGCGATTGTCAACCACAGCCCGGGGCCGGGCCGCTTAGCGTTGAGCGTTGAGGGCGTTTGCATGAGGTTGGTATAACAGTTGCCAGGCGGCGTTTTCCACGGATTCCAACGGCAGGTCGCGCAGGCGGGCGGCGGCATTGTATTCGATTCGATTGTGCGAGTACGTCGGAACGCTCACGTCAAATCGTTCCTGGCGTAACCGCCAGGGATCCCGCAGGATCCGGGCCTTGGAGTTGCCCGGGAAATCCGCAAACCGCACATCTTCGGTGAAGCGCTGCTCGCGCAGGTATTCGGCAACGCTGCCGAACATCGTCAAGAGCGTCAGGCGGAATCGTTCCGGCTCGGCCGCCAATGCGGCGATCGAGGGCGACGCCATAATCACGTCGCCAAGACCCGAAAGACAAAAAATCAATACTCGTCGTTGCCGTTGATCGGACTGCATGGATTTATAATAGACGCGATTCCCTGCGCTCCGAACATACTACCATGCTTCGGGTCGCCCCGGCAAGTGGGGGCATTCGCAACCGTCCGACGAGGAACAGGCGCGCGGCGCCCTAGCTGGCGGCGATGACCGTTCCCTCACGCAACGCGCTGATGACGATGCGTTCGATCTCACTAATGTCGAACGGTTTGTTGAGCCAACGGGCGCCAGACTGCTCCAAAAACTTCCGCGAGGACGGGCTGACCGTGTCACCGGTGACGAAGACAATCCGCTCTCGCAAATGCGGGTACCGTTCCCCGATCGCGGCATGAAGTTTTTCGCCACTCATTTCCGGCATGCAAATGTCGGAAATGATCAGGTCGTACTCGTTTGTCGCCAGGCGCGACAGCGCCTCCGCGCCGTTGCAAGCTGACTCCGTCTGAAAACCCTTTTCGTCCAGCGCCCGTTTCAATACGTCAACGATTCCCGGTTCGTCGTCGACGATCAACAAGCGCCGCGCCGGCGCCTCGGGCACGCGCTCGGCGACGGGCGCCTCGACCGGTGGCGGATGCACCGCCTCGGCGCATTTCACCACCGGCAACTCGACGATAAACCGTGTGCCCTTGCCGGCCTTGGTCTCCACCCAGATCTTCCCCCTGTGCTCTTCCACAATGCTGTAGCAGATTGACAAGCCGAGTCCCGTGCCTTTCCCCGGACCCTTCGTGGTAAAGAACGGGTCGAAGATCCTTTCCATAATCGGGTCGGGGATGCCGGGCCCGTTGTCCGCGACCGCAATGCGGATCCGATCGTTGCTGTATTCGGTGGCGACCTCGACGATCCGCTTGTCCGGACGGTTCTCCAGCGCCTGAACGGCGTTGGTGATCAGGTTGACCAGCACCTGCTCGATCTGACCGGCGTCGGCCATCGTTGGCGGCAGGTTCTTGCCCAATCGGCGCACGATCTCGACCTTGGCCCGCTGCACCTGCATTTCTCGCGTCTCCAAAGAATCCACGACAATGCGGTTGATGTCCACCATGGTCATATGCGGCTCGCGTGGACGCGCAAACGTCAGCAGGTTCCGCACAATCTTCGCGGCCCGCTCGCTTTCATGAAGGACCTTCTGCAAATCCTTGCGGACCTTTTCATCGAGGCCCTTGTTCTTCACAGATAGTTGCGCGTATCCCATCACCACCGCGAGTGGATTGTTCAATTCGTGGGCGACGCCGGCCACGAGTTGGCCGAGCGCCGATAATTTCTCCGCCTGCCGCAGTCGTTGCTCCATTTTCTTGCGGGTGGTAATTTCCCGGGCATTGATCTGGAGCACCGGCCGCTTCTGACAATCCACCAGCGTCACCGCTCCTTCACAAAGCACGTGTTCCCCCTCCCCCTGGGCGATCTGAATTTCGCCGGCCTCGTCGAAGAGCGCTTCGACCCGCTTCTTGTTCTCCAACAGGCTGTCCGTGCAACCGCGCAGCTGCGGGCAAAGCGTACACAAGGGCTGGCCGACCAACTGGTCCGCCTTGCGCGCCGTCAACTCTTCGGCGGCGGGGTTCGCCTGAACGATCTGAAATGTCGCGATGTCAACCTGAAGGATCGCATCACATGCGGACGCGAACAGGTGCTGGTATTTCTGCTCGGCGATGTGCAACTCGTGCTCCAGCGCATGCCGTTGCACGGTGCCGTCGCGACATTCCTGCTGCAACGCGATCTGGCTCGCGCGCGCCTGTTCCAACGCCAACGCAATGAACCCCACCGTCACCCCGAAGGCGAGGACAGCGGACGCGATGTATTCCAGGGCGCCCAGCGTCGGCTCCCGGGCGATCAGCCAGTGGAAGATACATTGATGCAGTGACCACAGCAGCAAACTCACGGAGAGCACGCGCGCTCCCGGGTGTTCCTTCCATTGCTTCGTGTGAAGGAGTGCGACAGCCAGACCCGATAATCCCAGCAACACAAATGTCGGACAGTTGATCCAGACATGGTTCCCCGCCACGGAACGAATCGCGAAACTCCACGCCAGCATGACCAGCGATGCGATCCCCAGTTCCCGATCCGACCGCACATGATTGGCCAGATGCAACGCCCCCCACGCCATACACAACGCGCTCACGCCCACGCAGGCGCGGCCCAACGTCGCGAGGATCGCGAGGTCTGGCCGTTCGTCCAGCCCCAGCGCCGTCGCCAGGTACATCGAGTAGTACAGCCAGGCGACCGCCCAAAACCGATAGCAGGCCTGCCGTGTGTGGAAGTTCAGGTAGGCCAACACGACCACCACCAACCACGTGCTGCACACGGCCAGCGCCAGCGCGACCCTCAATCCGTCCGGCGGAAAGGTCGCGCTAACGAACGCGATGACGTTCGTCAATAAACTTTGGATCATGGATGCTCTCGCACGGTCCGACACTCGATTGCCACGGGCAATGCCAGCGTCGTAACGTACAGAAAGCACGAAACTTGCCACGGAAACTGCCACCCTCCAGACCGTTGGACGATCTGCCAGAAAGTCGTCGCACAAGCGCGAGTTTTTCCAGAGGCACGATGCAACGCGTTGATTATAAAGAGTTAACGATGGTAATCTGCCGCGCGTTGACGGATGTGCACACGTTGCTATAATCCCCCACGGAACAAACCTATGAATCTTTCTGTCACCACCGCCGCCGCCCTCTCTCAAAAGCAACCGGCCGCCGTTTTGTTCGCGTTCGAGAAGGAACGCCTCGACGGGCCCGCCGCCTTCAAGAATCTGCTTCGTCATGTCGGCCCGAAAGAGTTTCGCGGGGCCGAGCGCCAGCTCTTTCTCCTCCACTCGTCGGGCAAACTCGCGCCCCAACGCGTCCTGCTGGTCGGCTTGGGTCTTCGCAGCAAGTTCACAACCGAAACTCTGCGCCGCGCCATGGGCATTGCCGCCAAGAAACTGCGCGACTTGGGCATCGAGCGGGCCGCCGTGCAGGCTTGCCCGCCTCAGGCGGGTGAACCGGCCGATGTTGACGAGTCGGTGGGGGCCATCGTCGAGGCCGCGATCCTCGCGACATACCAATTCCGCCAGTTCAAACCCGACGACGACGGCGAGGCGACGGAATTGAAGACGCTCACGCTTTGTCTTCCCGCACGCGCCGACGTGAAGACGGCCAAAAGAGCCGCCGCCGACGCACAGATCGTTGCCGAAGCGACCAATTACGCCCGCGAAATTGGCAATCTCCCCGGCAACGTCGTCACGCCGCGCGTCATGGCGGATTACGCCCGCAAACTGGCCGACGATTCGGGTCTGGTGTGCACTGTCCTCGCCAAAAAGGAACTCGAAGCCGGCAACTTCGGTGGATTGCTGGCCGTGGGCGGCGGCAGCGCGAATGAGCCGCACCTGATCGTCCTCGAATATTACGGCTCGAAGGACGCCACGCCGATTGCGCTTGTCGGGAAAGCCATCACGTTCGATTCCGGCGGCATTTCGATCAAGCCGTCCGACAAGATGGACGAAATGAAATTCGACAAGTGCGGCGGCGTCGCCGTTCTCGCGATTCTCAAGGCCGTTGCCCAATTGAAACTGCCGCTCAATATCATCGGCGTCATTTCATCCGCCGAAAACATGCCCAGTTCCACCAGCTACCGTCCGGGCGACATCGTGACCAGTTACCGCGGGGCGGACAAGCGGGCCGTGACCATCGAGGTGCTCAATACGGACGCCGAAGGCCGGGTCGTGCTCGGCGACGCTCTCGTTTACGCCCGCGAACGCGGCGCGAAGACCATCATCGACTTCGCCACGCTGACCGGCGCGTGCGTCGTCGCGCTCGGCAGTATCGCCGCCGGCCTTCTGGGCAATGACGATGTGCTCCAGAAGAAGATCCGCGAGTCAGCGGACCGCACCGGCGACCGGGTCTGGCCGTTGCCGCTCTGGCCGGAGTACAAGGACAAGATCAAAAGCGACGTGGCCGACATCAAGAACACCGGGGGCCGTTACGGCGGCGCAATCACGGCGGCGGCGTTCCTCGCGAAGTACGTCAGTGACACGCCCTGGGCGCACCTGGACATCGCGGGCACGGCCTGGACCACGGAGGAACTTCCCTATCTGACCAAGGGGGCCACAGGCTTCGGCGTGCGCCTAGTGATTGACCTGCTCCGCCGCTGGAACTGACGGGCGGGGGGACGTACGCCCTTTCCAAGCGCCGATGACAAGGATCACCACCACGGCGACGCTCAGCAAAAAAAAACCGACCACCAGCACATTTTCCTTAAACTTTCGGCTGGGTTTCATACAATGGGGGCCAGTTTAGGCGAGCACGATGACGAACACAATCACGCAAATCGATCTGGCGGGCGTCCCGAAACTCAAGAGCGGCAAAGTCCGCGAGGTCTTCGACCTCGGGGATTCGCTGCTGTTCGTGGCCACCGACCGCATCAGCGCGTTCGATGTCATCCTGCCCAACCCGATCCCCGAAAAGGGCCGCGTCCTCACCGCCCTGAGCGAATTCTGGTTTGGCAAGACCCGGCACATCGTCGAGAACCATTTCATCACGTCCGATTTGGCCGGGCAGGCGCGCCGTTTGCCGAAATCGGTGGCCGCCGCGCGGGCCGCGCTGCAGGGCCGCTCGATGCTCGTGCGCAAGTGCCAGCCGCTCCCGGTCGAATGCGTCGTGCGCGGGTACCTCGCCGGTTCCGGGCTTAAAGAATACAAGCAGTCGCAAACCGTCTGCGGCATCAAGCTGCCCGACGGGCTTGTCGAATCCAGCCCGCTCCCCCAACCCATTTTCACGCCCGCGACCAAGGCCGAGACCGGCCACGACGAGAACATCGATTTCGACCGGTGCGCGCAAATCCTCGGCAGACCGCTCGCCGAGAAAGTGCGCGACACCTCGCTCGCCCTGTACAGTTACGCCCGTGATTATGCGGCCACGCGCGGCATCATCATCGCCGATACCAAATTCGAGTTCGGGCTCCGTTCTGAAACTGTAGCGGCGGTCTATGACCGCCGAGCGGATTCGGCGCTCGCAGAGCGCCGCTACAGCGGCCAGTTGATTCTCATCGACGAAGCGCTCACGCCTGACAGTTCCCGTTTCTGGCCCGCCGACGGCTACGCGCCGGGCAAACCCCAACCGAGTTTCGACAAGCAATTCGTCCGCGATTACCTCGAAACCCTCGATTGGGACAAGACACCGCCGGGACCGGTCCTGCCCGACACCGTCATCCGCAAGACCACCGAGAAATACCTCGAAGCGCTCACAAAGCTCACCTCCTAGAAGCGATCTGCTCACCGTTGGCGCGAGCGTCCCTGCTTGCGGTCGTGTATAAAGAGCTCGAATCGTCGTTTGGACATGCGAATACCCCCAAACCGAACCCAAACGAACCCAACGCAAAAATCATTTTTCAAAAGTTCTAACTACCCGTCCCACAACCTCATTCACACGCACTTTTGATCCAAAAAGCTTGGGTTCGTTTCGCAAAAACCCCCTTTTTGTGGCTGCGCCCCTTCTAGCCGCGTTTCGTAAACGCGGACCGGCCGCCTGCCCCGACAACCGACGTCGGGGCCGAAGGGTGCCGTGCTTCGTGACCTTCGTGACTTCGTGGTGAACATCTATGCCCCTATGTCAAACAACCCAAAACGTCGCCGACTATACGCTATCGTATACACCTTGTCCAGAAGATTCTGATGGTGGATCAAAACAAATGCCCCCCTTCCCCCTTCTCTCCCGGCGAAGCCCGCGTTTGGCCGAACTCTTTCGGCCATCACGTGGCCCCCCCCGCGAGCCTTGATTTGGCTTGCTTCAACGACCGCTGAAAGTTACTATCACGTCTGAGCGCGAGGTTTGATTCACCCCGAAGTGATTGACGGCCTTCCGAGGCTGAGAGGCATACCATGCACCGAATGCGGCGCGGTTGTCTGATCGCGGGATTTCTCGTCTGGATTGCGCTGCCGGCTATCTCGCACGCGCAAACCATTCCCAGCGCTCCAACCAATCTTCAGGCCACCGCGGCATCGCCATTCCAGATCAACCTGACTTGGATCGACACGTCCACCAACGAAAGCGGATACATGGTCGAGCGGTCGCTCGACGGGATCAATTTCACCCAGATCGCACAACTGCTGCCCCAAACAGCGACTTACCGCGACACCGGAGCGTGGCCTGGCACGACTTATTACTACCGCGTACGCGCGTACAATACATCGGGCGACTCGGGTGTTTCCGCGATTGCGAGTGGGGCTACACCGGCGGTGTGCAACGCATCGGCTGTGGCTTGGGGGTGGAACGGGTACGGCCAAACGGCGGTCCCGACGAATCTGAGTGGCGTGGTAGCCGTCTCTGCCGGCATGGAGGACAGTTTCGTCTTGCGCAGTGATGGCACAGTCCTCGGTTGGGGCGACAACAGTTATGGGATATTGACACCGCCCGCCGGTCTTACCGGCGTGGTGGCCGTATCTGCCAATGTTGCCAGTACGCTCGCGCTGAAGAGCGACGGCACCATGGTGATGTGGGGCTTTGAGTGGGATCAGTTGCCGAATGTGACCGGGGTGGTGGCCATCGCGAATGGATGGCAGCATAGTCTGGCTTTGTTAAGCGACGGCACTGTTATTGGTTGGGGATTGAACGAGTCGGGTCAGATCAGCATCCCCACAAATCTAGCGGGGGTTGTGGCCATCGCAGCGGGTGGTTATCACAGCCTGGCGTTGAAAAGCGACGGTACCGTCGTCGGCTGGGGAAATGGCGGGTCGGGACTGGCGACTCCACCGACCAACCTCACCGGAGTGGTCGCGATCGCAGCTGGCGGCCACCATAGTCTGGCGCTGAAGAGCGACGGCACGGTTGTCGGCTGGGGCGATAACACCTACGGCCAGGCAACACCGCCTGCCGGATTAACTGGAGTGACGGCGATCTCGGCGGGTTGGCAACATAGTTTGGCCTTGATGAGCGACGGCACCATCATCGGATGGGGCGACGATAGCAATGGCCAAATCAGTCCCCCTGCCGGGCTGGCCGGGGTCACGGCCATTTCCGCCGGCTACCTTCACAGCTTGGCGGTGGCGCCAGTGATCAACGCGCCGTCAAATCTTACCGCGACGGCAGTTTCGACCAATCAGATCAATCTGGCGTGGACAAGCAGTGGCCCTGTGGACGGCTTCAACATTCGGCGGGCACCGGACAATGGCGGCAGCCCGGGGGCTTGGACTCAAATCGCGACGGTGGGTCCCAACACCACGAATTACAATGACGCCGGACTTGCCTCGAACGCAACGTATTGGTACCAACTGCAGGCTTTCACGGTCTGTGGAGTATCCTTTTTCACGGATCCGGCAAGCGCCGCTGTGCCATCGGTAGCCGCGCCGTCGGGACTCTCGGCAACGGGTGTTTCGGCTGGCCAAATCAATCTCACTTGGACAAATAACAGCACGACGGAGAACGGCTTCCTCATCGAACGCGCTCCGGACAACGGTGGCGTTCCGGGCACGTGGACGCAAATCGCCTCGGTCAACTCAAGTACCACGGCTTACAGCGATACAGGGCTTCTGCCGTTCACACTATATTGGTACCGCGTACGAGCGTATGACAATAGTGGGGATTCTGTTTATAGCAACTTGGCCAGCGCGTTCGTCCCGGCTCCGTGTCCGAGATACGTCGCCGGCTGGGGATACAATGCGAGTGGTCAGGCAACGGCCCTGACAGGACTGGTTTCGGCCATTGCCATTGCCGCGTTTGGCGATGGGAGCCTCGCACTCACGAGTGATGGCACCGTCCCGTTGTGGGATACGCAAGTGACACCACCAGCAACGTTAACGGGGGTTGTGGCCATCGCTATGGGCTCTGGATTCAATCTGGCATTGAAGGGCGACGGGACCGTGATCGGCTCGGGTAATGACATGTGGGGTCAACTCACTCCGCCGGCGGGAACGACGGGCGTTGTTGCCATCGCCGCCGGCGGGTTCGAAAGCCTGGCACTCCAGAGTAATGGCATTCTTGTTGTCTGGGGTGACACCCGCGGCGTCACCTCGCTAACCGGAATCGTCGCCATGGCCTCGGGCGATTACCACAGCCTGGCGGTGTACACCAATGGCACGGTGGTTGGCTGGGGTAACAATAACTACGGCCAAGCGACTTCCCCGCCGGGGTTGACTGGCGTGGTCGCTGTCGCTGTCGGTGACTATCATAGTCTGGCATTGAAGAGCGATGGCACCGTTGTGCAATGGGGCACCACCATTTATGGGGAGTCCGTGCCGCCGGCAGGTTTGTCGGGCGTCGTGGCCATCGCCGCCGGTGGAACTTTCAGTCTGGCACTCAAGAGCGACGGCACCGTCGTCGCTTGGGGTGACAATCAGTATGGGGAGTCGACTCCGCCGGAGGGCCTTGCGAACGTGATCGCCATCGCCGCCGGCTGGGACCACAGTTTGGCATTGAGCCTGCCATGTCCGTTGAGCGCTCCTTCGGCGTTGACCGCGACCCTTCTCTGGCCAAGCCAGATCAATCTCTCTTGGCTTAACAATTCGTTTGACGAGGACGGGTTCAAGATTGAGCGCGCTCCGGACAACGGCGGAGTTCCGGGCACTTGGGCGCAAATTGCCACGGTCAGTTCCAACGTCGCCACTTACAGCGATACCGGACTTTCCCAAGGTGTGACATATTGGTACCGCGTACGAACCTACAACGTGGCAGGAAATTCCGATTACAGCAACCTGACGAACGCCACGATTCTACTACCGCCCGTGGCTCCGTCGGGTCTGACCGCGACGCCGTTGTCCAGTGTCCAAATCAGTTTGTCGTGGACGGACACCGCCAATGATGAGACCGGGTTTGCCATTGAGCGCGCTCCCGACACCGGGGGTAGTCCGGGGACGTTCGCTCAGATCGCCACCGTCAATTCGAATGTGACCGCCTATACCGACACGAGCTTGACGACAAACACGACGTATTGGTATCGCGTGCGGGCGTCCAACGCCGGCGGTTATTCCCCCTACAGTAACCAAGCGGACGCAACGACCTTCCGTCCCCCTCCTGATTCCTGGATTAGTCTGGCGAGCGGAAAATGGGAAGCAGCAGGAAGTTGGTCGTTGGGCGTGCCGCCTTCGATCCTCCTCACCGGGGAGCTGATCACCAACGACAATTCCAAGACAGTCACAATCGATGCTACGACCGTCAGCAATTCCCCCAGCACCCTCACCATCAGCAACCTGACGGTGTCCGCCCCGTCAGGAGGGACGAATACGCTCCTGTTGACCACCGGGGGCAGTCCAACGCCGCTCCACGTGTTGCGCGGAATCTCGCTTGGGTCGGGCGGCCTGCTGGACATCGAGAATTCTTCGTTGCAGGTCGACGCGAACACTTTCTGGATTGACGGTACGCTGCTCGTCCAGAACGGTGGTCAAGTTACACCTCCGACACGGCCTGAAGGGGTCAACCAACTCGTGATCGGCAATGTGGCTACCGGCATGATGGTCGTATCGGCGGGGACGGTTGTGAGCGAAGGGGGTACCGTCGCCTATGAGGCTGGTTCGCAGGGGACGCTCGTCATTTCGAACGGAGCGACTATCCGGCTCTCATACCTCGCCATCGCTGAGTCTGGCTACTACTCGACGGGCGCTGTGTGGCTCTCGGGTAGTGAGTTGACCACGACAAACTACGGACAGCCGAATTTTGTGTTCGTTGGCCAGTGGGGCGCAGGCCAGATGACGGTGTCGAATGGCATGGTGCTGTCAGGTCAAGCCTACGTGGGATACTACCCTGGCTCGTGCGGAACTTTGACCGTGGTCGGTGGCAGCGTAACCCTTTCCTCGGCACTCACTGTCGGCTACGACTCCGGTGCGACGGGCGCGGTCTGGCTGGCCGGTGGCCAGCTTGTCGCAAGTGGTAAGGGCACCGCGAGTATCGGCGCGAACGGGGCTGGTCAATTGACAGTCACGGGCGGCACCATGCAAGCTTCGTCGATGGTTATCGGGCAGTACGGCGGCTCGCAGGGTTCATTGACGGTGTCGGGCGGCGCGGTTTCGGTCTTGTCGAGCCTCGTGATCGGCGATTGTACTACGACCGCGAGCGGCCAGGTCGCTGTGGCTGGCAGCGGAAGCCTGTTTGTAACCAACGCGAGCCACACGGCGTTTCTCGACGTGCGTCATGGCACGCTGATGGTCGGCGCCGGCGGCGTGCTCGTGGCGGACAGGATCGTGGCCACCAACGCCTGCGGGCGGGTCATTCGCTCAAGCGGAGGCACGATCACCGCCACGACAATGACTCTGGATCCCTCCCTCAGCGCGGTCGGCGACGGTATCCCGAACGGATGGAAACAACAATACGGCTTCGACCCGTTCGATCCCAACCTCGCCAATGAGGACCTGGACGGCTCCGGGTTCACTGTTTTGCAAGACTACTTGGCCGGCCTCGACCCCACCAATCCTGCGTCGTCGTTCCGGATTACGGCGATCACTCCGGTCGGTACCGATATCCGGGTGTACTTCACGTCTGTCGGCGGGAAGTATTATTCGTTGCAAAGGTCTGACTTCATGGGCGGCGCGTGGACGGCCATCGCGACCAATATCCCCGGCAATGACAGCATCCAATGGGTCAAAGATATCGGCGCGGCCTCGCGCCCGAGTGCGTTCTACCGAATCCTGCTCGAACAGTTGACCAACGCTCCGCCGGTGGACAGCGATGGCGATGGCGTACCGGACTGGTGGACGCAAGAATACTTCGGACATCCCACAGGCCAGGCGTCCGATAATTCACTGGCGACGGACGATCCCGACGGTACCGGATTCACCGTCCTGCAGGATTATCTGGCCGGCCTCGACCCGACCAACAGTGCGTCGTCGTTCCGGATCACTTCGGTCGTGCCGAGCGGCATCGACTTGTTGGTGACGTGGACGATGGGTCCCGGCCGGACCAACGCCCTGCAGGCGACGGCGGGGGACGCGACCGGCAGCTACAACACCAACGACTTCGCCGACATCTTTACCGTCACCAACACGGTCGGCACGACGACCAACTACCTCGACACCGGCGCCGCGACCAACTTCCCTGCGAGATACTATCGTGTGCGTCTGATACCATAAGTGGTTGCCGCGAAAACGACATCGCGGCGTCTCGTGCTGCCAGTGCAGCACTCGGCTCTACCGCGTCCGGCTTGTCCCGTAAGGCAGCCCTTGTGCCGCCCCTCTTTCGCCCTACTCCGTCCCGCAGCCGGAAACGAACGGTATGCACTTGACAACATATCCGTTCGCCTATGTAGTCCCGCCACGATGAAACGTCTTTTGACGAGGGCAAGAACGTTCATTTGGGCCAACGCCAGGTCGCTGTTGGTGTTTTCCGTCCTGTTCCTGACAAGCGTAGTCCCCGCCGCCCTGGGGCAGGAGATCGGCTGCACCTTCGTGTCGCCGTCCCAGCCCCTGATTGCGGGCACTCGTTCCAGTCTCTGGCTCTACTGCTTCAACGGTTCGTCCAACTATATCGGTCGAGTCTTCGAGCCGAGTCTCAACTGTACCCTCATCTCCCAAGCCGTAATCGTCGAAACAGTTCTTGTGTTGAATACCAACAGCAGTCCGATCGCGGCGACGATTCCGCCCGGCGGCTTCGTCAAAGTGGAATACGTGCTCGACCTTCCGTTGACCAGCAGCGGCCAGGTCACGCTGGACATCAGAAACTATAATCAGGTGGCAGCCCTCGTGGAACAAGCCACCACGGAGGTTCCATTCGCAACGCAGCGACCGTCAGCGTCGCCGGTAACCAACGCGACTCCCGCGTACCAGTTGGGGGAATATTTCGGCACGCATTTGTCCTTTTACGAGCCGATTTATTTCATCGGCGGCTCGCATCCCTCCGTTGAATTCCAAGTAAGCTTGAAATACAAGGTCCTCGATTTCAAGGACAATTGGAATCCGTTGACTCACTTCTATTTTGCCTATACGCAAACCGCGTTTTGGTCCGCGTTCGTCAGGGATCCGTCCTTCTACGATACCAGCTACAAACCGTCGGGGTTCTTTTATTATCCCGACATTCTTCGCAACCAATTCTGCCAACTCGACCTGCAGTCCGGCGGAGAGCATGAATCGAACGGTCGTGGCGGCACCGAGGAGCGCAGCATCAATACGGTCTATCTGCAACCCACCGTCACGGTTGACCTGCCGGACAATTTCCAATTCACCCTCCAACCGCGCGCCTGGGTCTATTTTGTCGTGGGTGACAACAACCTGAACATGGCCGACTACCGCGGTTACGCCGATCTGCGCACCGCCGTCACCTGGAACGATCCAAATTCAGGGGAAAAAATCCAGTTCGCGACGAGACTGCGACTCGGCGACGAAGCAAACCATGCCGGCCTGCAATGCGATTTGCGGTTCAACCTGGCCAATGCGCCCCTGTTGCGGAAATTCAACCCGGCCATCCAGTTGCAGTACTTTACCGGCTACGGTCAAACCTTGCTTCAATACAACCAACCCAGTAACGGCTATCGTGCCGGCATTTGCCTCTGGTATTGACCGGTGCCAATCCGCACATGATAACTGGAGGCGATCGCGGTAGAGTTTCCCTTACAAGCGCCAGACAAAGCCGGCGCGCGGGTTGTAGTCATAGGGACGGATTTGTCCCGAAACCCAGTCGGGTGCCGCCAGGCCGAATCCGAATCCAGCGAAGACTTGCAGGTTGCGGGTGAAATTGTATTCCAATCCAACCCCGGTGTAGCCGTACCACGTCTCGGTCGAGTCGGAGGTAACGGTGGAATCCAAATACCAGTACGCGTTGGCTTTGGAACAAAGAGTTTTGTTGATGCTCATCGCATTGTAAAAACCGGCATATGGCGTGCGATTATCCTTCTGGGATGCATGGAATTCCGAATCGAACTTCACGGAGAATCCTTGTGGTAATCGCATCAGCAGCGCCACGTCACCTCCCCCCAACACGCCGCCGCCTCCCAGCGCATCGCTGTCACTGGTCGGAATGGAGAGATACGGTTTGATGGCCAGGGCAATCATCCCGCCATCATTACCCAGGAGATTGACTTTTACTCCTGTGGCGATCCGTCCAAACTCACTCGAGGTGACCTTATAGTCATCAAGCCTTATCTCGTATGTGGGGTGAACAAAAAAATCGAGATTGTTCAATAGTCCCACCGTAATTCGCGGCTCCCAAGCGAATTCGTTGCTGTAGTAGCGGTACGGCGTCACGGAATTATAGAAGTAATTGATGAATTCGCCTTCCACCTGGTAATGGCCGGCATCCAGGGTGCAGGCATCCATCACGCCATCGTATGCGTCCGAAGACAATGGCCGCAACTGGTCTGCGGGCACGGGATTGAAAAGTGAATAATTGCTTTTGTCCGTGGACGGGGAATCCGTGGCAAACACCGCCAGCGGGAGCATAAAACAAACGATCGTTGCCGGAAGGGATGGTCTCACAGTTTGCATGTTTGGATTCTATTTCCGGTGCGTTGCCCTTTTCAATCTGCAAGTTCGATTGCCCGGTGACGGACGGATCGTCACAATAAATGGCTTGCAATCCCGATACCCGACGCGTATAGGCTTGATGGTACCCCGTTTGGGGGCCGCTTCTCGGTCCCGACGCGTCCCGTCTGCGCAGATTGGCCTCGGAATGACTGCGATGTTCTGCAGGTGGCCTGCGAGCCCACGCAGAATGATAAGTGAGAACGAATGGGGTGAGACGCTTCTTTTTCGGCGCCAGCCTTCTGGCTGCGTCGAATCTGCGCTTGGATGTGAGCCGTCCCTTTGCCGTTCCCGCATTCCGACCAGCAACCACCGCCCCAAAGCGAACGACCTGACCGGATGCGGCGACGGGATCGCGACCAACCCTGGACCGGAGGCAGATTATGAAGACAACGGATAGCGGTAAGTTCCGCATCATTTCCACGGTCACCTTCGTGGTCCTGCTGACGCTCGGCACGCCCATGGTGCCGGTGGTTGTTGCTGCAAACACTCCGACCGCTGCGCCGCTTAACCCGGCCTTTCAAGAATACCTTGCCAAATGCCAGGAAGAGGCCGTCGCCCGTCAGCCAAATGAAATGTCCCGCGGGGCCATCCCGCCACCCATCCATTTGCCCGCGCCCACTGGCGCGTTGGCCGCCCTGGCGGCTGGCCCGTTAACACTGCCGTCTTCTTACGACCTGCGAACCCTGGGCAAATTGACGCCAATTCGGGACCAGGATGGCTGCGGTGATTGCTGGGCGTTTGCGACCTACTCCTCGATGGAATCCTGTCTGTTGACCAACGAGACCTGGGATTTTTCAGAGAACAACCTCAATGTCACCAGTGGGTTCGATTACGGCTGTTGCAACGGCGGCAGCAGTTACATGTCGGCCGCCTACCTGGCCCGCTGGAGCGGCCCGATCAGCCAGTCGGATGACCCCGAAACCTGGACCGGCTGCACGACCGTGTCCGGCGTCGTTCCCCGAAAACACGTTCAGGAGGTCTTGTTTCTCCCCTTGCGCACCAGCGCGACGGACAACAACACGATCAAACAAGCCGTGATGACGTACGGCGCGGTGTATACCGCCATCCTGGTCACGGGCGGAGCTTCGTATCTGCCGCCGTATTCGGACGCCTACTACAATGCCAGCACCTACGCCTACTATTACTACGGCTCCGAGGGCACCGACCATGCCATAGCCATTGTTGGCTGGGACGACAACTTTCCCGCCACCAATTTCAGCACGGTTCCGCCGGGCAACGGCGCCTTCATCATCCGCAACAGTTGGAGCACCGCGTGGGGCCAGAGTGGCTACTTCTACATGTCGTATTACGACACCTGGGTCGGCAACGCAGAGAACACGGTGTTCGTGAGTCCCGATTCCACAAACAACTACTCGCGCATCTACCAGTACGATCCGTTGGGGTGGGTCACTTCCCTCGGGTATGGCGCCACGACCGCTTGGGGCGCAAACATCTTCACTGCCATCGGCTACGAACAACTCAGGGCGGTGAGTTTCTATACGTCCGCGGTGAATTCCACCTACCAAATTTATGTGTATACAAACGCAACCTCCGGTCCAACCAGCGGCACTCTGGCCGGCAGCACCAGTGGAGCCAACGCCCTGCCCGGTTACTTCACAATTGCATTGCCCACGCCGGTGAATCTGACGCCGAACCTGATGTTCTCCGTCGTGGTCGAGTTCACGACACCGGGTTATACGTATCCAATCCCAATCGAATACGCGATTTCCGGATACAGTAGCGCGGCAACGGCGGCGCCCGGGCAAAGCTATATCAGCCCCGATGGGAGTTCATGGGAGGATGCTACGAGTTGGGATCCCACTTGCAACGTGAACATCAAGGCGTTCACGTCGCTGTTGCCGCCTCGTATCATCGCGATCACGCGTTCTGGCAACAACATATCGCTCACGTGGACGACCTACGGCGGCACGACCAACGTGGTGCAGGCGACCAATGGCGGCGCCAGCGGCTGCTATTCCACCAGCTTCACCGACCTCAATCCGCACGTCATCACGACCGGCACCGGTCTGGTGACGACGAACTATACCGACACCAATGGCGCGACCAACAGCAGCCGGTACTACCGGGTGCGGCTGGCGCAGTGAGACCAGTTGATCGACAAACGCAGTCGAAGAGCGACCTACGGCGCGGTGACGACCGCGCACTTCGGGGCGCAATTCGTGGCGGCAACGTTGAACGCGGCGACTCGATACAGGTAGGTCACGCCGGACTGGGCGGTATCGTCCGTGTACCTGGTGATGCCGTGCCCGACCTCGTCGATCAGGTCGAAGGTGCCGACCGCGCCGCTGGATTTCTCGGCGCGTTCGATCATGAACCCCTGCTCGTTGTCCGACCGGTCCGTCCAATTCAATTCCACGGTTCCCGCGCCCGCAGGCTGGGCCGTTAACCGGCTCGGCGCGGCGGGCGCGGTCACCAGTTGCGGGCCGATCTGCTGGATAGCCGCCAGGTAATCCACGCGTCCGTGCCCGGCCCAATCAGGCCCGGCATTGGCCGGGGAATTCGTGTCAGCGCCGAGATACGTCGTGGCGTTCAGGATGACCGTCTCAATCGCATCGGGGCTGATCGAACCATCCAGGCCGAGCTGCTCCGCGCGGGACAACAACAACGCCGCTTCGCCGGCCACCAGCGGCGAGGCGAACGACGTGCCGTCGCCGACAAAATACGTCGGGCTGCCGGCCGTGCCCAGGCCGTTGGTCTGGTCGGTCATGCTCAACACCGCCGTGCTGACGATGTCCACCGCCGGGGCAACGACATCGACGGCTTTCCGTCCGTACTCGGAGAAACTGGCGCGCGACCGCATATTGGCGGCGCTGCCACCGCTCACGGCGCTGCCGCTGCCGCTCCCGCCCACGGAGATCACGTAGCGATACGATGCGGGATAACTCCGCTGGCTGGAATTGTTGTTGCCGGCCGCGGCGACCATGATGATTCCCTGGGCGTGGGCGTACTGGATCGCCCTGTCGATGCTGCGGGTCGGGTAGAGGCTACCGAAGCTCATATTGATGATGTTCGCGCCGTGGTCGGCGGCGAACTGGATCGCCTCGGCAATCGCCGTCGAGGGCGCGCCACCCTCGCTGGTAAACACTTTCAAAGGCATGATCTGGCTGTACCAGCTCGCACCGGCGACCCCGATGCCGTTGTCGGACACCGCCGCCGCCACGCCGGCTACGAACGTCCCGTGAAACACGTTTTCATCGCCGCTGCCATCGCCCAAATCCGGATCGGGATCGGGACCGTTGTTATAGAAATCCCAGCCGTGAATATCGCCCGGGTAGCCGTTGGTGGCGTCTTCGGCGACATTCGGATTCGTCCAGAGATTGGCCGCGAGATCCGGGTGATTGGTCAGCACGCCGGTGTCAATGATCGCAATGACAATGTTTGAGCTGCCGGTCGTGACGTTCCACGCCGCTTCGGCTTCGAGGTTGGAGTCGGAGCCGATTCCATTGAAATACCAGCGCTGGAGTTCCGTCGAGTCGCCGTCGTACGACGTGTAGTATTCGACATTGGGCATGTCATTGATATAATGGAGCACGTTCGGCTCGGCAAAATCGACTTCCTGCAGTTTGGCGAGTTGCTCCGCCGCGGCGGGCACCGATATCCCGCCCCCCAGAACCACCAGATACTCGCCGTGCCGCACGTCCAACGTCCGCAGAATTCGACCGCCCAGTTCGTCGACGATTTCATCCTGCCGGTGATGGGGGACACCGCCACGGAACCGCACGATCAACTGCCCGGGCACGTAGTTGGGTCGGCCCGAATCGTCTTGCGGAGGAATGTCCCGAGCGGAGGCGAACACCACCTGTTTGTCGCCCACCGAATTGCCGTTGTCCTGACTGGCGTTTCCGTCAGCCAACTCATGGCGCAGTTGCATGTTGGAGTCACGCTCGGCTGATTTTTGGCCGCCCAGAAGCGCGTGTTCAAATCCCTCGAACGTCCACAGCGACGGCGAGCCGTTGCCGGTGACGCTCTGACCGAACCCGCGCCCCAGGAACAGCGCCAGCAGGAGCACGGCCACGGACCCGCCGTAGACGATGATGCGGCGAATTACAAATGGGTGATAAAGGAATCCCATTGTCGCTCCAGTGTGTTGCGGTCCGTTTTCAACTGAGCTTCCAGCAGCGTTTCCGGCTCAGTCCGTTCCACGGCGGTAATCTGGCGGTAGGTGGAAATGTCCCGGTACGACTTGACATAGTTGAAAAATTGCGGGCGGACGCCGTCCTGCATCAACATATAGACCAGCGCCCAACTCTCGGCGTAGGCGAGTTCGACGTGGCCCTCCCCGAGGGCGAAGAAGCCGGAGGCGTCCCGGTGATTGAGCAGCGTCGTCAGCGGGAGAAGTTGGCCCGCCTGTCGCGCTCGCGTGACCCGCTCCGCCAGCGTGGCATGGTACTGCCCAATCTCCGGGGTCTCGCAGTACTGCGCCAGGCCCTCCGTGAGCCAGGTCGGCTCCAATCCGTAGCGGGAGTGAATGTGATACGCGTGAAACAATTGGTGCGCGCCCTCGTGGCGAATCAGGCGCTCGTTGATCGACTTCGCCTCCGAAGTGATATCGGAGCGGAGGGCGGCCAGTTGCGGTCCCGCGTCCGGGGAATCGTGGTACTGGCGGCTGCGTTCCTCGAGACGGTCGCGAGCCTGAAAATACCGGGAAGTGCTAAGCTGGTTGAGCAACGCCAGACGGTTTTCACCCGAGGAAAAGAAGCCCGCGCTGTTCACGAACTGGGGCGCCACCCGCCGCGCGTAGGCGCGGAAGGCGTCCTCGGCGCCGAAGAAGACCACGTCAACATCCCGCAACTCGTCGTCCCGCCGGATCAGCGGCGCGAAATGATGGCGGAACTGCTCGCGCAGGTCGGTCAGTACGCCCAGGGTTTTCTGCACCTCGCCATACGATTCGTCCGTGACGATCGTATACGGCGGGCTCTTGACGAAGTGGAAATCGGGAAACTCGGCGCTGAACCGCACGTCGCGTGATGTCACATCAAACGAAGCCGCCGGCAACGCCTCCACCGTGGCCACGTCGCCCCACCGATAGGACTCGACCACGTAACCGGAGTAGCCAAACCCGTCGCGAAACCGGATGGTGGTCGGCGATTCGGAAATCATCCAGCCATCCAGGACGCGGCCATCACGGAACTTGAGACGGTGCGTCGGGCGTTCGGCGGCGAGCTCTGACTCCAATTGATGTTTGCGAGCCAGTTCGTCGGGCGCCAGTGGACGATTGGCATCCGTCTCCATGGGGACGACCGCGACCCGTTGGCCGCGCTCCGGCACCGCGTCGAGAGCCGTCGGTTTGTCGGTGGACACGGCGGACGGTCCGCAACCGCTAAGCACCACAATGGCGGTCGCCAAGAGGATGACGCGGCGCACCCGCGCCACGCCCGGAGGCAAGGCAAAGCCCAGTCGTTTATGCTGGGGGTGCATTGCCTGGTTGAAATAGCAGCAAATATGCCCATGCCTGCCGGAGGGAAGCTACCCCCGTCCGCTTTTGCTGTTGACCGATGTGGCTGGCTTCTTTACATTTCGGGTCGACAGTTTTTTTGGCCCGTCGGGATTTTTTGGAGCGCTCCCGCAGATGGCATATATGAGCAATCGAATGGCAATAGTAACTTTGTCGGTGTCAGTCGCGTTTCTGATACCCGCCGTTCTCAATTTTGCCCAGGGGCCGGCTGCTCCCCCGTTCCAGATCCGGGCTGTCCGGCAGCGACTCGTCAATCCGCCCGATTACCGGTCGATTATCCAGGACACCGGCAGTCGTGCCGTGAGCGCCAGCCAGTTCTGGCTGGAAATTGACACAGAATTTGCAAGCTCGCCTGATTGGGCCGACGACGTTCAATTGAAGTATTATGTGCTGCTGGGACGGGGCGAAAACGCGCATTGTCTTGTCGGCGATATCACCTACATCAACGTTGCCAGGGGCGACCTCCACCGCTCAGCCATGTTCGTGCATCCGAACACCGTCGAACGCTACGGCAATGGACGGGTCGAGGCTGTCGCGGTGCAGTTGCTTTACAAAGGGCAGCTGATTGACCAAAGCAGTTATCCTCCCTCCGGCGACCGCTGGTGGGAGCGGCTGACGCCGGTCAGCGGCCTTGTGCTGCCTCCCCGGGAAACTCCATGGTCTGTTCTTGCCTTTGACCGCTATGAGTCACCCAAACCTACACCGTCACCATAACCGCACCATGAACCATTTATGTTAGGCTCCGACCGAATGCTGGCGCTGGACATCGGCGCGTCCACCATCAAGGTGGGAGAATTTCAAGCCGTCAAGGGCCAGGGATTGCGGCTGACGAATTTCAACTATGCCGAACTCGGGATCGATCCCGAACACGAGGAAAATCGCAAGGCGCTGATCGTTTCCACCGTTCGCAATGTGATCCGCGAGAGAAACATCAAGGCCCGGAGTGTCGTGTTCAGCGTCTCCGGCCAATCCGTCTTCACCCGCTTCGTCAAGTTGCCGCCGGTCGATGAATCGAAGGTCGCCCAGATCATCCAGTATGAGGCCCAGCAGAACGTTCCCTTCCCGATCGATGAAGTCATTTGGGACTATCAATTGCTCGGCAGCAACCCGCAAGGGGAGTTGGAGGTCGTGCTGCTGGCCATCAAGAGTGACATCATTGAAGACCTGACCGAAGGCGTGGAATCCTCCGGATTGCGGACGGACATCGTGGATGTGGCCCCGATGGCACTCTACAACTCGGTCCGGTACAACTACGGCGAGCTCGAGGGATGCACCATGGTTGTCGACCTCGGGGCGCGCACCACCAACCTCCTGTTCCTGGAACAAAATCGCGTCTTCTCACGGTCCATCCCCATCGCCGGCAACGCCATCACGCAAAGCATCGCCTCGGAGTTCAACGTGCCGTTCCTCGAAGCGGAGCACATGAAAAAGACCCACGGCTTCGTGGCGTTGGGCGGGGCCTACGAGGAACCCGAAAACGAAACTCAGGCCCGCGTCAGCAAGATCATCCGCAACGTGATGACCCGTCTCCACGCCGAGATTGCCCGTTCCATCAATTTCTACAAGGGACAACAGGGGGGCAACCTTCCCGCCCGCGTCCTGCTTTCGGGCGGCACCTCGATCATCCCGTACACGGATCGCTTCTTTAAGGAAAAGATCCAGACGGACATCGAATACTTCAATCCCTTCCGCAACGTGGAGATTGACCCGCAAGTTTCCCGTGAAGAACTGGCCCGATGCGCGCATTTCTTTGGAGAGGTCGTCGGCTTGGGCTTGCGCAAGACCACCGAATGCCCCATCGAGGTCAATCTCCTTCCCAAATCGGCCCGCCGTCGCGAGCAGATGCAACACCAACGGCCGTATCTCGCCACCGCGGCTGCCTGTGTGCTGCTCATTCCGCTCTGCTGGATCGGGTACACACACAAAACGGTGGCCTTGAAGACCGCCCAACTGCGGGAATTGACCGACGAGGTCAAGAACCTGGACAACCTCAGCCAGCGCCTCGGCCGCGAACAGAACCAGTTGTCCGCGGTTCAGGGCAAAGCCGATCAAATCGTCTCGCTGGTTGACCAGCGGTCGCTCTGGCCGGAGCTGCTGCAAGACCTGACTTCGAGGCTCAGCTCGAACATATGGATCGTCTCCTTTACCCCGGATTCGGATGTCCCCGCCGGCGCCGCGCCCACAGCCGCGGCGCGTCCCCGGATGTCCGGTCGTGATGGACGCCGGGAAGGCGAGGAAAACGTTCCACCTCCGACAGCCACCTCCGGCTCCGCGGGTGGCGGCCCTGGCAGGGGCATCGCCGAAATTCGCATCGAGGGCGCGGGGATTCACTCCGCAGACAATCCGGAGCAGGACATCCAGTTGGTCGATGATTTTGCCAAGAACCTGCGTGAGTCATCCTTCTACGACAAGACGGACGTCGTGATTGATGTACCGCCAAACCCGACCTTGCAAGGGAAGACCTTTACCTTCACCATCCGCGCGAAACTGCTAAAACCCATCTCCATGTAATATGAATCTCAAGTGGCTGAAACAGAACGCGTTGACGGTGGGGTTCGCGGCGGCTTTCGTCGTCGTGCTCGGGGTGTTAATCTGGCTGCAACAGGTTGCCGCGTCGAAGCGCGCTGAGGTCGATGCCGCCCTGGAGGAGCAACAGTCGCAATTCGACCATTTACGACAGCAGAAATCCGCGCCCTCGCGCGAGAGCATTGACGTCATCAAGCAAGACCGGGAGCAGGTTGACCAACTGTACGGTCGACTGGTGGGAGCCGTCGGCCACAGCATCGAAGTCCCGCCCGATCTCCGGCCTGTCGGTTTTCTTCAACTCATGGCCACGACGTTCTCGCGTCTTCATCAGGCGGCCGTGGCGGCGGGGACCAAACTTCAAGACGGATTCGCCTTCGGGTTTGACCGTTACGCCGGGGCATCCTCGACTCTCCCCGCGAAGAACCTTTCCCCCGAAGACACGAAGCGTGTCCTGACCCTGCTCGTCAAGCAACTGACTGCCATCGATCAAATTAGCACGTTGTTGATCTCCAACCGCGTGGCGGAAATTGACCAGATACGCCGCGCCGAGGTGGACACAAGCAGCGGCGGACCGCAGGGGGGCGAATCCCTGGATGCCTCGATCAAGACCAGCCCCAATGCATTGTATCAGGTTTTTCCCTTTGAGTTTCAGTTCAAGTGCTCCGGCGAAGCGTTGCGCGGGTTTCTCAACAGCCTGACCAAAGCAGACCTGTTCTTTGCCGTGCGACGACCACAGATCACCGGTCAAGTGCCCGCCACCGAGACGACGCCCACGGGACTGGGAGTCGCCGCGACAACTGCGGACGCCGCGGTAACCGGTTCGTCCTTGTTGTCCGTGACCATGCGCATTGACCTGATCGAATTCCCGACTCCACAACCCGCCCGGAAGGAAGCGGTAAAACCAGGCGCCTGACAGGCGCGTCCGAGGTACGAGCGAAAAGACCAACATGGACTTCCTGAAGAGACACTACGAGAAGGTTGTGCTAGCGGTGGCACTGGTAGCGCTGATCGTCTCCGCAGTTGTTCTGGCGTTGCGGGTCAACCAACTCAGCAGCGAGGGTCCGACCATGCGGGCGACAAGCCACAGCACCCCCACCCCGCACGTTCCCCTGGGATCGTACTCCAACGCCATCCAATCACTGGCCGAGCCGTCATTGTGGACAAATGTGGAGGTCGACCCGTTCCGACCCTTGGTCGGCGCGGTGGTACCCTCGCCATCGATAAACTCCACCAGCCCCTCCCCTTCGACGGTGGAGTTTCCCGTCAGCCTTCTCAGCGTGGTACGCAAGCCGTTCAAGCTGTTGTTCATGACGTATTCGCCCGATGCGACCACCGGCGGGTACAATTTCCAGATCAATTTCCAGTTCCGTGCGCGGACGTTCTTTATCCCCGCGGTGGGCGATACGATCAAGGATCATTACGAGGACACCGGATATCGCATTGCCACGTTCGTAAAGAAATCCATCGCCGTCAAGGATCCAAGTCTCGGCATCACACGGGACAAGGACGTGTCCGAACTCACCGTGCAGCACGAAGGGGGCGCCCCCGTCGTCCTGGTCCTCGGACAGGAGAGCGAAGACCAGGAGCCCGTGGCTCGGGTGCATTGCGCCGCCGACGGGCAAACGGGTGATTATCGACGCGGACAATCGTTCACCTGCAAAGGCGTCACGTACGAAGTCTTTGACATTGACATCAATCTGAAACAGATGGTAATCGTTGACACACAAACACAGGAGCGGCACATCATCAAGTCCCAGCAGTAGTTTGACTTACGAAAGCGCTTCAAACTGGCTGGTTCGTCTGCGGCAATGGGGGGATGTGCGCAGAGCCTCTGGCGAGTCGTGAACGGAACGGAGAATCGTCATATGACAAGAATGGTATTGGTATTACTCACGAGCACTGCCTGCTTCTTCGCGTCGATGGACCTGCGTGCCGCGCCCTCCGATCCCTCCTCCACGGGCTCCTCGACTGCCGAGCAGGCCGCCCGGGAAGAACTCGTTCGCCGCCAGGAAGCCCAATTGGCTGCCGAGAGACTGCTCACCCAGGGCGAGAAACTTTTCTACGCCGGCAAGTACTCCGAAGCCGTCGCCAAGCTCGAACAAGGCCTCAAGCTGCTGCCCCGCGCCCCCGCAACCGAAGTGGATTACAATCGGGCGCTTCACGGGTTGACGGACTCCTACACACGGCTCGCTGACGCCGCGTTTCACAGTGGCGACATCGCCAATGCCCGTTCTCTCGCGGGCAAGGCACTGGAATACGATCCCGAAAACGGGACGGCAAAGAACATCCTTGCCAGGGCCAAAGAGGCCGACTTGGAGAAGACCACGGCAAACCCGACCGGGTCCCGGTTGGATGAGACCCCCGAATTCGTGGCTAAAAAAGATCAGATCAAAAAGCTGTTCCGGGAAGGCAAGATTCTTATGAACTCCGGCCAGTACGATGAGGCGGAGAGCCGTTTTCAACAGATTTTGATCCTGGACCCCTACAATGCTGACGCCACTGCCCTGCTCAAGACCCTGAATAAGCAACGCATCGACTACGCTCAGGGTTCTCAAGATGAAACGCGCGTGCATCGTCTTTGGGAGGTATCAGACCGCTGGACTCCACCCATTAGCAGCGAGGTGCAACCCCCCAAGTCCGAGGAACGTGTTGGCCCGATCGTTCGCGATGCCCTCCGCCAGGAGAACATCATCAAGAAGCTTAACGAAATTGTGATCCCCGAAATCAACTATCGCGAGGCGGTCGTCAGCGACGTCATCACCTTCTTGAGTGACGAGAGCCGCACGCTTGACCCGGAGAAAGTGGGCGTCAACATCGTCTTGAGCAGTGGCGCCGGAGGAGGCGCACCGCCCAAGACCGGGTCAGCTCCTGCGGCGACCCCCACGGCCCCGGGCGCCGAACCCGCCGCCGCAACCGCTCCGTCGGCGGAGCAGTCCGAGTCGTTCGGTCAGAAGATTACCCTGTCGTTGCGCAATGTCCCGTTGATTGACGCCCTGAAATACGTGACCACCCTCGCCGGTTTGAAGTACCGCATCGAGTCCAGCGCGGTGTTGATCTTGCCCCTCGATGCCCCCGAAGGCCAGATGGTAACGCGTTCCTATCCGGTCACGCCCGGCGTGTTTAAGACCATCGGCGGAGGCGCCCCGTCCGCGGCCCCCGCCACCCCCGTGGGCGCTGTCGGATCGTACCGCTCGATCGGCGACATTGGGGCTACCGCCGCCGCTGTGGAGACCAATGATGTCATGGGCACCTTCCGAAGCGCCGGGGTTCCTTTCCCACCTGGATCGAGCCTCGTGTATAATGCACGGACCAGCACCATCATCATCCGCAATACGCCGGAGAACCTGGAGATTTTCGAGCGCGTACTGTCGGCCTACAACTTTGTGCCGTCCCAAATCGAGATCGAGGCCAAGTTCGTGCAAATCTCCCAAAACGACCTGGACGAACTGGGTTTTGACTGGCAGCTGGGCACCAAGTCGCTGGGAAGCTTTGACGTCACCGGTGGCAGCGGCGCGGAGGCATTCCCCCCGGGCAGTGGCGCCGTCTCCAGCCCGTCTTATGATATTACCTCAGGTCTACAGGACAGTTCCGCGATTCAAGGAAATGCCATCTCCTCCCTGCTGGCCGCCAACGGCTTTGGCACGACGTCTTCGCCACAGGACCAGATTGCGACGATTCGAGGCATCCTGACGAATCCGCAGTTCCAGGTCGTCATCAAGGCTCTCGCCCAAAAGCAAAGCGCGGACACGCTCTCAGCGCCCAAGGTCACGACCGTCAGCGGCCAACAAGCGCAGATTCGCTCCGTCCAGGAGTTTATCTACCCGACATCGTGGTCGATACCCACGGCGACCTCCTCCGGTGGCGGCGTGACCGGCGGTGGTGCATCGGCGGTGACTCCGTCGATTCCCAGTACATTCCAGACGCGCGAAGTCGGCGTTCTTCTCAATGTGACACCCGAGGTTGGCGCGGACGGCTACACGATCAACCTGACTCTCGCGCCCGAAGTATCGGAATTTCTCGGGTTTATCAACTATGGCAGCCCCATCGGTTTGTCGTCGGGCGCCGGCAACGTGGTCACCACGCCGAACAATATCGAAGAACCCCTCTTCTCCAGCGAGAACCTCACAACAAGCGTCGTGATTTGGGATGGCCAAACCGTCGTCCTCGGGGGTTTGATTACGGAGCAGTTGACTAAAATCGATGACAAAGTGCCGCTCCTCGGCGATCTGCCCCTGGTCGGCCGGTTGTTCCAATCCAAGGTTACGCAGCGCTCCAAGCTCAATCTTCTCATTTTTGTGACGGCCCGCTTGATTGATCCGGCGGGTAACTTGGTCCATCGCGCGCCCTTGGCGGTCAGCGCACGCTAACGACAATACCGGTTCCCAGCGCTCGGCGTCTCACGATGACGAGCCGGGTGGATTGTCTTGCCTCTGTCAGCGTGATACCCTGATCCACCGATGCCTGCTACCGTACTTCTTTACGACGCGTACTCCCTGATTTATCGCGCCTTTTACGCCATCCGGTCCCTCTCGGGGCCGGACGGTCAACCAGTCAATGCGATTTATGCCCTGGCCAAGATGCTCCAGAAGATGGCCGCCGACCACACACCCTCGCATCACGCGGCCGTATTCGACCTCGGCGCACCCCGCAAACGATTGACTCTGCTGCCCTCGTACAAGGCACAGCGGCCGCCCACGCCGCCGGATCTGGATCGTCAGCTTCCGGTGATCCGGGACCTGCTGGACGCCATGCGTGTTCCGCTCGTCGAAACGGAGGGCGAGGAAGCCGACGACATTATCGCCACGCTGGCTGTCCGCGCCGCCGGCGATCACAATGTCCTGATTGCCAGCAACGACAAAGACTTTATGCAACTCGTGTCTTCGCGCGTCCACCTGCTTCGACCAGACGGAAAGGAAACCGCCATCGTCGATCCGGAACGCGTCCGAGAACGATATGGTGTCTCGCCGGGGCAGATCATCGATTTTCTCAGCTTGCTGGGCGACTCTGTGGATAATATTCCGGGTGCGCCGGGCGTAGGCGAAAAGACCGCGGCCCAACTGTTGCAAAGCTACGGTACGCTGGACAACTTGCTGGCCCATGTTGCCGAGATCACAAAACCAAAACTGCGCGACAGCCTCGTCGCCTCGGCGGAAAGACTTCAGATGAACCGTCAACTCATCAGACTCCAGGTAGATCTTCCCCTCTCCGTGGGTCTGGAAAACCTGAAAGTCCAGGCCCCCGACGCGACCGCCCTCGCCGCGATCTACCGTCGTTGTGGTTTCAAATCCCTGTTGAGCCGGATCGAGCACACTCCCCCGCCTGACGAACCGGATCTGTTTGCCGGAACGTGAAGCGGCGATCCGGTGTTTGCGCGGATCGCCGCCCGTGTTCGAATCCCCTAAAACTCGCTAACCGCTCAAATTCTGGATGACGTTGATTAGCGGCAGGAACATCGCGATGACGATGCCACCCACGATGACCGCCAGGACGACAATCATAACCGGTTCCAGCAACGATGTGATGGCGCCCACCGCGTTATCGACTTCATCATCGTAGACGTCAGCCACCTTCATCAGCATGTCTGGTAGGGCGCCGGTTTCCTCACCGACATCGACCATGCTAACGACCATG
The DNA here is from genome assembly GCA_050015495.1 of Verrucomicrobiia bacterium. Taxonomy (GTDB): domain Bacteria; phylum Verrucomicrobiota; class Verrucomicrobiia; order Palsa-1439; family Palsa-1439; genus Palsa-1439. Next base: position 97,453 of record JBEKBH010000001.1, read on the forward strand.
GCCGGGAACACCCCGGAGGCTTCCAGCGGCTGGACGATGCGCTCCCCTTCCTTGACCGAATCGTGAATCTGGGAAACCGCCTTGGCGATCACGGCATTCCCCGAGGTTTCTCGCACGATGTTGAGGGCCTGTAAAATCGGGACGCCGCTGGCCACGAGCGTGCCCAATGTGCGCGTAAACCGCGCAATGCCGACCTTGCGAATCAGTTGCCCGAAGACGGGAGCGTTCAGCTTGAGCATGTCGATGTAGTACCGGCCCTTCACCGTCTTGCCGAGCATCTTGATCGCGATCCAGAGAGCGACAATACACCCGGCCACAAGCGGAAACTGGTTCTTCACCATATTGCTGCAGGCAAGCACAAACAAGGTCAGCGCAGGCAACGACTTGCCCTCCAAGAGATCGGTAAAGATCTCCTGAAACTTCGGGATCACCACGATCATCAGGAACGTGACGATCCCCAACGCAACCACGATGACCACCGTCGGATACACCATGGCCGAAATGACCTTGCCCTTGATCTTTTCGGCTTTTTCCTGAAAGTCGGCCAGTCGCGAAAGCGTGACGTCCAGCACGCCGCCCGCCTCGCCCGCGCGAACCATGTTCACATAGAGCTTGTTGAAAACTTTGGGATGTTGTGAGAGGGCCTCGCTGAACGTGCTGCCGCCTTCCACGCTTTCCGCAAGCTGCTGCAGCGTCCGTTTCAAGGTGGCGTTCTTCTCGCCCTTGCGAAGGACATCCAAGCCGCGCAGGAGCGGCAAGCCCGCGTCAATCAACGTCGCCAATTGCCGCGTGAACGTCGTCAATACCTTCGTTTTGACCTTGCCGGTGCTAAGAAACTTCAGTTCGAGCGATCCAAGACCCTTCTTGCCACCTGTTTTACCACCGGCTGGCCCCACCGGAGCGGCTGTTTTCGCACTCTTCTTGGTCGCCGCCTTGTCCGCCTCCGCAACATTGGTGGGAAAGTACCCCATCTCCCGGATCCGGCTAACGGCCGAGGTGGTGCTTTCGCTTTCCAGTACGCCGGTGACTTCCTTGCCCCGTGAATCCAACGCTACATAGCTGAACTTTGTCATAGCCGTCCTCCGCGTCTGTCACCCACGCCCGGGGTGGGCACCGGCACCGTTATGTGTACTTGAGTATTTCTTCAACCGTCGTCTCCCCATCCAGAATACTGCGAATCCCATCTTCGCGCAAGGTTCTCATTCCCAATTCCAGCGCCCGCCCGCGAATGACGCCAGACGGCGCGCGCATGTTGATCAATTCGCGAATCGGTTCCGAAATGATCAGCAACTCAAACAACCCCTTGCGGCCCCGGTAGCCGGTTTCGTTGCATTCCATGCAACCCTTCCCGTAATAAAATGGCCGCCCCCCCGTGTCTTCCTTCGTCAATCCCAACTGCGTCAGGATCGTTTCATTCGGTTCGTAGGCCACCCGGCACTTCTTGCACATGGTTCTCACCAGCCGCTGCGCGAGCACCGCCTGCAAAGTGGAACTGATCAGGAATGGCTCCACTCCCATGTCGATCATCCGCGTGACCGCGCCGGGTGAATCGTTGGTGTGCAGTGTCGTAAACACCAGGTGACCTGTCAGCGACGCTTGAATGGAAATTTGTGCGGTTTCCAGGTCGCGCATTTCACCCACCATGATAATGTCCGGGTCCTGACGGAGAAACGATCGCAGCGCGCGGGCAAACGTCAGGCCGATCGCCTCGTTGATCGGCACTTGCATGATCCCCTCAATATCGTATTCCACGGGGTCTTCGGCGGTCAGCAATTTCAGGTCGATCGTATTGATTCGCTTCAGACAGGAATACAGCGTCGTGGTCTTGCCCGAGCCCGTGGGTCCCGTCACAATAAAAATGCCGTTCGGTACCTTGATGACTTCTTTGGTCCGCTCGAAAACTTCCGGTGGCATCCCCAAGCTTTCCATCTCCAGATTCACCACCGACCGATCCAGCACGCGCAACACCACCGATTCGCCAAACTGCGTGGGCAGCGTCGACACGCGCAAATCCACTTGCTTGCCCGCCATGTTCAATTGAATGCGTCCGTCCTGCGGCAACCGGCGCTCCGCAATGTTCAAGTTGGACATGACTTTCACGCGCGAGATGATGGGCAGCGCCAGATGCTTGGGCGGCGGCGCCATTTCGTACAAGGCGCCATCAACGCGGTACCGGACTTTAAATTCGTCTTCAAACGGCTCAAAATGAATGTCGCTGGCGCGATCTTGAATCGCTTTGAGCAGGATCACGTTCACAAAACGCACGATCGGGGCCTGGCTGGCCAATTCCTCCAGTGCCGCCGTCCCTCCCGTCTTCGTCGCCGTATCCACGGCTTCCGCCGACGTCAGTTGCTCCTCCATGTCGGTCAGGACATCCTTGAGCGACTCACTCTCCTCGCCAAAATACCGCTCGATCGCCTCCTGGATCTGTTTCGACGGTGCCACGGCTACTTGCACGTCCTTGCCGAGGATGAACGAAAGCTCACTGACCAGCTGGGGATTGTACGGATCCATCACCGCCACCGTGACCGTGTTTCCATTGACCGACACGGGCACCGCCCCATACATCCGCGCCACGCTGGACGGTATGGATCGCAACACCGCTTGCTCGAAATCGACGTCTTCGAGATTCAGGTACTCCAGATTCAAGTGTTCGGCCACCGCCCGCAACAACTGCTCCTCGCTGATCAAGCCGAAATCAACCATGACCTGCGAAAGCGATTTGCCCGTCCGCTCGTGTTCCTCCTCAATTTCCCGGAACTGCTCCGGAGTGAGCAGGCTGCGCTCGCGTACCAACTCGGACAGGACAGCGCTCTCGCCTTCAAACATGACCTACTTTCGACCTCCTTCCCCTTGCAGCTTCGCCACGATGGCCTGCGGGTCCTGGGCGACCGTGATCAAATCCCCGTAGCTGATCAACCCCCGCTCGTAGAGGATCATCAGGTTCGAGTCGAGCGTTACCATGCCGTATTTCGCCCCCGTCTGGATGTCGGACGTGATCCGAAAGGTCTTGTTGTCGCGAATCAGCGCCTGGATGGACGGGGTCGAAATCATGATCTCGAAACACGCCACCCGCCCCTTCCCGTCCGCACGGATCAGCAGCACCTGCGAAATGACCGCCAGAATCGACGAGGCCAACTGCGTGCGAATCTGTTCCTGCTGGTCCGTCGGAAACGCGTCCACGATACGGTCGACCGTGCGCGCCGCGCCCGTGGTGTGCAGCGTCGCAAACACCAGGTGCCCGGTTTCCGCCGCCGTAATGGCCGCTTCCATCGTTTCCAGATCGCGCATTTCTCCGACGAGAATACAGTCCGGGTCCTGGCGCAACCCGCGGCGCAGCGCTTCGGCAAAATCAGGCACGTCCACGCCCACTTCCCGCTGCGTGACGATGCTCTTCTTGTGCGGGTGGTAATATTCGATGGGGTCTTCGACCGTGATAATGTGGCAGTCTTCCTCCGTGTTGATGATGTCAATCATCGACGCCAGCGTCGTGGTCTTGCCGGAGCCCGTGGGTCCCGTCACCAAAACCAAGCCGCGCGGTCGAAACAACAGGTCCTTCACCGACGGCGGCAACCCGATTTGCTCGAGGCTCATCAGCCGGTTGGGAATCTGCCGCAGCACAACGCCGTAGTTGCCACGCTCCTTGAATACGCTCACCCGGAACCGCGCCATGTCGCCAAACGCAAATCCAAAGTCGGTGCCCCCCTGCTCACGGACTTTCTGGATGTGCGATTCGGACGTGATCGCCTTCATCAGGCGTTCCGTGTCCTCTGCGGCCAGCACGGGCAGGTCCATGTGTATCAGCCGGCCATGCAAACGAATCACCGGCGGCACGCCCACGCGGATGTGCAAATCCGAGCCGCCTTCATCCACCACCACCTGCAACAGGTCTTCCATTTGCACCGACATAATCTGGCTATCTCCGTTTGTCTCTGCGTCCGATGACAGTTCCCACGTTACTCCAGGTCGCCCATGGTAATCGAAATGACTTCCTCGGGCGTGGTAATTCCGGCCATGATCTTGCGCACTCCGTCCTCACGCAAGGTCCGCATACCCAACTCGCGCGCCCGCGTGCGAATAACATTCGATGGCACTTTCTCGTAAATGAGCCGCCGCACATCGTCGTCCACCTGGAAAATCTCGTAAATGCCCATTCGACCGCGATACCCCGTGCGAGAGCATTCGTTGCAACCGGTGCCGCGGACGATCGTCGCATTCTTCATCTCGTCCGGATTCAGTTTCAGCGTCTTCATCTCATATTCCGTGGGTGTATACGGTTGTCGGCACTTCGGACAAACTTTGCGAATCAGCCGCTGGGCCATGATCGCGCGTACCGCCGACGCCACTAGGAACGGTTTCACGCCCATGTCCACAATACGCGCCACCGCCGACGGAGCGTCGTTCGTGTGCAGTGTCGAGAACACCAAATGCCCCGTCAACGCCGCTTGGACGGCGATATTCGCTGTCTCCAAATCGCGGATTTCACCAATCATCACGATGTTCGGCGCCTGGCGGAGAATCGAGCGTAACGCCGCCGCAAACGTCAGGTTAATGTCGGAATTGACCTGTACCTGATTGATGCCGTTCAACTGGTATTCGACAGGGTCTTCCACCGTAATGATCTTGCGGTCCGGCTTGTTGATCTCGTTCAAGCAGGCGTACAGCGTCGTCGTCTTGCCGGACCCGGTGGGGCCCGTGACGAGGAACACGCCATCGGGCATGCTGATGATCTTGGCCATCGTGCCCTGATCGTCGCTGAAGAAGCCCAGATCGCCCAACCCGAGCAGCAGGCTGCTCTTGTCCAAAATACGCATGACGATGCTCTCGCCGTGATTCGTCGGCAGACACGACACGCGCAGGTCGATGACCTTGCCCATCACCGGCAATTGAATGCGGCCGTCCTGCGGCACGCGCTTCTCGGCGATGCTCATGTTCGACATGATCTTGAGCCGACTGAGGATCGCGGCTTGCAATCGCTTCGGCGGGTTGTCCACTTCATGGAGCACACCGTCAATCCGATACCGCACCCGGAGCCGCTTCTCCAACGGCTCGATGTGAATGTCGCTCGCCCGGTTGCGGTAGGCCTCCAGGATGATCAACCCGACCAGTTTGATGATCGGCGCGTCGGCGTCGGTCTCGACGCCGTCATCGATCTTGGTTTCCGTCGCCTTGTCGCCCGTCAGGCCGAGGTCGATCTCGCCCTCGGTGATTTCCTGCAGCATGTTCTCCACCGTATCGTCGGCGCTGCCGTAATACCGTGCGATGGAGGCTTCGATGTCGTTCTTGGCCGCGACGACCGGCTCGACGTTCATGCGCAGGATGTATCGGAGACTGTCCACCGTGTCGACATCCAGCGGGTCGCTGATGGCCACCGTGATGGTGTTGTCGTGCTTGTACACGGGGACAACCTTGTACCGGCGGGCCACGTGCTTGGGGACAAGGGCCAGGACGTCATCGGGAACGCGGTATTCGGCGAGATTGATCGTGTCCATGTTGAACTGGCTGGCCAGTGCCTTGGACACGTCCATGTGCGTGATCCGGCCCATCGCGATCAACGCGTCGACCAGCCCCTCCCCCTCCGTCTTCGCGCGTTCCTTCGCCTTCAGGATATCTTCGTGCGAAATGAGGCCGAGATCGCGCAGTATTTCGACTATATATTCATCTTGAGCCGGCATGTTCCTCGCAAGACCGCATCGATCTCATTTACATTAGCGCCTGCGCTTCTGGCAGTCAAGAAGTCAGGCCAGCGCAACCCGCGAATGGACAGCGGGTTGTTGGTATCTCAACCACCCTTCAGTTTGCGGAGCAGGATTTCTCCCACCAGTTGCGGGTTGGCTTTCCCCTTGCTCAGTTTCATGACCTGCCCCTTCAGGAAATTGATCGCGGCTTCGTTCCCCGCGCGGAAGTCTGCCACGGATTTGGGGTTCTTGGCAATCGCTTCTTGCACGAATTTCTCGAGGGACCCCGGATCGCTGACCTGCACCCACCCCTTCTCTTTCACGACCTGTGATGCGCCCTGGCCGCCGGCAAACATCTCGGCAAACACTTCTTTACCGATCTTGCCGCTGATCTGGCCGCTCTCGATCAGCGAAACTAGCTCCGTAAGTTGCTCGGGCTTGACTGGGCATTCGTCGATCACTTTCTTCGCCTCGGCCAGTTTACCCAACAGTTCCGTGGTCACCCAGTTTGAAATCGCCTTGGGGTTCCTCGAGCCCCGCGCCGCCCGCTCGTAGAACGCAGCCAGTGTGCCGCTCGCGACCAGCACGCCGGCATCGTATTCCGGCAGGCCGTACTCTTTGATGAACCGTTGCCGCTTCGCTTCCGGAAGTTCCGGCAACAAGCGGCGCATCTCGGCGATCATCTCCTCGCTGACGACCACGGGCATCAGGTCGGGCTCGGGGAAGTACCGGTAGTCGTGCGCGTATTCCTTCGTGCGCATCACCGATGTCCGGCCGGTCTCGTCGTCCCAACGCCGTGTTTCCTGGGAGACCTTCTCTCCCTTCTGCAACGCCGCCGTTTGTCGCTGGATTTCGTAGGCCAGGGCCCGGCGGACGCCCGAAATCGTGTTCATGTTCTTGATCTCGACCTTTTCGCCAAACGCCTTCTGGCCAACCGGGCGCACCGACACGTTCGAGTCGCAACGCAGCTGCCCCTTTTCCATATCACAATCGCTGATCCCGCCGCTGATCAGAATTTCGCGGAGCCCGGTGAGGTAGGCAAACGCTTCCTCTGGCGAACGGAGGTCCGGTTCGCTGACGATCTCCATCAAAGGCGTGCCCGCGCGATTGAAATCCACCCCGCTGGTGGTCTCGAAATGAAAGTTCTTCGCGACGTCCTCTTCGAGGTGCGCCCGCGTGATGCCAATTTTCCTCGTGACCCCGCCCTCCAGCTTGATCTCCACCGAACCCCTCACGCACAGTGGCAGGTCATACTGCGAAATCTGGTAGTTCTTCGGCATGTCCGGGTAAAAATAGTTTTTCCGGTCCCACTTGCTGAACGGCGCCACGTCACTCCCGATCATCAGCCCGGTCAGGATCGTCTTCTTCACGGCGTCTTCATTCATCACGGGCAGCACCCCCGGATAGCCGAGACACACGGGACACACGTGCGTGTTTGGCTCCGCGCCGAATTCCGTCGCGCAGCCGCAAAACATCTTGCTCTTCGTCTTGAGCTGCACGTGAACTTCCAGGCCGATGACCGCTTCGTATTCCATGACCTATACCGAGGGCCTTTGCTTGTACCACTCCGTAGCCTGTTCGTAGGTGTGGGCGACGCGCAGGATGGTCGATTCGTCGAAGGATTTGCCGAGCACCTGCAACCCGATGGGCAGATGCGGACTCTTCGTGAATCCACAGGGCAAACTGACGCCGCAAATGCCGGCGAGGTTGACGCTGATCGTGAAAATATCGCTCAGATACATCTTCAGCGGATCATCGGTCTTCTCGCCAATTCGAAATGCGGCTTCGGGGGAGGTCGGTGTCACAATGACATCGCATTTCTCGAACGCCTTTTCAAAATCCTGGCGGATGAGCGTCCGCACTTTTTGGGCGCGGAGATAGTACGCGTCGTAATAGCCGGCGCTCAGCGCATACGTCCCCAGGATGATCCGCCGCTTCACTTCGGGCCCGAACCCCGCACCCCGGGTCTTGCCGTACATATCGATCACGTCCTCGCCCGCGACACGCGCGCCGTACCGCACGCCGTCGAACCGCGCCAGATTGGCGCTCGCTTCCGCAGTCGCAATCAAATAGTACACCGCCACCGCATAATCCGTGTGCGGCAGCGAGATCTCCACGACTTCCGCGCCCAAATCCTGCAGTTTCTGGATGGCCCCGCGCACCGCCCCCTCAACTTCGCGGTCCATCCCGTCGATGAAGTACTCCTTCGGCAAACCGATGCGCAGCCCTTTGGCGCCGGCGCCGAGTGTCGCGGTGTAATCCGGCACGGATTGCGGCACGCTCGTCGAGTCGTGCGGATCATGGCCCGCCAATACGCGCAGCATCAGCGCGTTGTCCGCCACATTCTTGGTGAACGGCCCGATCTGGTCGAGCGACGAGGCAAACGCGACGAGGCCGTAGCGTGAGACGCGCCCATAGGTGGGCTTCAGCCCCACGCAACCGCAGAGCGCTGCCGGTTGCCGAATCGAACCCCCGGTATCGCTGCCGAGCGCCGCAAACGCCTCGTCCGCGGCTACGGCCGCCGCGCTGCCGCCGCTCGAGCCACCCGGAATGCGTTCCAAATCCCACGGATTGCGGGTCACGCCCCAACTCGAGTTCTCCGTCGAGCTGCCCATCGCAAACTCGTCCATGTTCGTGCGCCCGAGAAGAATTGCCCCGGCACCGCGCAATCGTTCCACCACAAACGCATCGTAGACCGACGTGTGACCCTTGAGAATCTTGGACGCGCACGTGCAGGGCTGTCCATCGACATTGATTACGTCCTTGATGGCGATGGGCACGCCCCCAAGGAGTTTGCCGTTCTTCGCGATCCCGCTGCGGTCGATGGCATCGGCTTGCGCGAGCGCGTCGTCCGTGTTCAACCAAAGATACGCCTTGAGTTTTCCATCGACGCCTTGGATACGGTCGAGAAGCGATTGCGTGGCTTCGCGCGCGGAAACATCACCCCGCCGCAGCTTCTCGCGCAGTCCATGAATGGTCAGTGTGTGTAGGCTCATTCCACGATCTTCGGGACAATGAACAGGTCGCGGGCCTGTTCGGGGGCGTTTTGGAGCACCTTGTCGCGGTCGATGGACGGCTGCACTTCGTCCTTGCGGAGAACATTGGAAAGCGGCGTCGCGTGCGCCGTCGGTTCGACGTGCGACACGTCCAACTCGCTCAGCTTGCCGACATAACTCAAGATGTCCCTCAGCTGCGCGGAAATCTTTTCTTTTTCGGCGTCCGTCAGGTGCATCCGCGCCAAATAGGCCACGTACGAGACGTCGATCTTGCTGGTGTCTTCTGCCATATATCCGAGCCGCGCATCATAGCGGCCCGCAACCAGCTAGCTCAAGTAAAATGCTAGCGCCGACGCTACCGTAGTCCTTCAATCCAGCGACCTGCCATAGATGATCGTATAGAGCATGACGCCCGAGCCGTCCGGCTGGCGAAATCGCGGCTCCCGATGAACCTCGATGAACCCCAATTCTTCGAAAAAATGACAGGCGCGCGGATTGTTCGCGCTGACACCGGCGTGAACGCCGCGCACCCCCGCGCCGCGGGCGCGCTCGAAGAACGCTTCGACGAGACGCTGCCCGGCGTGTTGCCCGCGGAAGCCCTCCTGCAGATTGACATGCAGATGGGCCGGGTATTCGTGGAGGGTCGGGGCGGCCCGATATCCGGTCGTCAGCCATATCCCCAAGTTGGCGCGGAACAGGCGGAGTGTTTGCGGGTGCCACAACGTCCCACGCACGAGCGCTTTCCCGAACACGATCGGCGCGATGCGCCAGGTTTCCACCCGCACGAATCGCTTCGTGTTGAGGCAGCCGGTCAGGTAGCCGACCGCTCCGCTGCCGTTGTCGGCAACAAACGCCGATTGCGGCTCGAATTGCGTGTAGTAATTCGTGAGCAAATCCGCAATGACCTCCCGGTCGGGGAAAAATCGCTCGACGGGCTGGCCGGCATCGGCCGTGTCGCAGCAGATTTGGCGCACCGCAGCGCGGTCGCGCGGTTCGTAGGGGCGGATGCGCAAATCGGTGCCCATGTGCGTGGACATATCGCACGTCCGACATTCCCTTGTCCAGCCCGGCGTTGGGTCGGTAGTGCCCTGCTTGACGCTGGTGAATCGTTGTAGTAGCCTGCGCGGCAAATCCTGATGAACCGGCACAAGAAACTCATCGTCGCCCTGTTGGGCGTGTTGGCGTTCTCATTCCTGATGCCGGTCAAGTGTCCCGCGCCGTTGATCTGGACGAGGGGTGAAGGCTGGAGCTGGGTGCACGAGGGAGTGCCGGTCGGGGCGACCCCCGTTGACCAGCTCAAGATCGGCCAGAATTTTGAGGCCAAGAAACAATACCGCAGCGCGATCCCCGCCTATCGTCGGGTCATCGCCCGCTGGCCGCTTTCGTCCTCGACCCAGGAAGCGCGGATGGGATTGGCGGAGTGCTACGCGGCCATCGGCTACCACTATAAAGCGTTCCAGACATACCAGGAATTGCTCAAGAAGAACCCCAACACCCCGCACTTCGATGACGTGCTGCAACGGCAGTTTGAAATCGGCAACCTGTTCCTTGCCGGCGAGCGGCAAAAGGCCTGGGGCATCCGTTGGTTCCCGTCCACGGAGCGCGCGGTGGAAGTGTACGAGCAGGTCGTCAAGAACGGCCCGTACAGTCCGGTCGCGATCGACGCCCAATTCCGCATCGGGCTGGTCTACGAGAAGGAGCGCGATTATCTCTCCGCCGTCCACGCCTATGAGAAACTGATGGAACGCTATCCGAAACATCCCCTGGCGGAGGCGGCCCAATTCCAGATTGGCATGGAATACAAGAAAGAGTCGGCCCGCGCCGAATACGACCAGAACTCGGCGAACCAGGCGATCGCCGCGTTCACGGATTTCATCTTTCGCTACCCGCAGAGCGACAAGGTGCCGGTGGCCGAGCAGTATCGCAGCGAGTTGAAGCTGGAGCAGGCGCGCGGGTTGTTCCACATCGGCGAGTTCTACGAAAAGAACCACTTCTACAAGTCGGCGCTGATTTACTACAACGACGTGATCGAACAAAACCCCGAGTCCAATTGGGCAACCCAGGCGAAAGTGAAAGTCGCGTCCCTCACCCCATTGGCAGCCGAGAAGACCGCCACGCCATGAACCGCCACGCTTCGACGGACCGTCGAGGCCGAATGGTCCCTGTCATCTCGGCGGCGCTGCTGCTGCTTTCCGTCTTCCTCTTCGGTTGCGCCGGCTATCACGCCGGCCCGGTCACGAAGACGAGCTTCCATTCCATTGCCGTGCCGATGTTCCGCAATGAGACGCTTCGTCCGCAACTCGAAGCCCAGATCAGCAACGCGATCATTCAGCGGCTCCAGCAGGATGGTTCCCTGCAAATCGAGTCCCGGTCGCGAGCCGATGTGGTCCTCATCGGTACCGTGGAACGTTATGATCGCATCGCCCTGCGGTCGTTGCGGTCGGACATCGGCATACCCCGCGAGTTTCGAATTTCCATTACTGTCCGCGTTGAAGCCACGGACCGCCGCACCGGCGAGACGGTGCTGAAGTCGACAGAGGTCGAAGGCACCTCCGACGTATTTATCGGCGAGGACCAGGAAACCTCGGAATACCAGGCGTTGCCGTTGGTGGCCGACGATATTGCCAAGAGGGTCGCCGGACTGATTGTGGAGAGCTGGTGACCGGTTTGCTTCACGCGCGAATTGTAGCCGCGAAACTTTTTCGCGGCCCAGTGAACGCGGGGTAAACCGCGAATGAGATTCGCGGCTACAAGTCCAGTCTACGCCGCCGCTGCCGCTTTCAGACGGGCGGACAACCGGGATTTCTTGCGCGAGGCGTTATTGCGGTGGATCACGCGGGTCTTGGCCGCCTTGTCCAGTGCGGAGCTCAGCAGGCGATACAGCGCGCTGGCGTCTTCCGCCTTCTTGGCGGTGACCGCCGCGAGAAATTTCTTTTCCAGCGTGTGGAGCCTGGATTTAATCGACTTGTTGTGCGCCTCGCGACGGATGCTGGCGCGCGCCTGTTTCGCTGCGGAACGTGTATTGGCCATGATAAATAATCCGATAAACCGATTGCGTCCTGGTTGCTTGAATGGCCCGCCATCTTACGTCCCGAACCGCAAAAGTCAACGGGGAAAACCGTGCGTTTCCTGAAGCTCCTTCTGGGCCTTCTCCTGCTGCCGGCCTGCGGCGCTCTCACGATGACGGCGTGGCGGCTGGCCTTGGATCTGTCCTTCTCCCCGAATGCGATGAACAGCTCCGCGTTGTGGGCCTTCGTGGGAGGCTACGCGCTCTGGCTGGCTGTGTTCGCCTTCCTGCCCAAGCCCATGCGGACGTACGTCCTCGGCCACGAATTGACCCACGCCCTCTGGGCGTTGATGATGGGTGCCCGCGTCAGCGGCCTGAAGGTCAAAAAGACCGGCGGACAGGTGCGCACGAGCAAGACCAACTGGTTCATCGCGTTGGCGCCGTACTTCTTCCCGTTTTATGCCATGCTGTTCCTGATCTTGTTCTTCCTGGCATACGCCATCTGGAATCTCGCCGCGTACCTGTGGGTATTGTTCTTCCTCGTGGGGCTCGGCTGGAGCTTTCACATCACCTTCACCTTGATGATGCTCTTGACGGTCAAACAACCCGATGTCCAATCCCAAGGCGTCGTGTTCTCCGTCGTCGTCATCTACGGCATGAATCTGCTGATCATGGCCCTGGCCATCGCCGCGTTGTCGCGCGCGGTGACGTTCGCCATGCTCGCGCGGTCGCTGGGCGGCGACCTCGGAACCGCCTACGGCTGGACGCTCGACAAGCTGGCCGCGTTGTGGCAGGATGCCGTGGCTTTCGTTCGGCACAGACAGCATGACTGACGCGGATCGCGATACGACATGAATCTGACGGAAATCCTGAGTGTGGAGCAAATCGTGCCGCGCCTCGCCGCCGCGGACCGCTGGGCCGTGATCGATCAACTCATTGACGTCCTGGTGCGAACCCACAAGATCCGCGCCGAAGACCGTGACGAGGTGCGCAAAGCCGTCAAGGACCGCGAAACGAGCAAGAGCACTGGCGTCGGTTACGGCATCGCCCTGCCGCATGCCAGCGTGGCGTGCATTCAGGATGTCGTCGCGGTGTTCGGACGCGTCACTCCGGGCGTCGATTTCCAGGCGCTCGACAACCAGCCCGTGACGATGTGTTTGCTGCTTCTCTCGCCCCAGGGACAGTTTCAGAAGCATCTGCTGCTTCTCTCGACCATCGCCCGCTTTTTGAGCAACAAGGAAAACCGCCAGAAGCTCGAGCCCGCGCAGTCCGCCGAAGAAATCCTCGCCATCTTCCGTTCCGCGGCCTAAGCAACCACCAACAAAACTGTTGTTCGGCACCGGTCTCCTGACCGTGCCGTCTGACTCCGCATTGCAATGGAGACCTTCGGTCGAAAATGGCGCGGGGTCGGGAGACCCTCGCACAACGGGAAAGTTGTAGGCCGCAAGCCGAGTTCAACGGAGCCGAAGGCGGCACTCGCCGCCGAGACGCGACCATGTCGTATCCCAGGTCGCAAACCCGCTTCGCATTTGCCGGGCTCGGAACCCTCACGCGGCGTTACGAGACGCTGGCCCTCTCGTGCTCTGGCAACTACGACCCGCCAACGACTCTCCCCGATCTGGATGAATTGCAGACTCGGCACGCTAGACTTTCGAGCGCTGCCTGCTGGCTAGGATTGCGATCGCTTCTCGCCAACAAGCCTTTTCAACCCTTCAACTTCAATCGCATACGTAGCCGGGAGTTTAGCGAGTGCACCAAGAACTACGGACGCCGTATCAGGCCCTAGCAAGCTTCCAGTGATCGATTTGATGTCCTCCCTCAGCAAGCTCAATTGATTTCCAAGCTGAAAATCCAGAAGGTCAACCTCTAGTCCTGCATCGCAGATTAGCACAATAGCATCGCATGTGCGCCGGATGGAATTTGCAAACACCTTTTGCTCCCTCCACATCTGTGCCTCTCTAACCGCGTCATTTAGCCGAATTTCCGCGAATTCTTCCTCCACGTATTCTCGCAGGCTCTTGCTGGCCTTCTCACCTGCTTTCTCAGCCGCACTTAACATCTTCGGAAGTTCCCTTTGAATCTCTATCCTCATTGCCTGCTTAACAGTTTCCAGCCCTTCCTTCAGCGCCTTCTCAGCATCATCCTTGTCTCTTTGATACTGACGGAAGTTCACAACCCAGTTGTAACCGAGCAGGATAAAAAATACCGTCACCAACACCGTAAGAGCCCAATGCACGGTGCTTAACAACCTCGCGTCGCAGTCCCGCATCACATCAAGTTGCGCCTTCAGAATGGCAACCTCTGCCGAACCACTGCTGGCCTGCGCTGTAGCAGAACCCACACGCTGAGTCTGGGCAACCGCCGCGTTAACCATTGTGATTACAGCGATGACAGAACAATACACCTTTCTCATCGTGATCTCTCCTATCCCTCTAAGCGTTTGGAGTCGACATGCAGTCTAAGACATCCTCCTTCCTTCGTCCATACTAGTATTCCCAATCCCTAGCGCTCTCCCTCTGCCAATCAACCGCACCGCCCCTGCCCCTGTCCCATCCCCGTCTCGTCGCGGCTTTCCGATCGTACGGTCTCGACTGGGGCGTCACGCTTCGCCGAAGAAATTCTCGCCATCTTTCGTTCCGCGTCCTAAGCTGTCGTCCCATGCCATCCGCGCCTGACATCATTGCCGATGCCGTCGAACGAGCGTTGCGCTCGGTCGTCGGCCCCGACCACGCGGGACCGGCCCTGATCCGGCCGTGCGCCGACCCGAAGTTCGGAGATTACCAAGCCAATGGCATCATGGCCGTCGCGAAACGCCTCAAGCAAAACCCGCGCGCGCTCGCGGACAAGGTCATCGCGCAACTCCAGGTCGCCGAGGTCAGCGAGCCGCCGACGGTCGCCGGAGCCGGTTTCATCAATTTCCGGTTGAAACCCGCATTTGTCGCGGAACACATCACTGCCGCCGCGAAAGATGAACGGCTCGGCGTGCCAGCGGTCGCACAGCCAAAAACAGTCGTCATTGATTTCAGTTCCCCGAACGTCGCGAAGCAGATGCACGTGGGCCATATCCGCTCGACGATCATTGGCGATTGTCTTGCGCGCGTGATGCGGTTCCTGGGACATCAGGTGATTACCGACAATCACATCGGCGACTGGGGCACGCAGTTCGGGATGCTCATTCTCGGTTGGAAACGGTTCCGGGATGACGCGGCGCTGAAGAAGGACCCGATCGCCGAGTTGGAACGGCTCTACAAGCTCGTCAGCGGACGAGAAGACTTGCGTGACGATGCGAAGGCCGAACTGGTCAAGCTGCAGCGAGGCGATGCGGAGAACACGGCGATCTGGAAAAACTTCATCGACCTGTCCGCGCAGGAATTTGCGGAGACATACCGGCGTCTCGGAGTGTCGTTCGACCACACGTACGGCGAGAGTTTCTACAATCCGAGGTTGAAGGATGTGGTCGAAGAATTAAAGCGCCTCAATATCGCCCGCGAAAGCGACGGCGCGATCTGCGTCTTCTTTGAAGATAATCCGGAACTCAAGGCTGCCGCGCCGCTGATCATCCAGAAAGCTGATGGGGCGTTTCTGTATGGCACGACCGATATGGCCACGTTGAAGTACCGCATCGACCAGTGGCATCCCGACGAGATCATCTATGTAACCGATGCGCGCCAGCAATTGCATTTCAAGCAGGTCTTTGCCGCGGCGCGGAAGTGGCTCAAGCCGGTCCCTGACCTGCGGCACGTGTATTTCGGCTCGATCCTCGGCGAAGACGGCAAGCCGCTCAAGACCCGCGAAGGCGCGCCCGTGAAACTCACCCAACTTCTCGATGAAGCCGAAGAGCGGGCGTTGGCGGTGGTCACGGAAAAGAATCCGGAGTTGCCGATTGACGCTCGCCAGGCAATCGCGCGCGCCGTCGGCATCGGGGCCATCAAATACGCCGACCTGTCGCAGAACCGGACGACCGATTACGTATTCAGTTGGTCGAAGATGCTGGCGATGACGGGCAATACGGCCCCGTACATGCAATACGCCTACGTCCGCGTGCAGAGCATTTTCCGCAAGGCGGGTGCTGCACGGGCCGACGTGAAGAGCGATCTGGCGAGTATCACGAGAGAACACCTTCTCGAACTGGACCACGCGGCCGCCGTGACGGCTGGTGTAATCCCAGCCCAAGTCACGCTCGAACACCCTGCCGAACTGGACCTCGCCAAGCACATCCTGCGGTTTCCGGAGACCCTGCACGCGGTCGCCGAGGACGACAAACCGAATTGGTTGACCAGCTATCTGTACGATCTGTCGGACAAATTCAGCACGTTTTACGAGAACTGTCCCGTGTTGCAGTCCGAGGAACCGACGCGTTCCTCGCGGCTGGTGCTCTGTCGGCTGACGGCGGATGTCATCAAACGCGGCCTGAATCTTTTGGGCATCGACGTCATCGAACAGATGTGAGCGCGGTGCAATTAGAAGCGATGATGAATAAGGGACCCCTCCCCTCACCTCAATCCTCTCCCCCAAAGGGGAGAGGAGGACGCCTCGCCCCACCGGGGGAGAGGCCGGCACCGCTGCTGTTTGCGGGGACGGGTGAGGGGGCTTAACACGGAGTGACTACTGTTGACCGCGACCGCACTCGACAGGCCCGTGGTGTGCGGCTAAGATTATCGGTGGCAACGGCGAACAAGCGATTTTTCAAAGGAGTGATGCGTCATGGCAAGCGGCATTGAAACCCTTCATGTATCGGACGAGATCCAATTCGGGCGGGACTGCGAAGCGACGCAAATCCCCAGCGGAGCGCGGATCGTGGTGCCCAAGGGCACACCCGCGTATGTGGGCCAGACGCTTGGCGGGAACGTCACGTTGCAGGTCTCCACGCTCGGCCTCGTGCAGGTGGCGGGACGCAATCTGGATGCGTTGCTCAAGGACGGCGTGCCCGTCGTCGCGCCGCCAGCCGGTTCGTCGATCGCTGATGAGAAGCCCGCAGGCCCAGCCGACGAAAAGGCGCTGTGGGAAGCGATGAAACAGTGTTACGACCCCGAGATTCCCTGCAACGTTGTCGATCTGGGTTTGATCTACGACGTCAAGTCCACGCCCCTTCCCTCGTCGCGCAGCCGCGTGGACGTGAAGATGACGCTCACCGCGATGGGCTGCGGCATGGGTCCAGCCATCGCCGCGCAAGTGCGCGACCGGTTGCTGGACGTGCCGGGGGTCGAGGAAGCCAACGTCGATATCGTGTGGGACCCGCCGTGGAACCAGGGCATGATCACGGATGATGGAAAGAAGCGGCTCGGACTGTGGTGATTCGCTCGATCCGTAACCAAAGACGCGCTTCGCGCGTCACTTCACTCGTTTGGCGTCGCCCCAGAGGTCTTCCAAGCCGTAGCGTTGGCGAAGCTCGGGGTGGAAGATGTGAATCAGCACGTCATTATAATCCATGACGATCCAGCGGCTGGGCGGATAGCCGTCGCGGTGCAGTGGGCGGATTCCCTCGTCGCGCAGGCGGCGGCCGATTTCGTCGGCGATGGCCTTGAGATGCGGCTCCGAGGTGCCAGTGCAGATGAGGAAGAAGTCGGCCACATTCGAGATGCCGCGCACGTCCAGAATCATGGCGTCCTCGGCCTTCTTGTCGAGGGCGATGGTGCGGCAGAGTTTGGCAAGTTTTACGGAGGCGAGCCCGCTAATGGCCTTCACTGATAGAGCCCGTGCCTCCGGATATATTCGGTAACCGCATCAGGTACAAGGTAGCGTATAGAACGCCCGCTGGCAACTCGCGAACGAATCTCCCGCGAGGCGATGCCACAGGGGTGTCCCCGCAACACATGTTGGCGGAGCCGTTTTCGCGAGGCCGCGTCGAGCCGTCGATCCACCACTGGCTTGGCCTCGAAGCCCGGCCGCGGCACGGTGACAAACGTGCACAGACGAACCAACCGCTGGGCCTCCCGCCACAGATGCAATTCGCCCAGTGAATCCGCGCCAATGATGAAATAGAAGTCGGCTTTCGGATTGCGCCGCCGCAGCTCCATTAGCGTGTCCACCGAGTACGATTTCCCACCGCGCCGGATTTCGATGTCGTCCAGTTCGAACCGGTCATTACCGCGGATCGCCAACCGAATCATCTGCAGGCGGTCGCGCTCGCCGGCGAGCACCTCAGCCGTCTTGTGGGGGGGCGTGGCCGACGGGATGAATTTCACGCGATCCAGTGCCATCTGTTCCATGGCATCCTGCGCGATCAGGAGATGGCCGAGATGGATCGGGTTGAACGTTCCCCCGAGTATGCCGATTCGTTTGCGTTTGCCCGCCATGATCGTGCTGACACTAATCAGACCGGCGCGGTTTCTCAAATCATTTCCTAGCCGGCCTCTATCGGGCGGCGCGTTTTAGTTGGACAAAACGATGCGGCGTTCGGAAACTGGCCCGTAACATGTCTTCCCGTGAGAACGTGACGATTGCGCCCGAGTGGCAGGAGTTGTTGCGCCAGCGCGGGCTGGTCAGCGTGGATGCCGTCTATCAACTGCGCGAAGGCACGATCCTCAAAGGAGGCACGGCCACCGAACTGCGGCGCGTCGAGTTGCGCGACGAGAAACAGGCCCGTGTCCTCTACATCAAGAAGTACTGGTATCCGACGTCCAAGTTGCGGTGGAGCGGATTTTATCGGGGGACGTACTTCGGGACATCAAAAGTGCGTCGCGAATATGAGAACCTGGCCCGCTTGCGGGCGTGGGGACTGGATGCCCCGTCGCCCGTGGCGTACGGCGAGGAACGACGCGGCGGTTGGCTGCACCGCTCCTTTCTCATCAGCGAAGGCGTGCCCGCGCCGTTGTCGCTGGATTTGTTTATCCGCGACGTCTTGCCGACGCTCTCGCCATCCGAGCGACGGCGAAAGCAGGAAGAACTCACGCGCGCATTGGCCGATTACACCCGGCGAATGCACGAGCATCGGTTTGTGCATCACGATTATTTCTGGCGAAATATTCTTCTGAGCGAACAGTCGCTTCGGCGCTTTTTCCTGATCGACTCCCACAAGGGCCGCCCGTGGAAATCGTGGGCAGAACTGCAGGCCCGGGCGAAGGATCTGGCGACGCTGGATTCACCCGCCCCATGGTTTTTCCGGCGGAGCGAGCGGTTGCGCTTTTTTCTGGTCTACCGCGGCCATGTGCGATTGACAACAGCCGACAAAGAGCTGATGCGATTGGTGCTGAGGCTCGCCGAACCGATGCGCCAGGGTCAGATGGACCGGGTCAGTCAGGCGCAGCCCATTACCGGCCGGGCAAGGAATACTGTGAGTAATCGACAAAAAACTCCCTCGCTTTGGAAACGCTTTCGCTATCGCCTGGAAGCTCTGATCCTGGAGTTCCTTGCGGCAACCGTTCCCCTGCTCTCGCGGAAAATGCTGGTTCGCGTCGCGAACGCCGCCGGCTGGCTTGCGTTTCACGTGGCGGCGAACGAGCGACGCATCGCGCTGACCAATCTGGACATCGCTTTTGGCTCGACCAAATCCCCGGAGGAGAAGCGCGGGATCGCCCGCTCGGCGTTCCAGAATTTTGCCCGCAGTTTCCTCGGGCTGTTCTGGGCGAAGCGACTCACACCGGAAACGCTCGACAAGATAGTCGAAATTGATCCCGATATCTTGCGCATGGTCCAGGCCGCCCAAGCCCGTGGCAAGGGCATCATTTTTGTGACGTACCATTTTGGCGAATGGGAAACACTCGGCGTGGCGACGGCATTGTTTGGTTTTCCCCTGATGATTGTGATGGAACAGCTCCGCAACCCGCACCTGACCCGTATTTTCGAGCGTCTGCGCGGCCATGGTGTCAACCAGATCATCCTGCAACGCCACGCGATGACCAAACTGCTCAAGACCCTGAAACGCGGGGAGGCCGTCGCATTGCTCATCGACTTGAACGCCGTGCCCAGCCGCGGTGGGATCTGGCTGGATTTCTTCGGGAAACCGGTGTTTGGGTTCTCGGGAGCGGCGGCCCTGGCCCGGCACACGGGCGCTGCGCTGATCCCGGCCGCGTCCCACCCGCTTCCGGACGGACGAATTCGCGCTGTCTATGGACCCGAGATTCCGTGCGCAAACACGGGCGATGAAGAGGCGGATTTGCAGGTCACGAGCCAGCAATGTCTGCGGTTTTGCGAGGACTTGATCCGGCGGGAACCCGAGCGTTGGCTGTGGTTTTACCGGCGTTGGAAGTTTCGGCCCAATGCGGAACAGCGGGATTTCCCGTATTACTCGCGCTGGATTGAGGAAGTCCGACCGGCCCGGGCGCAAAATACCGACGCAACCCAAAGCCCCAACGTCCCCGAGCAGAGCGGGCCGTAGGTCTGTGCGGCGCGGCTACCGGCGTGTCCAGCACGCGTCGGCGGAGATGAGGGAGACGCACCCGATTGCCAGAAAAGGATTCGGAACGAATGATTGGTAAGAATCCCTGCTAATCGAAGAAGCGATAGCGGAAGATGAACCAGAGAGCAGCCACGCCGTCTTTCCAGCCAATTTTTTTTCCTTCGGCGTAATCACGACCGGAGTAACTGACGGCCGTTTCGTAAAACCGAAATCGCCGGCGCGCCAGTTTCGCGGTCAACTCCGGTTCGATGCCGAACCGCTCGGCGTTAAGATTAAGTCCTTCCGCGCACTTCCGGCGGAACACCTTGTAGCCGACCTCCATGTCGCTGAGGTTCAGGTTGCAGAACATGTTGCACAGCAGCGTCAGGAATCGGTTTGCGGCAAAGTGCCAGAACAACAGGACGCGATGCGTGCTACCGAGAAACCGCGACCCATAGACGACATCGGCCCGACCGTCGAGAATCGGACGGAGAAGAGTCGGATAGTCATTCGGATCGTATTCGAGGTCGGCGTCCTGGATGAGCAGGATCTCCCCGGTGGCGTGCTCGATGGCGGTGCGGATGCCCGCGCCTTTGCCGCGGTTGTATGGATGAGAAAACAGCTTCACCCCGTCCCTCTCGGCGAGTTTCTTGAGGACTTGTCCCGTGCCATCCGTGGAAGCGTCGTCGACCAGAATAATTTCCTTTTCCAAGCCGCAACTATCGGCCTTGTGAACGCGGTCGACGAGTTCCTCCACTGTGCGGGCCTCGTTGAAGACGGGAATCAGAATGGATAGGCGTTTGAATTCGTCAGTCATTCGGTCCGTAGTATAAGCCAAAGCGATACTGGCTCAAAAGAAAAAAACGTCCAGTTCTGGTCCACAAGCAGAGTATGGCGTATTTACAGGGTCGCACTTGTTTGGGACTCCATTCGGTTGGCCCGGGCACACAACAGCAACCCTCCCCACACCGCCAGCGTCCCCCAACAAAGCGGTCCGTAGACCTGCAGCGTGCGGCTTGCGCCCATGGTGCCCAGCACCGCAAACCCAGCCAGCACCGTCCACGCCACGCGCCGTTTTGCGCGATCACCATCCTCCGTCGCCACGCGTGTCAGCAGCGCCAGCGGCAGCATCAAGGCGATGAAGTAATGCGACCACGACACAGGCGACCCCAACAGCATCCACGTCAGCATCGCGGCCAGCAGGAGCAACGTGTCATCGCCACGGGCGTGATACGCGACGCCACCCATCACCGCGAGCAGCGCGATGGCGATCGCCGTTCCGACCCAGCGCGCCTGCGCGTTGCCGGCCAGCCGGGCCGCCACGGCGGAGAGCGACTGATTCCGAACCAGCATCGGGCTGTTCAACTCGCCGAAGCGCGGGTCATTGACGTTCTCGGGATCTTTTTCCGGCTGTTGCAGCACCACGAACCACTCGCGCTGATACTGCCAATTCCTTCCCCAGCCATAAACGAGACTCGGCAACACGAACGTGCCCGCGGCGACCGCCACCAACGTCGCGGCCACCAATCGCCAACGCCGCCGCCACGCGTAGTAGAGCAGGAGCGCGCCGGGAAACACCTTCAGCAGAATCGCGCCCATCAAACACGTGCCGGCCCACACGTCGCGCCCTTTCCACGCGAAGTACACTCCCGTCATCACGAAAACGAAAAAGAACGGCGTGGTCTGCCCGCGCGCCAGGCCCGACATCAGCGGCCACGCCAGCAACAGCAGCGGCACCGCATACAGCCAAAGCTTCTCACGAGCCGGGCCACCCGCTTGCGCCATCTCGACCGAACACTTCACGCCCACCGCCACGGCCGCCACCGAGAGCAAATACCACAGCGCCATCGCCAGCCACAGGGGCAGCAGCGCAAAGGGCACGAAGCAAATCCCGCTCAACGGCGCGTTGTTGAGTTTCCAGTGACGCGGGCTTTCGACCTTGTAAATGTCGCGCCCATCCAACACCGCCTGCCCCACGGTCGTCCAAACCGTAAAGTCGATCCGATGCGCTTTCGATCCCCAGATTTTCGCGCCGGACTGATCCAGCCCGACGCCGAGACGTTTTTCCCACGGACCCAGTGTTTTCGGACCGGAACCCCCGTCCCCGAGTTGATACGGCCCTGCCCGATACACCGTGCTGACGCCGAGCGCGACGGCCCAGACGATCCCCACGAAAAACACCACGCGCCATGCCCACGGCGGCACGCGCGGACCGGATGCGGCGGCGCTCGGTCCCGTGTCGTTCACGCCCGGACTTTATAATCCGGCGACTCGTGTTGTCCAGCGCTGATTCCGCACGCCGATTTTGCTGTTGAGGAACGGACGCAAATGGTCGATGCTACGCGGCCAAGCACCATGCAACTCGACATCGTGATCCCGATTTTCAACGAGCAGGAGACACTGCCCGAGTTGGGGCGGCGGATTGAGCAAACGTGCGCGCAGCTCGACGACGTGGACTGGCGCGTGGTGTACGTCAACGACGGCAGCCGCGACCGTTCGCGGGAATTGATTCTGGAGCAGCGCCGGCGCGACCCGCGCTTTACGCTGGTGGATTTGTCGCGCAACTTCGGCCACCAATGCGCCATCTCCGCCGGCCTGGCGCACACGAACGCCGATGCCGTCGTGGTGATGGACGGCGATTTGCAGGACCCGCCGGAAGTGATTCCCGATTTGTTGGCCTGCTGGCGCGACAAGGGGGAGGTCGTTTATGCCACGCGGCGCAGTCGTAGCGAGAAAGGGTTGCGACGGCTGGGACTGGAAGCGTTTCACAAGCTGTTCTACTGGCTCAGCGATTTTCCGATGCCGGCGCAGACCGGCGTTTTCGGCCTGCTCGATCGCAAAGCCGTTGAGGAATTCAATCGGCTGACCGAGAAGAACCGGTTTATACCCGGCCTGCGTTCGTGGATCGGCTTCGAGCAGCGCATGGTGCATTACGACCGGCCCGACCGGGCGGCGGGCGCGCCGAAGCAAACGCTGCGGCGCCTGACGCGCTACGCGCTGGATGGCGTGTTCAGTTTTTCCTACAAGCCGCTGCGGCTGATGACCTACGCCGGGCTGTGTGTCAGCATCATCGGTTTCGGTCTGGCGGGGATGTACGCCGTGAAACGGTTGCTGGGGATTGAGACGGCGCAGACCGGCTTCACCACGCTGGTGACGCTGGTGCTGTTCCTGGGCGGTGTGCAACTGATCGCCGTCGGCTTGCTCGGCGAATACATCGGTCGCGTCTACGACGAAGTGAAACAGCGACCGCTGTACATCGTGCGCGAGCGGCACGGGTTGGAGAACGCCGACCCGCCGAAAGAAAAGCGGGCGAAGGATTGACCGCGCCGCGCGTCCCTCGGCGCCTGCTCGCTTGACGGGGGGACAGGCGGACAATTATTCTGGCTTTTCAGCGATATGACCACGACCGGGCCCACAGCCGCTTATGCTGGACGCGTCAAGTACGACGACAAACAGTCGGGCAAGTACCAGCATCGCAAACCGCACAAACACAAGGCCGAGATGCGGTTGATTGATCGCGCCTTCAAGCGTATCCCGAAGAACCATCGCGTTCTCGATGTCCCGTGCGGCGGCGGGCGGGTGATGCTGCATCTGGCGCGGAAGGGGTATTCGGCCAGCGGCGCGGACTTGTCGGAATCGATGCTGACGATTGCCCGGGAGAGCGCTTCGGAGGCGAAGTTGCGCTGCAACGTGGAGCGCCAGGATCTGGAGAAGCTGACCTACGCCGCCGGACAGTTCGACACAATCGTGTGTTTTCGGTTGTTTCATCATTTCCCCAACGCGGAAATTCGCCAGCGAGTGATCACCGAACTGTGTCGTGTGGCCGGCCAATTCGTGGTGCTCTCGTATTTCAGTCCCTACTCCGTGCAATCGGTTCGTCGCAAGCTCAGCGGCAAGGACCCGGACCGGTTCGCGACGTCACTGGCCGAGGTGGAAGGTTATTTCCGCCATGCGGGATTCTGTCTCGTGGAGGATTTCGCTCAGATGCGCGTCCTGCACACGCTCCATTTGGCCGTGTTTGCGCGCCGCGAGAACAAGAGATGACCGGACGCGGATGATGTCCTTCGGCATTATCACCACAGAGGCACAGAGAACGAAGCCAAAGCCGGGGGCGGCAGCGTGCTTGACCGAACTGTGACGAAGACCTATTCTGCGCCGCAAATGACGACTTCCGGAAAGTTGGGGAAATTTATCACATGGCTGATCGGCGTTGTGGTGTTGATCGCAGTGGTGTGGTTTGTAGGCGATCGGCTGAACCACTGGTATCGCAAGCGGTGGCATTTCGTGGCCTGGATGCAGGACCTGCCGCCGGTGGATCGATCGACCTGGCCCAAAACGCCGGTGGCGTGGTCGAATGAATCGGTCGACGTGCAGGTGGCGACGCCCGATGGATTGAAAGGGACGAACATCACCTACTTCATCAACTCGATGGGGATGAAGTTTGTGCGGATCGAGCCGGGCACGTTTGTGATGGGGCTGGACGAGGAGTTATCGAAAGAGGTCGGGCCCAACCATCCCCTGGGCGGTCCGATGTACGTGCAGCATCGGGTGACGTTGACCAAGCCGTACTACATGGCTGCGTTCGACGTCACGAACAAGCAGTACGATCAGTACGACACGCAACACAGGCATCATCGCCCGGAGTATCAGTTGGTTCCCGGTGGCGACAATCATCCGGTCGAACCGGTCACGTGGCAGGATGCGCAATTGTTTTGCCGGTGGTTGTCCGCCCGGGAAGGACGTTTGTATCGATTGCCAACGGAAGCCGAGTGGGAGTACGCCTGCCGGGCGGGGACGACGAACCGCACGTACTGGGGCGGCAACGTCGAAGACCGCACCAAGGCCAACCTGGGCGGGACGTGGGATAAGAGGACGCACGCCCACTACGCCGACGACGGGTTTGAATACACCGCGCCGGTCGGCTCGTTTCCGCCGAATTCGTGGGGTCTGTACGACATGATCGGGAATTCGTGGGAGTGGGTGTCGGACTGGTATTCGGTGTTCGCGACCAACGACGTGGTCGACCCGCCAGGTCCGCCGATGGGCGTGGGCGGGCCGTGTCGCGGCGGCAGTTTGGGATGCCGCGTGGACAAGGGCGGCGCCTGGCGCGGCGCGTTGCACTATGCGTCCAGCGCGTTGCGCGATGGCGACGATCCGGGTGATGTCAAGGATTCGCGCGGTTTCCGCATCCTCTGCGAGGTCGAGTAGTTTCGGCTACGGCACTTTCGCGACGAAGTATCCGCGGACGACCACGCCGAGAATGCGTTTGTCCGCCGCGGCGACGGGACGCGGCCCGGGTTGACCCGAAAGTTCTTTGCCATAGGCGCGGCGATAGGCTTGTTTGCCGGAATGAAACGCGAGGCGATTGACGACCAAGCCATTGGCGGTCGCCGCTCGACTGTCGGGCTGTTGCAGAACGCGCTCGAGCTTCTCGTCGAGATCGGCGATGCGGATGTGCCACTTCAATCCGCCGATGCGCTTTGTGGTCACTTCGTGACGGTGCGTCAGGCACACGCGTGACACTCGCTCCATGCACGCCCGCGCCATCGCCGCAGCTTGCTTCTCGATGTCAGCCGCATGGCGCGCCACATCGTTTCCGTAGGCGTCGTAGAAGGCTGTGGTCAACGGGAAGCGTGAGCGGAAGACGGTGATGTGCTCCATCCGCTGTCGATCGTCGAGGGTCTGGTGCAGTTCAGCCTTATCGATATCGATGAGACAGAATTTGCTGTCGGAAGCGGAATACAGCACGTTCTTCGGGGAAATATCCAGATACACGACGCCCGCGTCGTGCATTTGTCGCAGAAACGTTCCCAGAGCCGACTGGAACGCCGGTGTCCCTGACTCGGGAGATGCCCGCAAGGACGTGTAACCGGGCAGCCCTTCGGTAATCAGCGCGCTTTCCAACAATCCGTACCATCCCCAGCGTTCCCCGTGCGCCAGGTGTGGCACCACGGCAATCCCCCGTGATTGGAACACCGGGGCAAACCTCCATTCCCGTCGGCTCTTGTCTGACCGGACAAAGTACGCCAGTGGGGCCAGACCGCGCCGTTCGTGCAGGTAGCGCTTGATGTAGAATTCGCGATTGGCCACACGGCGTCGGGTCACGGTAGTGGCGGAGGAGATTTTGACCGGTTCGCCGGGCTCTTGAAGCACTTCCGCCAGCAAGGCGTCAAACTCTGGCGTGATCTCCCAATTCAGTCCTTGATGTTGTGTCTGAACCACGGGGCCATATCGTAGGGAAGTCCGGGCTGGTCGTCAACCAGCGGGTGCCCAACATACGCCGCAAGCACCTACGCCGGCGTTTGGGCGACGAACACCAGATAATCCGTCAGGTTGCGACGCTCCAACGTCCCGTGAAACCAGCGAGACAAGGGCGACGGATTGATTTTGTACTTCAGTTTCGACCAAGAACGGCAATACACAACCTCAAACCCGGCTTTTTCCAGCATGAGCCGCAGACTGCCTTCATCAAAATTAAAGACGTGATGGGGGATGCCGAAATGCTTGAACTGTTTGTGGCCAAAGCCGTGACGGTTCAGGAAGGTCTTGTAGCGGTTGGTCAGACCGCGCCAGTTGGGCACCTGACCGAACAGGTAACCGCCCGGCCGCAAGATGCGTCGAATCTCCGCCAGAATTTCCAGCGGATTGTGAACGTGCTCCAGGACGTCCCAGAAAATCACCCCATCATAAGCACTATCAGCCAAGTGCAGGTCCTCCAGTCGGCCCTGGCGCACCTTCTCCCCCAAGCCCAGTTTTCCCCGCGCCAGCGCGACAAAATGCTCCGAAAGGTCGATCCCCTCAGCGTCAAACCCGCGTCGGTTCGCTTCCAACACGGTGAGCCCAAACCCACAGCCCACATCCAATACTCGCGCTCCTGTCCCGAGATAACGCGTCAACAATTCCACCAGCATGGCTTTGACCTTGTAGCAACTCATGGCGTGGACTTTGTAGTCTATCTGCTTGACCCAAGCCTCGTAGTCAAAGTTGTCAAAAACGGATTCGTCCGCGTAATCTTCCCGTTCGTACATGGCCGCCAACCTGCCCGGCGTGAACCGTGGTGAGACAAAGATGAGGCCGCATCCGAGGCAAAGTCGAATCCCGTGACCATCGATTCTTTGAAAGAGCAAGCGGCTTTGCGCATCGGGTCCGCAACTGGGACAATTCACCTCTTCCCAGTCGGCGGGGTTGATGTTCTTCGTCGCTCGCTGCTCGGCCACTTGCTTCATCCGAACGAACCTAATCGAAACGTCAGGTTTGAGCAAACCAAAATCACACCGGCGCATTCCATGCTCTCGTTTTTAGAGATCCCGGAACATTCTGTTGCCACGCAAGGCATTCTGCGCTGGACTGTTGACTGAACCGCGCTAGTGTAGTGCACGTAACACTTCTTCACCTATGGGCGGGCGAACAATCACGAAATTCTGGCGTCGTATACGGCAGGCCCAATGCGACGGGCCTTGTGCCTCAGTACACTGGCATCTCCGTCACGTGAGAAGCCATAGGACTGCTGCCGAAACCCTGTCACGGCCGTAATGAAAACGCGGTTCATTTATCGAAACCTCAAGGCCCGGTTCCGAGACCAGAGGCAAGAGATCACGGCCCTGCTCCATACGGCTAGGCCTGGTGAAACTGTCGTCGATGTGGGCGCGAACAAAGGCGGTTACCTTTACTGGATGAGCCGTGCCGTCGGACACGGACATGTTGTCGCATTTGAACCACAACCGAATCTTGCTCGTTACCTTCGGAAGGTGGTCGCGGCGTGCGATCTGAGGAATGTCACCGTCGAAGAGAAAGCCGCCTCCGAGCGATCCGGGACGATGATCCTGCACATGCCGGGAGGATGCGATTCTCCGGAAGCGTCGCTGGAAGACGCCGTTCGGTCCCGCACGGCCTGCGGACAAATCGAAGTCGAGACCGTGAGGCTGGATGATTACTTTCGCAGTTGCCCAAGACGAATATCCGTGATCAAAGTGGATGTTGAGGGTCACGAGTTTTCGGTCTTTCGAGGCGCCGAGGGAATCCTCTTGGAACATTCTCCACTGCTTATCTTTGAAGCGGAGAACCGGCACCTTTCGCGCGGGACAGTTTTTGATGTATTGAACTACTTGAGAGATCTGCGGTACGATGGCTTCTTTGTGCGCCGAAATTCGTTGGTTCCCATTGACGGTTTTGTCCCGGAGATCCATCAACGTCAGGTTGGTCAGCGGTTCTGGGATGAGCCATCCTATTGCAACAACTTCATCATGAAGAGGGCCAACGCCCAGTAAGTGCGTGGCCATCCATTCGTCAAACCAAACGGCAATTTTGGATACCCAATCGGCACGTTGGACACTCCACCTTGCAGGTCGGCAGAGGCATACCTCGTCCTTGCCGTTTCTAAGTCCACCACCTCCATGCACAAAACCGTAGTCCAAACGCAACGCCTGAGCAAAAACAAGTCGCCGGCACCACGCCGGTGATTCGCCGCTTGATTCATAAAGAACACCGCACTCCCCGCCGTGTCTTTCCGGGAGCCGACGGCGGGCCCGCGACGCTATCGAGACAGACGAAGCCCAAAATCTTTTGCGAACTGTTCCAGTTTCTCCCCCATCCTTTGGAGGCTGCGATCCAGGGCCTTCGCGTCACTGAGCCGGAAGGATGACTCATCGGAGCCATACCTGACAAGCTGATCGCAGAACGCTCGCACATCTTGTGTGGTGGATGCGTGGCGCGGCACCAGCGATCGGTGTCGATCGGCCATCCCCAGTCGCGTCGCCAGAGTCGCCGTAACCGCCTTCGCGCGGACAGAAATCGACGGAGCGGATGAACTGAGCGGACGATCCAATACCAATGCTTCGCCCGTGATCTGAAGGCTGGCCTTCCAGTCATCCCATTTGAACGGATCAAAGCGCCGTGCCCCGATGTAGCACGCCCAGGGAATCCGCATCACATCGGCGAAGATCGCCCCGTGAAGGGATTCCGTCAGGAGTTTTCGGCAAGTTGCGATTTGTCCGGCCACGCTCGCCGGAGACTGTCGCGGGTCGATCAAGGTGAACCCGCATTGTTTGGCAACAATCTGCCAGTCGAATTGCTGGAAGGATGCATGGTGAGGGAGCAATCCCACACCCGCCGCGTCGTCCCGCGGGCGGGGCATGTCCGGCCAGAGGACGGCCGAATCACTGATCGCCTTGTCCGCGTCCAGCCCAAGCAGTTTCGCCGTCAACGGTCCCCGTACCCAATAGTGCGTCCAACTCTGATCGTGACGGACTCGCTTGCCTCGCCCCAATCCCGATCCGAGAACGACCTTTCGACCCGGCCACGACCCGGCCAGAACCGTGCCCACGCCCAATAACATCACGTCGGGATGGATCTCTTCGATCTCGGGAAAGATCTGCGGCCACAGGCAAAGGTTCAGATCGTCCCCGAAGTTGCCGCCAGGTGTCTTATGACGATAAATCTTCACATCGCCCCGCGTACTTGAAAAACGTCCCTCTGGCGATTTCCCGTGCGATGAGAAACCCTTCGCCGCCATCCAGAAAGCCTCGGCGCAACAAATAACCGCGCAGGAAACGAGCGGAGGCGTGAAGCGCCCCCTGCAGGCGAGATGGCTTTTTGCCGTGCGCCATCCGTTCGCCGGCGGCCAGAGCAGCGTATCTCGCCACCCGTTGTCGCAAGTCGGCAAGATCGCGGAGGGCATGGTGTTCCAGCAGACCGTGCAGCCGTCCAACTTTGCCGTTAACCTCGATCTTCTCGTGCACGGCGCGGGAATCCATCCTCCAGGCGTCTCGACGGAACAGGCGCAGGTTCCAGTCGGGGAACCATTCGCCGTGTCGAATCCACCGACCTCGGAAACAGACCATGCGGTCGATCAGATAGCCAGCGCAGCGCGGTTCGCCACCCGCGAACAGCGCCTTCATATTCTCCAGCAGAGGCACCGTCACAACCTCGTCGGCGTCAAGCCAGAAGATCCACGGCTGCGTTGCCGACGAGAACAAACGCCGGCGCATCGGCACAAAACCGTCCCACTCGTGAAACAACGTCCGCGCTCCAGCCGCCTTCAGAAGAGCCAGGGATTGATCCACGCTGCCGGAGTCCAGCGCCACGATTTCTGCAAAATCACTGAGCGGCGGCAACGACCGGACGAGACGATCAGCCTCGTTCTTGCATAACATGCAGACTGTAACAGGAAGCGGTGACATCTCGACAAATCGGCTTAACTGACGAACTCAACGGTACTCTTCAATTGTTTTCCCAATCGGCGCCAAGCACGCCGCCTCCAGCCGGTCGGGCGTCCTCTACTGGTCACGCCAACCGCGCTTCGGCTGCCGCTGTTCAACGCTCATCCGACCCGACAAACTCCTGCCTTTCTAACCGAACAAAGCAAGATTTGGTGCCAGGGGGGAGAGTTGAACTCCCGACCAAGGGCTTATGAGTCCCCTGCTCTACCACTGAGCTACCCTGGCGCCGTCGTGAAGAGCCGCATGATTAGCGAGCCGCCCGGAAATTTCAACTGTGTTTTTGCCACACCACGAACCGGGTCGTTGTCGTTACGGCGCGCCCCATTTCCAGTTACGAATCTCCGGCAGGTCCTGGCCGTGCTTGTCGATGTACTGCTTGTGCTCGATGAGCTTGTCCTGAACCATCTGTTTCAGGTAAGCCCCTTTGTCGCTCATCTGTGGCAGCCGATCGACCACGTCCTGCACGAGGTGGAACCGGTCCAGATCATTGAGCACCGTCATGTCGAAGGCGGTGGTGATCGTGCCTTCCTCCTTGTACCCGCGGACGTGCAGGTTGTGGTGGTTGGTTCGGCGATACGTCAACCGATGGATGAGCCAAGGATAGCCGTGAAAGGCAAAGATGACCGGCTTGTCCCTGGTGAAAAGCGAATCGAAATCCTTGTCACTCAACCCGTGTGGATGTTCCGTGTCGGGTTCCAGTTTCATCAAATCCACGACGTTCACCACCCGAATTCTCAGGTCGGGCAGGAACTCGCGAAGCAAGGAAACGGCCGCCAGCGTCTCCAGCGTCGGCACGTCGCCACAGCAGGCCATGACCACATCCGGCTCGGCGCCCCGGTCGTTGCTGGCCCACGGCCAGATGCCAATCCCCCGCGTGCAATGCTCGACGGCGGCATCCATGGTCAACCATTGCGGTGCCGGGTGTTTGCCGGCCACAACGACATTCACATAGTGGCGACTGCGGAGACAATGATCCATGACCGAGAGCAGGCAGTTCGCGTCGGGCGGCAGGTACACGCGCACGATCTCGGCCTTTTTGTTTACGACATGGTCGATGAAGCCAGGGTCCTGGTGAGTAAAGCCGTTGTGGTCCTGCCGCCAGACGTGGGACGCGAGCAGGATGTTCAGCGAGCTGATGGGACGCCGCCACGGGATGCCGCGGGTGACCTTCAACCACTTGGCGTGCTGGTTGAACATCGAATCGACGATGTGGATGAACGCCTCGTAACAGTTGAACAAGCCGTGCCGCCCGGTGAGCAGGTAGCCCTCCAACCAACCTTCACACTGGTGTTCGCTGAGCACCTCCATCACGCGTCCGCTGGGCGCGAGAAATTCGTCGATTTTGATCCTCTGGGCTTCCCACTGGCGATTCGTGACCTCGAAGACGGCATCCAGCCGGTTGGACAGCGTCTCGTCGGGCCCAAAGACCCGAAAATTCCGTTGCTCCTCATTCAGTTTGATCACATCGCGCAGGAACCGGCCCAAAACCGTTGTGTCACCGGCCTCGACCGCGCCCGGCGAGGGGACATCGACCGCGTAATCGCAGAAGTCCGGCATCCGCAGGTCACGCAATAATTCCCCGCCGTTGGTGTGCGGATTCGCGCCCATCCGTCTCTGGCCCTTGGGCGCCAACTCGGCCAGTTCTGGCCGGAGACGGCCACGCTCGTCGAAGAGTTCCTTCGGCTTGTAGCTCTTGAGCCAGCTCTCCAATTGCTTGAGATGCTTGGGATTCTTGGCTGGGTCGGACAGCGGTACTTGGTGCGAACGGAAGGTGCCTTCGACCGGCAAGCCATCAACCACCTTTGGTCCCGTCCACCCCTTCGGCGAGTTGAGAACGATCATGGGCCAGCGCGGACGCGTCGCGTCGCCGCGCTTGCGAGCATTGCTCTGGATCCGCTTGATCTGTTGCACGACCTTGTCGAGGGTCGCGGCCATGGCTTGATGCATTTTCATTGGCTCGTGGCCCTCGACAAAGTGGGGCGTCCAACCGTAACCGCGAAGCAATTGATCCAGTTCGTCGTGGTCGATGCGGGCGAGGATGGTCGGGTTGGCAATCTTATAGCCATTCAGATGCAGGATCGGCAGTACCACGCCGTCAGTGATGGGGTTGAGGAACTTGTTGGAATGCCACCCCGTGGCCAGCGGGCCCGTCTCCGCTTCGCCGTCGCCAACGACGCACGCCATGACCAGATCCGGATTGTCAAACGCAGCCCCGAAAGCGTGGCTGAGCGAGTACCCCAATTCCCCACCCTCGTGCATCGACCCCGGACACTCCGGCGAAACGTGGCTGGGAATCCCGCCGGGGAAAGAGAATTGCGTGAACAGCTTCTTCAACCCGGCTTCGTCCTGGCTTATGTTCGGATAGACCTCGCTGTACGTGCCCTCAAGATAAGTGTTGGCCACCAGCGCCGGGCCGCCATGCCCGGGACCGGAAATGTAAATCATATTGAGGTCATACTTCTTGATGACGCGGTTCAAGTGGACATAAATGAAGTTCTGGCCCGGCGTCGTGCCCCAATGTCCCAGGAGCATGGGCTTGATATGTTCCAGCTTCAGCGGCTTCCGCAGCAGCGGATTGTCGTAGAGGTAAATCTGGCCGACGGACAGATAATTCGCCGCCCGCCAATAGGCGTTCATGTTACGCAACTCTGCGGTGGAAAGCGGATTGCTCATCGGACTGCTCCTGTTCACGGTTGATTGCCTTAATGTTGCCAGAGGATGAAACCGGCCTCCAACGGGACCGACACGTTGCTGCCCTGCGGCACGATGCGCGCGGTGTAGTCCGTTGCCGGGCGGTTGGCCGGAATGGTGGCGCTGTACACATACCCGTTGGCCGCGCCCACCAATTGCCGGGCGCGCCGCATTTCCAAGCGGATCGGTTCTCCCCCATTGACGCCTTCGGCATAAAGTTCGACCCGCACAGCGCCCGGGTCGAGGTCATCGAGATACACCGGAACGTCAACGACGTATTGGTTGCCCGTCGTTGCCACATTCACATCGCCGAAGCGCAGGGCGGCCCATTTCTCATCCAGAGTATGGCGCCACTTCACCACTCCCGCGCCCGCCACGCCCTTGTCGGCAGCGCGCTCCAGATAGTTCGCCGCCGCGGGCAAGTAATGCTGCTCGGTATATTCGCGCACGGTGCGGCCCGCGGAAAACTGGGGCGTCAATCGCGCCATGCTCTCCCGCATTCGCGCAATCCACGCGGTCGGCAGGCCGTCCTGATCGCGGGAATAGAATTCGGGGATGACTTCGTTTTCGAGCCGGTCGTAAAGCCATCCGGCCTCGGCGGCATCCCAGGCGGGATCATCGCCGTGCTCGCGGCCATCGCCAATCGCCCAGCCCACCTCGGGCGTGTACGCTTCGGCCCACCAGCCGTCCAACTCCGAAAGATTGATGCCGCCGTTGACGAGCACCTTCATACCGCTCGTTCCACAAGCCTCCCAAGGCCGCCGCGGCGTGTTGATCCAGACGTCCACTCCCTGCACCAAACGCTCGGCGAGGAGCATGTCGTAATCGCTGAGGAAGATCATATGCTGGCGCACCTCGGGGCGACGGCCGAAGCGAATCCATTCCTGGATCAATGCCTGCCCCGGCTGATCCGCCGGATGCGCCTTCCCGGCAATGATGAGCTGCACGGGCCGTTGCGGGTCGGTTAACAGGCGAAGGAGTCGTTCCGGGTCGTGCAGCAGCAGGTTCGGGCGCTTGTAGGTGGCGAACCGCCGCGCAAACCCCAGCGTCAACACATTCGGATCGAACAAATGCTTCGCGCCCTCGACCACCGCGGCCGGCCGGCCGGAAGCGGCCAGTTGCTGCGGCAATCGGGTGTGCATGTAATCAATCAGTGACTGGCGGCTGGCCGTGCGCAGTTCCCAGAGCTGCGCGTCGGGAACGCGGCGAATGTCCTGCTCCAACGGCTCCATCGGCCCCAACCAGCGGTCTTTGCCACACGCCTTCGTCCAGAGATCATCCGCCGCCGCCGAGTCCCAGGTCGGCATGTGGACTCCGTTGGTCACGTGGCCCACCGGCACTTCCTCCACGGGCCACCGGGAGAAGAGCGGCGCAAACAGGTGTCGGCTCACCTGGCCGTGCAAGCGGCTCACGCCATTGACCGCCCCGCTGCCACGCATGGCCAGGTACGCCATATTGAACGGCTCCGCCGCGTCATCGCGGTTCTGGCGTCCCAGAGCCAGCAAATCGTGGAGTGAAATGCCCAACTTCTCCGGCGCATACCGGGCGAAATATTGCTCGATGAGTCCCGGCGAGAACCGATCAAACCCCGCCACCACCGCCGTGTGGGTGGTGAAGAGGTTGCCCGCCCGCGTGACGGCCAGCGCGACATCGAAGGGCTGGCCGCTTTCCTGCATGAAAGTCCGGGCGCGTTCCAGCACCGCAAAGGCCGCGTGCCCTTCGTTGAGGTGACAGACTTCCGGATGGATGCCGAGCGCGCCGAGCAGCCGCCAGCCGCCGATCCCCAGGATCAATTCCTGGTTGAGCCGCAACTCGGGTCCGCCGCCATACAACTCGCTGGTGATCCCGCGGTGGGCAGGCGGGTTCGCCGGGTCATTGCTGTCCAGCAGGTACAGTTTCACCCGCCCGATTCGCGCCTGCCACGCGCGCAACCAGACCGAGTAACCGGGCGCCGCCATCTCGACCCGCAACCACTCGCCGTTCGGGTGGCGCACGGGCGTGATCGGCAATTGCCCGGGATCGTTATACGGATAGAGCGCCTGTTGCACCCCGTCCCTGTCGATCGCCTGGCGGAAATAACCCTGCTGGTACAGGAGTCCGACGCCCACCACCGGCACACCCAGATCGCTGGCGGCCTTGAGTTGATCGCCGGCCACATTGCCAAGGCCCCCCGAATAAATCGGGAGAGCCTCACCCAACATGAACTCCATGCTGAAATACGCGACACACGTCAGGGGCGATTGGGGATGAGTTTGTTGAAACCACGCGGGCGACTCGGCGGCGTGCTTCTCCGCTTGTACGAGAGCATCCACCTTCTGGCGAAGCGCGGGATTGGCCAGCACGAGCCGGAGTTTTTCCCGCGAGACGGTCTGGAGGACGACCCACGGGTTTCGGGTCAGCTCCCAGAGCGCGGGGTCGAGCTGGTCCCACACCTCGTCGGCGCCATGGTTCCATGACCAACGCAGGTCCAGGGCCAGCTCCGCGAGTGAACTGAACCCCTCGATCTCCGCGGGCTGACGACTGTGAATCGAGCTGCTGGACCGCGGTTGTTCGCTCATGCTCTCACATTCTCGCCTCGGACGGAATTTCTGGTTCCTGCGGTGCCGCCGCATCGTCGACGCCGTCACTGGTCATGCCGACGATTTGACCGTGCCGCTGCAAGACATCCACGATGTGAAGCTTGTGTTCGGGAAACACTTGCGCGAAACCATCGCCTCTCTCGATGGCTGCGTCAAGTTGCGAGCCCTCGTAGCCTTTCGCATCCCCGGTGACCATCTTCACGTTCACGCCCATCTCTCGTGCGGCAGCGATGGTTGCGTTTACGGGACCAGGCCCGTTTGCAACGGCCTACCCTTGGCTACAATCTCGCGACCTTCACGTCGAAGATGTCCTTGTCGGCTTTGATCTCGGCGAGGACGTCGTCGCTGGGGGCGCTGTCGAGGTTGAGGACGATGAGGGCCTGGCCGCCGGCTTTGTCGCGGCCGAGCGACATGCTGGCGATGTTGATACCGTGCTTGCCCATGATCGAGCCGATCCAGCCGACGATGCCGGGCCGGTCCTTGTTGCGCATCATGAACAGCACGCCGGTCGGCACCGCTTCGACGGGCATGTCGTTGATGCGCACGATGCGCGGGTTGTTGGGCGAACCGTAGAACGTGCCTGACAGGCTCGCCGACTGGCCGTTCACGAAGGCGCGCACGTTGATCAATTCCGTGTAATCAATCGGCTCGCTACTTTTCACTTCCCCGACGCGAATGCCCAGCGTTTGCGCGATCACGGGCGCGTTGACGTAATTCACATCGCCACCCTGCGCGTTTTCGAGGAACCCCTTCAATACCGCGCGGCCAATCGGCCCGCTGTCCAGTTCACCCGCTTTGCCGCAAAACTCGATAACCAAACGCTCGACGCGCTGTGGCGCGATCTGCGCCAGCAACCGTCCCATTTTTTCCCCAAACGTGAGATACGGCTGCAGCACGGCGAGCACCTTGGCGTCGATGGTCGGCATGTTCACCGCATTGCGGATGGTGCCGCCCGACAGCACGTCGGCGACCTGCTCGGCGACCTCGACGCCGACCGATTCCTGCGCTTCCGTCGTCGACGCCGCCAAATGGGGTGTCATGACCACCGCGTCCAGTTCGCGCAGTGGCAACTCTTTCGGCGGTTCCTGCTCGTACACGTCCAGCGCCGCGCCGGCGACCTTGCCGCCCTTGATCGCGTCGTACAAATCTTTCTCGTTGATAATGCCGCCGCGGGCGCAGTTGATGAGCCGCACGCCATCCTTCATCTTCGCGATGGTGTCCTTGTTGATCATGCCGCGGGTCTGGTCGGTCATCGGAACATGGACCGTGATGAAGTCGGACCGCGCATAGATCTCGTCGAGTTCAACAACCTCGACCTGCAACGCTTTCGCCCGGCTGAGGCTCAAAAAGGGATCGTACGCCAGCACCCGCATACCGAACGCAATCGCGCGGCGGGCAACTTCGGTGCCGATCCGCCCCATCCCGATGACGCCGAGTGTTTTATTGTACAACTCGACGCCTTCAAAGGATTTGCGGTCCCACTTCCCCGCTTTCATGGTGGCGTGGGCTTGCGGGATGCTGCGTGCCAGGGCCATCATCATCGAAAACGTGTGTTCGGCGGTGGAAATCGTGTTCCCGCCCGGCGTGTTCATCACAATGATGCCGCGACGCGTGGCGGCGTCCACATCGACATTGTCCACGCCGACGCCGGCGCGGCCGACGACACGCAGTTTCTTGGCGGCTTCGATCACCCGCTTGGTGACCTTCGTCGCGCTGCGGACGATCAGGGCGTCATACTCGCCGATGATCTCGCAGAGCTGGTCTTCCTTGAGGCCCGTCTTCACGTCCACCTGGAACGACGGATTTTTGCGCAGCATTTCCACGCCGCGTTCGGATACAGAGTCGGCAACAAGTATTTTCATGGTCATCACGATGTGAAGCCCGGCGGTTGAGTTCGGCGGCCAGTTTGCGACGTAAGCGCGCGATGGACAAGGAAAAATGACGCGGGACGTGAAGCTTTATGCGCGCATGTGGTGCGCGGCTGCCAAGGAATACTTGAAGGCAAACAGGGTCCGGGGGTCGGGCAGGTTCGTGGGCGGCGCATTCTAACCCCGTTCCATAAACAGAATCTTACGGCGGTACGAGACAAACAGGATGAGTGGCGATACGAGACGCCAGGGCTCTCGTGCTCTCCCAACTGCGACAACGACTCTCCGCTCATTCCACTGCCGTCCGGTCTACACAAGCATGGATGCCTCCCCCCGCTTTGGACGCTTCGCGAACCGGGTGGTTTGAACTCCGAGGACTGCCACGCTGGCAAAGGGTTGCTTCGCCCAACGCCGCGAAGCGAGCGACCTCGTCAGGCAACATGCTTGATTTGGCGCGATTCTCTTCCTATCCACCAACAAAATAAAAACAGGAGGGCCGCAATGGGCGGCAACATCCCCAGACTGTCCAGCACTCTCGGATTGATAAAGAATGCCTGAATCAATATCGCCACAAGCGTTAAGGTTGCACCTGCCAGTTCCCATTTCCACGCCAGAGCAAGACCCAGAAGCCAAGCCAGCATCAGCGTGAAGCCGATGCGATCATGCATGGAGTGCAATGACCCGTTTGGATGCCCTTGGATACTAGCGACAATGCCCGCCGTAACAAAAAAGCCCCAGAAAAGAATTATCAGAACACTGAGTGTCCGAGCGGTCCACCGAACTGTCTGTGCTGTTGTATTCATCGCTGTCTCCTTCCTTGGGTGAATTCGTTGACTCGCCCTGTCCCCTACCCTATCAAACAGCAAAAACCTTAGCCCCGTGCCCAGACTAGTCCGCGCAACCCCACGCCTTCAAGTGAAACTTTTCACAACCCAACAGCACAAACCGGCAAAGGCCCCGCGCGTCGCTACAAACGATTGTTCATCCGCTCTACCCCCAACGATAAAAATGAAGGAGTAGAGCCGATGAACAAAGATCACGTTGGACAAGAGCAGTACTGGAACGGGACAGTTGGATGTGCCAGAATTGCGGAACACCCACGACCGACGTAGTAAACATGCGAGACTGTCTTTGTTTCACCCATCTGTCAGGTTTTCCGAATTCACTGTCGGAAGTCTTTACGCTTTCCCCATCAGAAACCTAAAGATAGCGTGATCCAGTGAGTCGTAACACTCTCGCTACAAGGCTATTGCATACAATGCATTTTATTGGGCACACAATCTGCTATTTTCTTGACAGGTGTTGGTAATGGCAAAATCTCAGGTGAGGGAGACAATTCTATGAAGAAGCTGTTTATTCTATCCGTGCTAACAATGTGCTGTGCAATTACGGTGCGCGCATCAGTCGAGGGCGACAATTTCGAAGTCCAGTACTTCTATCCCGACTTGAGCACAGTGTACGATAGCGCTACGACCACTGTTCCGGGGAGTGTGGTTGTCGGGGAAGGCATTAACAGCGTAGCCATCTCGGACGGTCAAATCGTTATCAGCGTGGCCTATGCAAATTTTACCGTATCGTCCTTTAACGGCATCGTGTTCACGGATTTATCCAAGACACCGGATTTTGCGTCGTTGACTCTCGCTTCCGTCACGGGGGATGCACCTTATACCGACCCCGTCCTCAGCTTCACTGCCGACACCCTAAGCATGAATTTTTCGGGCGTTGACAACGACCTGTCACCGTTCACTTTGACCTACGATTTCACCGAAGGCGGTTCCGCCGTGCCTGAGGGGAGTTCGACGTTAATGTTACTCGGGATGGCCATGACCGGTTTGGCGTGCCTGCGCCGACGCATTGGCTAAGGGATTACCCCCACAGCTCCGGCTCTGGATGAGAACAGGGTTGGACTGTCGAACTCGGATGTTGCCCAGCCGTCGTATGGGTTGCATTTATTTGGCGCCATTCAGGCGAACCACATAGCCGACCGACTGCACGTAACACCGCGACAAACGCCCCCACCGTCCTGTAGTGGGCCTGGACAGCCCAACCCCTCAGCAGAGGCAACCCAAACACTCCCGTTTGCGATCCGAGACGCTAGCGCTCTCGTGCTTTGGCAAACCCTCGGACCCAACAGCACAACACGACAAACACCCCAAGCGTCGCCTAAAACGACCGTTCATCCACTCTACTCCCCACGATCAAAATAAAGGAGCAGAGCCGATGAACAAAGAGCAACGTTGGACAACAGCAGCAATGGAGCGGGACAGTTGGATGTGCCAGAACTGCGGTACGACCAAACACCTCACATGGAGTCGTGCATCGGTGAAATGAACTGGCTGACGATGAAGAGAAGAACCATTGCGAGAGCGATCACAATTGGCGACACTGCTGAATACATGATTCCCCGCGTGATGCTCGGCTTCTCAAACTCGATGCCCTTCTTTCTCTCGAACACTCTGACTAGACTCAAAGCAACAACACGGTAGGAGACCAGGAAGCCCACGACAGATATCAGCGGCGCAGCGAATAGAACTTGAGGAAAGGGACTTGATCGTGCACCGAAAAGGCCAACGACACCACTTGCGGCCACACAAATCCAAAACAGGCAGCAGCAAAGACGGCTATACAGATACTCCCCCAAAGCATTTGCTCTCCTTAACATAAACATAGCGTCCCTCCGCACCTCTCAAGTGTGCAACGCCCATTACACCGCTGATCGAACCGCGAGGAAAGCAGAAAAGAAGCCCACCCCACCTGGAATTGTGGGCCTCGACAGCCGACACCCTCAGCAGATGTGCCAGAACTGCGGCACGACGAAACACCTCGACGCCGCGCACATCGTGGGCAACCTCTGAAAACACTTCTAATCTTGAAACCATACCGTCATGTTGTGCATTCTATTAGCAGGCAACAATCATGAGAGAGGTAAAGCTGTACACGCGCAAATGGTGCGGGTGGTGCATCGATGCCAAGGAATATCTGAAGGCACACGGCATCCCGTTCCAGGAGATCGACGTGGGCCGCGATCCCGCTGCTGACGAGGAAATGCAACGGTTATCCGGCCAGCGATACGTGCCGACCATTGTGGTCGACGGCCATGTGCTGGCCAATTTCGACACCGGCCAGCTTGAAGGATTTCTCAAGAAGCTCAGCCCCGAAAGCCCTCGGGGTTAACCCCGAACGCGTTCGGGGTCAATGCTTCAGCGAACTGACCAGCCACACGACGCCGTGCGTGGTCAGGCATGAGGCGGCCGCCGCCAACAGATCGTCCAGCACAATACCGATCCCGCCGGAGAAATCCTGTGCGTCCCGAATGGGAGTCGGCTTCCAGACATCGAAAAGCCGGAACATCGCGAATCCCGCAGCGACCTGCCACCACCTCGTCCCCAAACCGATCAGCGCGAGCGGCATGGCTACGATCTCGTCGATAACCACCTGGGGCGGATCGGGATGGTGCATAATATCCGACGCTTCGCCCGCGCACCAGACCGCGAATCCGATGGCCAATACCAGAATCACACCGCGCAGCCAGAGGTGATGTTCCTGGTTCAAGGCCCACCAGAACCCGACGCCGACGACCGAGCCCGCCGTGCCCGGCGCGACCGGCAGATAGCCGACGCCGAACCCGGTGGCCAGAAATTTGATCAGTCGTTCACGCATCGCGCAAGAACATTTGACCATTCTTGAAAAAGTAGATGATGCCGGAGACCAACGTCAGCGTGACGGTGATCAGCATCAGGGTGAATGCCACGCTTGAAAACGTGACATCGAACTGCTGGTAATCGACGCCGAAACAATTCCAGTCCTCGCGCACTGCCAAGCCGAGCAGGATCACAATGATGGTGACCATCTGGGACACGGTCTTGTGTTTGCCGAGCCCTTCCGCCCGCAAGACCACGCCCTGCTGGCTGGCCACCAGCCTTAGCCCCGTCACCAGAAAATCGCGCGCGACGATCACCAGCACCATCCAGGCCTGCACCAGCGGCACTCCCGCCCGGTAACTCGGCTGCTCGATGAAACAGATAAACGCGGCGGTTGTCAGGATCTTGTCGGCGAGCGGGTCCATCAATGCCCCGAACGCTGTCTCCATCTGGTGTCGGCGGGCGTACCAGCCGTCCCACCAATCGGTCAGGCTCGCCACGATAAAGATCATTAGGGCCATCGTTTTCCCAAACGGGAAGTGCGATCGAATCCAACCTTGCGGAGGCAGGAGCAGCGCCATGACGAAAAGCACCGTCAGACCGATCCGCGCCACGGTGAGCCGGTTGGGCAGGTTCATTGGCGGGGCATTGTAAACCCGTCCCGCCGCAAAACAAGCCCGATACGCCGGCTTCTATATGGGCTTGACCGATATTGCAGATTGCGTATAATTCCGCAGGTTGATTAATTGGCGACACGGAACAAGTGGGTCGAAGAACCCACTTTTTTGTTCCCCGGATGGGGTGTGCCGCCCGAGGATAAAGAACGCTTATGAACGGCGAATTGATAGTGGCGGTGGAATATTTCCACCGCGAGAAAGGCATCGACAAGGAAGTCCTGTTCCAAGCCGTCGAGTCGGCGTTGTTGCAGGCTTCCAAGAGAAGTGTCGGTCCCGCCAACGACCTGCGCATCGAAATCGACCGCAAGACCGGCAACATTCGCGCACTCGCCAAGCAATTGGTGGTGGAAAACGTTGTCAACAAGCAGGATGAAATCTCGTTGGTTGACGCCCGACGCCGCGCGCCGAACATCCAACTCGGGGAAAGCATTGAAGTCGAGGTCACCCCGCAGAATTTCGGACGGATTGCCGCCCAGACGGCCAAGCAGGCGATG
The DNA here is from genome assembly GCA_050015495.1 of Verrucomicrobiia bacterium. GTDB lineage: Bacteria > Verrucomicrobiota > Verrucomicrobiia > Palsa-1439 > Palsa-1439 > Palsa-1439. The sequence continues at coordinate 139,618 of JBEKBH010000001.1, forward strand.
CTGCAGCGCATTCGGCAGGTCGAGAAGAACATGGTGTTCGAGGAGTTCAAGGGGCGTGGCGGCGACATTCTGTCGGGGACGGTGCGCCGATTCGAGCGCAGCGACGTCATCGTCGACCTGGGCAAGATCGAAGGCATCATGCCCAGCCGCGAGCGCGTCCCGACGGAGGAATACCAGCCCGGTGATCGCATTCGCGCCTACACGCTGAGCGTCGACAACGCGATCCATGGGCCCGAGATCATCCTGTCCCGCAGCCATCCCGATTTTGTCCGCAAGCTCTTTGAACTCGAAGTCTCGGAAATCGCCGACAAGACCGTCGAGATCAAGGCCATTGCCCGCGAAGCGGGCTTTCGCACCAAGATTGCCGTCCTGTCCCATGACGACAAGGTCGATCCAGTGGGCGCCTGCGTGGGGATGCGCGGGATGCGCGTGAAAAACATCGTGCGCGAACTCAGCGGAGAAAAGATCGATATCATTCGCTGGGACCCGAACGTACGCCAGTTCGTCACCAATGCCCTCGCGCCCGCCAAGCTGAAGAACCTCGTCATTGACGAAGCCCGCCATTCCGTGAAGATTATTGTGGATCCCGACCAGTTGTCGCTGGCGATTGGCAAAAAGGGGCAGAACGCGCGCCTGACGGCCAAACTGACCGGATGGAACATCGAGATCGAGAAGGAAGAATCGGCCGAGTTGGGCTTCGAGGAGAAGGTCAAGCGCGCCGTCGAAGAGATGGCGGCGATCCCCGGGATCGCGCGCGAAGACGCCGAGAATCTGGTCAAGGGCGGGTTCCATTCGCTGGAGGGATTGCTGTCGGCGGACCTGAATGATTTGACGGACCTACTGGGCGCCGAAAAGGCTGTGGCGGTACAACAGGCGGCCAACGTGGAGCAGGAGCGTCGCGAGGCAGCCCAAACGCCGGAGGGTGACAAACCAGCCTCATGAGTATCCGGGTACACGATCTGGCCAAGCGTTGCGGCCTGTCGAACAAGGAGATGATCGACAAGCTGCACACGATGAATTATCCCGTCAAGAGCCACTCGAGTACGGTCGATAAGATCACCGCCGAATCGATCGAGAAGGAGTACGGGTATGTTCCGCCGCCGCCTCCCGCACCCGAACCACTGGTAGCGCCCGCTTCCGCAGCGCCTGAGACTGCCGAAAAGACGGAGGCAGCGACGGCGGTGGCCACTTTGCCAGCCCCGCCCGTGGCTGTCGAACCGCCAAAGTCGGTTGTCGAAGCTCCCAAACCGGCGGTGGCGAAGGTTGCGACGAGCCCGGTAGGTCAGCCACCACCTGTCGTTCCGCCCAAGACTCCGCCCGCCGCCGTGCCGTCGAAGCCGGCAACGCCACCGAGGACGGTTTCCGCGCCCATGCCGCAGCCGACGGTGAAGATCACGACCGCTCCACGTCCGACAGCGCCGCTTGCGCCGGCTCCCAAGCCCGCCGCGGCACCAGTGGGACCGGCGCAGCCGGCCTTCATTGTGGATGACAAGGGCAACAAGGTTATCCAGATGAAACCGCCGGTCGTAGTGCGCGACCTGGCGCAGCGCATCGGCATAAGGCCGCACGTGCTGTTGGCCGAAATGATGGCGATGAGCGTGTTCGCCAATCTCACCGAGACCATCGGGGAAGACATCGCCCGCAAGATCTGCGAGCGGCACGGGTTCCTGTTCGAACTGGAGAAACGCGAACGCGGGGCCGGCACCGTTCATGCCCCGCCGCGGAAGGTCGAACCCCTGGAAGTCGGCGAACAAGCGACCGATTTGGTGCCGCGTCCGCCCGTGGTCACGGTGATGGGCCACGTCGACCATGGCAAGACCTCGCTGCTCGACGCGATCCGCAAGACGGATGTTGCCGCCCACGAAAGCGGGGGCATCACCCAGCACATCGGCGCCAGTGTGGTATCGCTTCCGGGCGGCAAGACCGTCACGTTCCTGGATACCCCCGGCCACGAGGCATTCACGAAGATGCGGGCGCGGGGCGCCAACGTCACGGACATCGCCGTGCTGGTCGTGGCCGCGGACGACGGCATCATGCCCCAGACGCTCGAAGCGATCAGTCACGCCAAGGCGGCGCAGGTCCCGATTATTGTCGCGATTAACAAGTGCGACCTGCCGACGGCAAATCCGGACCGCGTCAAGAAACAGTTGCAGGAACACGGTCTGAGCGCGGAATCGTGGGGTGGCGACACGATCACCGTCGACGTTTCGGCGACCACGAAAAAGGGCGTCGATACGCTGCTGGAGATGATTCTGCTGCAAGCGGAGATCATGGAACTGAAAGCGAGTCCGAAGGTGCCGGCCAAGGGCAACGTGATCGAGGCGCAAATCGAGCCCGGCATGGGACCGACGGCGACGGTGCTGGTGCGCAAGGGAACACTCCACGTCGGGGACGGCATCGTGTGCGGGGCTTACTGGGCAAAGATTCGCGCGTTGGTCAACGACAAGGGCCAACGCATCAAGGAAGCGCCGCCCTCGACCCCTGTCAAGATCGTCGGGCTCTCCGGCCTGCCCGAGGCCGGCGTCGAGTTCAACGTCATGAAGACGGACAAGGAGGCGCGGGCCCTCAGCGAACAACGCCTGCAGGACGCCCGCGGATCGGCCACGGCGCAACCGCGCGGTTCACGACTCGAAGACATCCTGACCCAGCTCAAGGATGGCGAGATGAAGAAGCTGCAGATCGTGCTCAAGGCCGACGTGCAAGGCTCGCTCGAAGCCATCGCGGATTCCCTCCGCAAGCTCAAGAGCGAGAAGATCGAACTCGAGATTCTCCATGCCGCGGTCGGCAGCATCACGGAAAACGACGTCCTGCTCGCCAGCGCCTCGGAAGCCGTCATCATCGGGTTTCGGGTCAAGACCGAGAGTGGGGTCACTGACACGGCCAAGAACGCGAACGTGCAGATCCGGTTATACACCATCATCTACGAATTGATCGAACAGGTGGAAGAATCGATGGAAGGCCTGCTGGAGCCCGAATCGAAAGAAGCCGTCATCGGTCACGCCGAAGTCCGCAAGGTCTTCGAGCTTTCCAAGGGGCCGCCGGTGGCCGGTTGCGTGGTCACGGACGGTCGCATCGCGCGTAGCGCCCGGGTGCGGTTGTTACGACGCAAAGCCGTGCAGTATGAGGGTCGCATTGGCAGCCTCAAGCATTTCCAGGATGACGTGCGCGAGGTCAAGGCGGGCTCTGAATGCGGGTTGCGTCTGGAGAATTTTCCGGGAATCCAGGAAGGCGATGTTCTGGAGTGCTATACGGTCGAGAAGGTCGCAGCGAGTTTGTAACCCAATAACTCAACCGCCCAAAGCGGAGGACGAAACACGGAATGATTTCGGACGTGCCGCCCCTTTTCCTCTTCCCTTGGGCCATCATCATCATGAGCAGCCATCGAATTGAACGAGTATCGGAATTGGTCAAGCGCGAGGTCAGTGAGGTTGTGCTGGGATTGAACCTGAGCGACTGCGGTTTCATTACGATCACGGCCGCGGAGGTCAGCCCCGACCTCAAGGATGGCCGGATCTACCTGAGCGTGATCGGTTCGGCGCAGCAGAAGCAGCGCGCCCTGGACGTGCTCGAACGCCAGCACGGCCATATCCAGCGCGAGCTGGCGCACCGCATCGTGTTGAAATATACACCGCGGTTGAAATTTGTTCTGGATGAAACCGAGGCGCGGGCCAGTCACATCGAGCACTTGCTCGACGAACTCGGAGGCGAACCGCCCGATGAGTGATGTCGTCCAGCAGATCAGCGAACTGTTGCGCAGCCAGAACACGTTTCTGGTGCTGACCCATTACCGGCCCGACGGCGACGCCGTGGGTTCGCAACTGGCGCTGCTGCTGATGTTGAAAGGCCTGGGAAAGACCGTCGAAGCCTGGAATGACGATGCGGTGCCGTCGAAGTTTCGGTTTCTCCCCTCCAGCGAACTCATCACCCGACCCCCCGCCGAGCCGAAGGACTTCGATGTGGTCATCGCCATCGACATCTCCACGTGGCAACGAGTTGGCACTGCCGCCCAGCGGATCGGCAAGCGAAAGTATTTCATCAACATCGACCATCACGTCAGCAATGAGAGATTTGCTGAGATCAACTGGATCGTCCCGGAAGCCCCCGCATCGGGACAGATCGCCTTCGATTTGTTGAAGCGGGGCGGGATCACGCTCACGCGCGACATTGCGACCTGCCTGTTTGCCGCGATCTCGACCGACACGGGGTCGTTCAGTTACGGCAACACCACGGCCGAATCGCTGCGCGTTGCCGCTGAATTGGTCGACACGGGGATCAATGTGGGCGAAATCTGCCGGCACGTGTACGAAAGCTATCCGTACGCGCGGCTGATGCTGCTGCAGAAGGCCCTGGCGCAACTCCAGTTGGCCGATCACAAGCGCATCGCGTACACGTGGGTCACCACGGAAATGTTCGAAGAATCGGGGGCCAAACGCGAGGACACGGAAGGCTTGATCGATTATGCCCGCGCCATCGAGGGTGTCGTGGTAGCCTTGCTGTTCGAAGAGTTGGCCGAACCGGGCAAGTTCCGCATCAGCCTTCGCTCCAAACATCCGAAGATCGATGTCAATTCCGTCGCCCGCCATTTCGGTGGCGGTGGCCACCGCGAGGCGGCGGGCGCGCGCCTCTCCGGCGAACCGCGGGAGATCGAGCGCAAGGTGCTGGCGGCTGTGAGCGAAGCATTGGCGGCAGCCAAGTTGTAGCTTCTTATCATGCAATCGCAACTGACACCGTTCGATGGCGTCCTGTTGGTGGACAAACCGACCGGGATGACCTCGCACGACGTGGTGGACCGGGTGCGACGCCATTTCGGGTTTCGGAAGGTCGGGCATTGCGGCACGTTGGACCCCGCCGCGACGGGCCTGCTGATCCTCGTGCTGGAACGCGCCACCAAACTGCAGGACCGGCTGATGTCCGACGACAAGGCGTACGAAGGGACGATGCTGCTGGGGGTTTCCACGGATTCGCAGGACGCCGACGGGGAAATCATTGCCGAGAAACCGGTGCCGGCTCTTACGGAGAACGATATCGAGGAGGCATTCGCCAAATTCCGGGGTGATATTCAACAGGTGCCGCCGATGGTCAGTGCCGTCAAGCATCAGGGCACGCCACTGTACAAACTGGCGCGCAAGGGCAAGACGGTGGAGCGCGAACCGCGGTTGGTGCACATCTATGACCTGCGGGTGGTCGCGCTGGACCTTCCGCGCATCCAGTTCCGCGTCGCCTGCACGAAGGGGACGTATGTGCGGACGTTGTGCTCGGAGATCGGGGACCTCCTCGGCTGCGGCGCGCACCTCCACGATTTGCGACGAACGCGATCGGGCAAATTTGATGTCAACGAGGCGCATTCCCTCGACGAAGTGCTGAAACAAACGCGCGAACAGTTACAGACGTTCATCATTCCCATCTTGAAGCTCATCGGCTCCGATGCGGCGTAATGCAGGTATTTCGCACATTTGAAGAATTCGCCGGGCGTCCCCGAAGGGTTTGCCTGGCGATCGGCGTATTCGACGGCGTCCATCTCGGACATCAACAGGTGATCGGGCAGGCACGGGACGACGCCCGGGCCAGCGGCGGCATGTCGGTGGTCCTGACGTTCGATCCGCACCCGATGCGCGTGCTGCAGCCGCAGAAGGCGCCGCTGTTGCTGACATCCACCGACCACAAACTCGCGCTGATGGGAAAACTCGGGGTCGATGCCTGCCTGCTGCTCAAGTTTGACAAGGCATTCTCGCTGACGCCGGCCGAGCAATTTATCGACATGGTCGCGCGCCACACCCATCCGCTCCAGGAGATCTGCGTCGGCACCCGGTTCCGGTTCGGGCACGATCGCACCGGTGACGTGCGGCTCATGGAATCGCTGGCCCCGAAGTACGGATTCGTGGCGAAGGAAATCAAACCGGTCAAGCTGGGCGATGAGATGATCAGCTCGACGGCGATTCGACAACACGTATTGCGGGGTGAGATCGATCGCGCTGCAGCGATGCTTGGACGACCGTTTTCGATTCTCGGCACGGTCGAGCCGGGCGACCACCGCGGACGCCAACTCGGTTTCCCGACCGCCAATCTGGATCCGCGCGACGAGGTGTTGCCTCCCGACGGCGTCTATGCCGTGCGGGTGATCATCGGCGCGGAACAACTCGGTGGCGTGGTGAACATCGGCGTCCGCCCCACATTTGTCGGAGCGCAACCCCGCCGCGTGCTGGAGGTTCACATTTTGGATTTTACACGCGACCTGTACGCGCAGAATGTCGAGGCTTGTTTCCTGTCGAAATTGCGGGACGAGCAGAAGTTCGTTTCGGTAGACGCGCTACGGAAGCAAATCACGGCGGATATCGAAACCGCGCGCAAGGTTCTTGGGCCACAGGCCTGACAGAAGTTGCTGTTTATCGCAACAGCTCGTTGAGTAGTGACAACGCGGGCGCTACGACGCTTCCTTGCCCGGCGAACAGCCAGCCCCGGTGAGCCGCGGCTCCGCCCATTTCGGCGGCCTGCACACCCGCTTCTCCGATGTCCATCTCCTCGCGCTGCGACCTTTCCCGGGCGGCATCGCTGCGGTAATTAGATTTCGCGAGGGCCAGCACCATGTTCTGCAATTCGTCGGCGTCGAGCCAGAGCTCGGCGCACGGGTCGCAGCGATTGATCTGGATCGCGGCCATGCCCATGTACCCATACTTGTCCATCGTCTGATGGCAATCGGGGCAGCGCAGCGTCGGCTGGTTCTGCCAACCGTCCGGCGAGCGGAACGACGTGACCTCGGCAGTCTCTTGCGGCACCGCATGCCAACTGTTTTCGAGAATGCCAATCAAGTCGGTATGCCCGATGAGCATCCCTTTGCAGTCGCGACAGCAGCGGAAGGCCACTTCGTCCAGTTGCTGATCTTCGAGCGGTCGCGAACAACGGGGGCAGTTCGCGCTCATACCTTCCTGCCGAATTTCTTCTCCAACTCGGCGTAGGACATCTGGATCATGGTCGGGCGGCCGTGCGGGCAGGTGTAGGGCAGCTCGCACTGGTGGAGTTGCTGGAGCAACGCGCGCAATTCCTCGCCGCGCAACGGGTCGTGCGCTTTTACCGCGTGACGGCAGACAGTGGTGGCGATTCGGTCCTCGCTCAATCGCCGGGCGTGGACTTCCTCCCCCACCTGGCGCAACTCGTCGATGATGTTGCGAAACGTCTGGGCGAGGTTGCCGGTCGGAAAATACGGCGGCAGCGCGTCGACCAGGAAGGTTTTCTCGCCGAATTCGCTGACACCGATGCCGAGCTTGTGCAACGTCTTCTGGTTGGCGTGGAGGAAGGCCGCATCGCGGGCGTCGAGTTCGAGCGTGAGCGGCAGCAGGAGCTTTTGCGCGGGGGCGGAATCGGTCTGGAGTTCCCGGAGCATTTTCTCGAACAAGACGCGTTCATGCGCGGCGTGTTGATCCATCAAGACCAGGCCTTCGGGCGATTCGATGAGGACGTAGAGTTGGCCGATCACGCCGAGAATGCGCCATGTGCCCTCGTCCGTGCGAACTTCAATCTGTGGCTCGGCGGGAGCCTCGCCCTCCACACGATCTCGGGGCACGTCCAGCAATTTGGATTGTTGCGCGGGCGGCGACGATGGCGGTTCGCCGCGCAACGCCAATGGCGGCGCGGGCGACCAGTGCGGTCGTGGACCGACAACGCGTTGCTGGAACTGGGGCCAGCCTTCGCGTTGGACGGGATGGAGTCCCGCCGTTTCCGGTTCGAGGGCGGCGCGCGCGGCATCGATCACGCACTGCCGCACGGCGGCTTCATCCCGAAAACGCACTTCGCGTTTGGCGGGATGAATATTGACGTCCACCAGTTCGGGATTGATGTCGATGAACAGGAATGTCACGGGGAATTTCCCTTTCATCAGGGCGGTGTGATAGCCTTCGAGCAGCGCGTAATTGATACCCTTGCTTTCGACTGGGCGTTGATTGACGAACAGATGCTGTTGCCGGCGGTCCGCGCGGCTGACGCCGGGTTTGCCGATGAAGCCCGTAACACGGACATCGCCCTGGGACAACTCGACGGCGAGAAGTTCCTCAACGAGTTGCGCGCCGTAGAGTTCCCGGAGACGCCCGGCGAGATCGTTGGTCGGCGCGAGGTTAAAGATTTCGCGGCCATCGACGACGAGCGTGAACGCCACGTTGGGATGCGCAAGCGCGCAGAGGGTGGCGATGTGCTCGATGTGCGCGGTCTCGGTCGGAATCGAGCGGAGGAATTTGCGGCGGGCGGGCAGATTGAAGAACAGATTACGAACCTCGACGACGGTTCCCTCCGCTGCGCCGATGTCGGCGACGGACAGGATTTTCCCGCCAGCGATCTCGATTTGCGTCCCGCTCAATGTGCCGCGTTCGCGGCTGGTGAGCGTGAACCGCGAGACGGCGGCGATGCTGGGAATGGCTTCCCCGCGAAACCCGAGCGACGTGATACTGTGCAGGTCTTCGGCGCGGGAAATCTTGCTGGTGGCGTGACGTTCGAGGGCGAGAAGCGCGTCGTCGCGGCTCATGCCGAACCCGTCGTCGGCGACATTGACGAGCGCGCGTCCCCCGTTCTTGATGGTGACCGTGACGCGACGGGCGTCGGCGTCGAGGGCGTTCTCGACCAACTCCTTCACGACCGAGGCGGGCCGCTCGATCACTTCGCCGGCGGCGATCTGGTTGGCGACCTGTTCGGACAGGAGACGAATCCGGTTCACGAGCGGATTATAGCGGACGGCAGAGCCGGTGAAAGCGGGAAAACGGGCAGGCGTTGAGCGTCAGAATGGGAGCAATTGACCGGTGGCGCCGTGATTCACGCGGTCCGGCGGAAGTATTTCTTCACGAAGAGCAGGAACCCGAGGAATGGCAACGCGCTGATGGCCGTGAGGACGAGCATATTCTGACTGGTAAGGAAACTGTTGCGCTGCATTTGCTCGATTTGCTGCGGCGGGTAGCCCATCAGCCGGTACATGTCCATCAGATCGACCCGCGCGAAGGTGATCAGGCCGGACGTAATGATTACTCCAAAGCCGATCAACGTAGCCCACCAGCCGGCGACATCGAGATGATAAATGGCCCAAGCGCAATAGAGCCACAGGGCAATGAACGGCAGGATCACGATTGCCCCCGGCAGCCCGCTTACCAAGAGGCCGAAGAACGGCATCACGCTGTTGTAGACGAGCATCATGAGGGCCATCCACACCGCTCCATAGGCGAGAAGGAGGCTCAACGCGAGGACGGGCAGCGGACAGGCATCGGTCCACCGCGTCACCGGATCGCGGGCCTGGCATGTCGCCTTCACATGGGGGCTGCGGTAAAACAACACCAACAAGCCCGGGAGAACAACGAACATCACGCTGACAAAACCAAGCGCGACGATGATGGCCACGGCCTGCGTTGCCTGCGACATGGGTTGTCCGCCGGACGGCACGTGGGCGAACGCCTTTGGCAAGAATATCGCCATGAAGAACTCCATGAGAACGCCCGTCAACAACCAGACCCACCCGAGAATCAGCAACAGCGCGCGCGCCCAGCGTCGGGCCATGGTCGATCCGATCCCGAGCCAGATAAACACGACGGACATGACGGCATAGACCATCACGGCCGGAAGCATGGTGCGGAGGTTTGTGGTGGCACCGGTTGTCTTGGCGGCCATCATTTGGCCGAGGATCATCAAAGGCACAAAGAGGGCGCAGAGGCATCCGATGAGGATGACGAGGATGCCGAACCCGATGAGGCCGCCATGGCGGTCCTTGAAATCGGCAGTGGGCGGGACGGGTGGCGGCTGATTCACAGCAAATGCCTCACTCATTTCTTGTTCTCCCAGGTCAGAAGCTGGGCGGAGTATAGGTGTCCCGACTGGATTTGTCACGCGCACAATGGAAACGATGCAAGGTGAAGACGTCTCAGGGCCACAGGTGCCATGAGACGGCCAACGTGCGATTCCGCGAGGAACGACCGGTCGTGGTGGTCAACGACGAGCGCTGGGCGTGTTGATCATGAAGTCGATGACCTTCTCGCTGACGCCACTTTTCTTGAGGTCGATGATCTCGGCGGTCGTCAAGTGAAACACCGCCTGGGAATTGCGGAGGTGGCTGAGAATGACGTCGTCGCTGATGCCCGCGGCGGCCAATGCCTTTATATCCGCCACCGCGATCGATTGATCCCGGTCGGCGCGCGGAGGTGGCGGCGGCGGCCGTTGCAAAGTTGGCGGCGGTGGAGGCGGAGGCGAATCCGAATCTGCATCCCGATCCACGGCTGTCGGTGACAGCGGACGGTCAACGGACGGTTGCTGCGGGCTCTGCGTCACGGACGCCGGCGGAGGCGAATCGTAGTAGTTGGCGGGTGGTGAATTGTAGTCGACGGTTGCCTGCGAGCTGTAGACGGCGGGTGGCGGGTAGTACGCGGCGGGCGGGTAATAGTACCCGTTGTAATAATTGCCACCGTAGTAATATGGCGCGTAGGCGTACGAAAGCCCCCACCACGGATACCAGCCCAAGCCCCAGCCCCAGCCCCAACCCCGGCCCCAACCGCCCCCCCAGTGCCCACCGTAATATCCACCGCCGTGGTATCCGCCGCCATGATAGCCGCCACCGCCGAACCCGCCACCGTGATAGCGCGCGCCGAGGGAACTGATCCGGGAGCCAGTGCTCGCGAAATGGCCCGTTTCGGCGAAGGTTGCGGAAGCCAAAAAGCTGGTGGCGACGGCGACCGCCGCCACGACAACGAGAAATTTGACGACTTGTTTCATGGCACACTCCAATCTACTGCCATATTAGACTACTCCCAACAGCGAATTGTTCAAGTCGCAGATGATCTTGGCAGCGATCGGCTATCCGATCCGGGGGACGGTGATATCGCCCGAGTGATGGAGAATGCCGAAGGCGAACAACAGCCAGACGACGACGCAAATCACCACCACGGCGTTGAGGATTGATTTGATTTTACCGTCCATCGGGATGTAGTTGTTGACCAGCCAGAGCAAGATGCCGATGACGATCAGGGTGACGGCGAGATTCATGAGTGGCATAAATGACCCCCCATGTGAAGGTATGTAGTAGTATTCATACCGTGAACGTAAGCCCGAGAGCGGACGGCCACAATAGGGCGATACCCTACCCTGAGTTTAGGAAGCCAGCCTAGATCTGGGTGTTGGGATACTGGCGAACGCGAACCAACGCGAAGGGCAGCGCCACCCGATTTCCCTATGACCTCGATCCTGTGCTAGTCTGGCTGCTGGTTGGAGGGAGTTTGCAAATGGCGCCGGTCAGCTTCCTCGACGCTGGGACCGAGTTTGTCTGACTTGGCCTGGTCGCTCCACCAAGGAACAATCTCCGGATTAAACGGCGGCTGGCCGCTCTGTGAATTCCACCACTTCCCCCACGCTCTCCAGTCCTCGCCAAAATTCTGCCCGGTCAACTCGACCAACGAAACCTGCGCCCACCAGCGCGTGTCCGAGTTGCGGTGGTACAGCAGGTGAATCATGTCCGGAACGACCGACGGGTCGCCGATAATTCCCAGGGCGCGGACAGCCAGCCAGCGGCCCCGATTATTTTCTGCCTGATGGCTAAGGGCCAACTCGCGCAGTGCGGGCAGCGCGTTGGTGGAGTGCATGGCGGCCAGCGCGCTGATGGCCTGGTAATACGCGGCACTGGCAGTTTTCGGCCCGTTGAGCGTGTTCAGCAAACGCTGTTCCAAAGTGGCCCGCCGCCACTCCGACCAGCCGTCAAACGTGCGGTTGTCGAGAAGGTTGTGGAACTGCTCCACGGTCGATTGCACGACGAGACGCTGGTCGTCGTTCAACAGGTTCCAGGACGGACTCGAACCGACAAGGTCACTGGCGGTAATGGCCAGCTTTCGTTTCCCTTTCCCTTTCCGCTTCTTTTCGGTGCCTACCGCCGGAGAAGAGCGTTTGGTGTCGATTTTACCGGCCGTCTTGCCGCCACGGATCACCGAAAGGGAGACGTGCATACCGGGGTGGAGGTCGGACAATTTGATGCGCCGGCCATTGATCGTAACCGCCGTCAACGAGGTCAGCGTATAGGTGGTGTTGTTGCCTGCGGCGTCGGAGACGATGACTTGGTTGTTGGGGAGGTCGATGGAAACCACTTCCATCACATCGCCGGGGTTTCCGCTCTCGGCCCAAGCCGGCGACCACAGCAGCGAGAACACGACCCCGATGGCGACGGCCAGACAAGAAATGCGCCGATTCATCCAGATCCTTTCCACAGACAGGACGCGTTGGGGTCAAACGTCGACCCCCCAAACGGGGTGACGCTTGCTCATACGCCTGTTACGGCCAGTCGTTCAAGCCAAATCAAGACGGAGGCACGAGACGGGCTGCCCCTCACCTTAATCCTTTGCCGCCTCGGCACAACCAGCGGCTTCTCGTCCGACTCGATTCCCCCGCACGCGGGGCGAGGAGACCTGTTTGTCTGCCCCCTCACCTTTATCCTCTCCCCCGAAGGGGAGAGGAACCCCCCTCTCCCTTGTCGTGTAAGGGAGAGGGTCAGTGTGAGGGTACTTCCTACCGACCGATGGTTCCCCGTCAAATGAACTGTGACAGAGCACTAGTCTGGCGGCTTACTGGAGAGATTTTGGAAATGGAGCCGGTCAGCTTCATCGAAGCTGTGAGCGAGTTTGTCTGGCTCGGCCTGGCCGCTCCACCACCGGATAATTTCCGGATTGAACAGCGGCCGGCCGTGCTGCCGATTCCACCACGTCCCCCACGCGTTCCAGTCCTTGCCGAAATTCTGTCCGGTCAACTCGACCAACGAAATCTGCGCCCACCAGCGTGTGTCCAGGTTGCGGTGATACAGCAGGTGGATCATGTCCGGAACGGCCGACCGGTCGCCGATGATACCCAGGCCGCGGACAGCCAGCCAGCGGTGCTGGTTGTCGACTCTCCCACGGTTGAAGGCCAACTCGCGCAGTCTGGGCAACGCGCTGGCCGAGTGCAAGATGGTCAGGGTGCTGATGGCTTGGGAATACGCGTCGGGCCGCGGCCCGTTGAGTATGTTCAGCGCACTCTGTTCTGCAGCGGCGCGCTGCACGTCCGTCCAGTCGTCATACATTCCGCTGTAGAGAAGGCCGCGGTAGTGGTGTGCAGTCGATTCCGCGATGAGACGCTGGTCCTCGTTCAACAAGCTCCAAAACGGACTCGAAGCGATAATGTCAGGGGCCGGGGTCGCCGCCGGGGCTGGTTCCGGTTTCGGCATCGTTCGGGCGCTTACCGCCGGAGGAGTGCCTGTGGCGTCGATTTTGTCGGCCGTCCTGCCGTTCTGGATCACCGAGAGGCAGACGCGCATGCCCGGGCGCAGGTCGGATGATTTGGCGAGCTGGCCATTGATCGTAACCGCCGTCAACGGGGTCAGCGCATAGGTGGCGTTGTTGTTGCCTGCGGGATCGGACACGGTGATTTGGTTGTTGAGGAGGTCGATGGAAACCAGCCTCATGACATCGCCGGGGTTTCCACCCCTGGCAATCCTGGCCGAAGCCGGCAAGCATACAAACGTGAACACAACCCCGATGGCGATGGCCAAGCAAGAAATGCGTCGGTTCATCCGGTTCCTTTGCGCAGACAGGACGCGTTGGGGTCAAACAGCGACCCCTCAAACGGGGTGATATTGGTTTATAGGCTTGGGCCGGCATGTCGTTCAAGCCAAATCAAGACGGAGACAGGACGAAGGCGGAAAGCCACAGATTCACACAGATGGCCGTCAAAGAAGGCCGCCGTGGAAGCGTCCGAACGCGCGGGCCAGCAGGATGGCCATGAGGAGCGCGCCGAGGCCGAAGGGGACGATGTGCTTCGTCTGCCGCAGCTCGAAATTCCCCGTGCGCACCACGAGCAGGTAGGCCATCAGGAGATTAAACATCCCCCAGAGGGCGTTGACCGCGGACGACGACAGCCCCTGGCCCGGAGGCGACGCGAACGGCGATTGGAACGGGCTGCCCGAGACACCGGCGACGAGGTGCGGAACGCTGTTCATTAGGAAAGCGCCGCCGAAGAAGTAGGCGATGAAGTGACGTACGCGTGTTTGGGGCATGAGTGAAAGGATATCGGGTTTTGGAGTCCGCACAAGCGTTTCTTTGGGTCACCGCGAATGCACGCGAATAGACGCGAAAGGCGAGCCACAGATTCACACGGATGGCACGGATGAGCGGCGGACGGGAAATGGCTGACGGGCGGCAGGACCGCGATTGGATGAACGTGTCACGCGGAGGCGGGAAATGAGGGTGGCGAGGATGGAGGGCTAAACGGCTTTGCGGCGATCAAATGTTACGATGATTAGATGGGACCCTAATTCCGTTCCCCTCTCATCGCAGCTCCCGTTATGACGGGCTAGATGCAGGACTATGGCGAGGCTGCGGCTCCGACGAACTTGTCCTGCTTCCAAACACCTTCTTTCACTTTGCCGTCTGGATACGTCATTTTGCCTTTGCCGTCCGATTTGCCATCCTTGAATTGTCCAACGTATTTGCGACTATTGGGCCATGTGAATGTCCCTTGACCATCGTACTTGCTGTCTTTGAACTGGCCCTCGTACCTCGATCCATTTGGAAACGTGTACGTTCCTTGGCCACTCAAGCGGTCATCCTTGAACCCTCCGACGTACTTCCGTCCATCCGTCCATGTGTACATCCCCTGGCCATTTGGCTGGTTGTCCCGAAACTCTCCAGCGTATTTTGACCCGTCTGGCCATGTGAGCGTTCCTTGGCCATTCTTTTCGCCATGCTTGAACTCGCCAATGTACTCCGAGCCATCTGGAGTCGTGAGCGTTCCTTGCCCATTGCGCTGGTCGTTTTCAAACTCTCCAACATACTTCGTCCCATTTTGCCACGTAAATGCTCCCTGTCCGTTGTATTTGAAAGCCTTGAATTCCCCGACGTACTTTGACCCGTCAGAAAAAGACAGCGTCCCATTACCATCTGGCTTCCCGTCCTTAAAATCCCCGACGTATTTCTGTCCATTCGGCCACGAGTACGTCCCTTGGCCGATGGGTTTCCCGTCTTTCATTTTTCCTATGTATATAGCGTCGGGCAGTCCGTCCCAAGGTGCTCCCGCTCCCCACGTAAGCATATTATAATCATCGGGATGTGTTGGAGCGTTCCACAGGATATTCGTCTGCTGGGTGTAAGAAACGCACGGATACAATAACGAGATGCAAATTATTTCCCCAACAAGGAGGCTCAGACGTTTCATTGTCGGCTCCGGTTCGGATTGCTTTCGACTGCCCCCGTACTACTGCTCTCGACCCGAACTAGCAATTAGAAACCAACGTTAACGACCCTCTGCCCATCCCACCTCCGTCTCGTCGCGGTTCTCTGGTTGTACTGTCTCGCCTACGGTGTCAAGGACACTACGCCGCGCGACACACGACCGCCGCTCGTGCGTTCCGCCTTTCCGATTCTACCGTCTCGCCTGGAAGATGGGGCAGGAGGCGTGCTGACGGCAGGCCGGGGCGGAAACGACCGCAAGCAGGGACGCTCGCGCTACCACGGCAGGGACGGTGCGACGGCCCGGAGCGCGCCGATTCACCCCGAAAGCCACGTGAAACGTGGTAAACTTTCGGGGCAGGCCCTTCGACGTTGCTCCCTTCGACACCCCGCCAGAGGCGGACAAGGCTCAGGGCAAGCAGGGTGAACAGAGCCCGGCCGGGGGCGGTCAAAGGCGTACAGGCGGAAGGACGGCGGGGGGCGGAAACGACCGCAAGCGGGGACGCTCGCGCTACCAACGGAAGGACGGCGGGCTGGGCCCTTCGACTCCGCTCAGGACAGGCCAGCCCGCCCTACCCCACCAACGGAAGGCGATAGTATTATGCGTATTTGTAATTGACATGCACGTACTGTTGCGATATCGTATGCCGCGCTATAAGAAGATCGTGATTGAGAATCGCCGTTCTTTGAAAACGAGTCGGAAGGCAGCAACGACCGACGCTCGTAGAGCGCCGCTACAGTACCGCTATGCCCGGGGAGCAAGGGGCCGGTGAAAACAGCGTTTTTGCGAAACGAACCCACCGTTTCTTGACAAATGGAGGTGTCGATGGTGGTTGTGGTGCAAGTGGTTAGGAGGCTTTAGGGGTCGATTTTTGGTTTGGGTTCGTTTGGGTTCGTTCGGGGTGTTCGCGTCGCCGCCGTAATGGCTGTCGGGGCGGGATTCGATCTCTTGACCCTCGTGGAGCGGCAATGCTAAATTCACCCGCTCCCGATGTGATGGACGAATTATGGATGGTGGCCGTAGCTCAGCCTGGTAGAGCTCCAGATTGTGGATCTGGCTGTCGCGGGTTCAAATCCCGTCGGTCACCCCATCCTTCCCGAGCGCGACAGAGCGTGCTTGCATTCGCCACGCGGCTGGTTTAGGAAACTGGCTCCTGAGAACTGAAAGGGGAGCATCCATCAGATGGAATCGGATATACTACAGAATCTTTACGTGTTCTTGCTGGCAACGTTTCTGGGGCTGGAAATCATCCGGCGCGTCTCGCCCCTGTTGCATACGCCGTTGATGTCGCTGACCAACGCCATCTCGGCCATCGCCGTCGTGGGATCGATCGTCATTGCCGGCGAACAGAAGACCACCTTGAGCGCCGTGCTCGGAACGGTCGCGGTCGCCGCCTCGATGACCAACATCGTTGGCGGTTACATGATCACCTACCGCATGCTGGTGATGTTCAAAAAACGCGAACCGAAGAAGTCCTAGGAACCCATGGAACACCTGATTCAATTTGTGTACATGGCGTCAGCGGCGTGTTTCATACTCGCCCTGAAATGGATGAGCGCGGTGCCCACGGCCCGGCGCGGGGTCATCACCGGCATCCTCGGAATGACGCTCGCCGTCGGCGGCACGTTGCTGCTGCTGGGGCCGGAAGCGAGCGCCCACGGCTGGTTCGAGACGTACCGCTGGATCCTGGTGGCGTTCGTGGTCGGCGCCATCATCGGCGTGCCCATGGCGATGATGCCGATGACCGCCGTGCCGCAACGAACGGCGCTGTCGCACGCTTTCGGCGCGCTGGCGGCGGCGTTGGTCGGAACGGCGGAGTATTACCTGCGGGGCGCCAGTCTCACGCATTTTACGATGACGGCTCTCGGAGTGGAAGTGTTGCTTGGCTATTTGACGTTCACGGCGAGCTTGATGGCCACCGGAAAGCTTCAGGAAATTCTTCCCACACGTCCGATCACCTATCGCGGCCAGAATTTTGTGAACTTCCTGCTGATTGGCGTCGCGATCCTGGTCACCGTTCTGCTCATCGTGGATCCGTCCAAATCGTTTTTGTTTCCCGTGATGTCGGTGTTGGCCCTGATTTTTGGCGTGTTGCTGATCATCCCGATCGGCGGCGCCGACATGCCGACCGTCATTTCGCTGTTGAATTCTTACGCCGGTCTGTCGGCCTGCGCGATGGGCTTCGTGCTCAATAACAAACTGCTCATCATCGCCGGCGCGCTCGATGGTTCTTCGGGCTTCATTCTCTCGGTGATCATGTGCAAGGCGATGAACCGCTCGTTCACGAACGTCCTGTTCGGCGCGTTCGGACAGGTCCAGGTCGCCGCGGCGGCCACGGAAAAACGCCCCGTGCGCAGCGCCGCGCCGGAGGAAGCGGCGGCGTTGCTGGAATCGGCGAACGCGGTGATGATCGTGCCCGGCTACGGCATGGCCGTCGCCCAGGCCCAACACAGCGTCCGCGATTTGTATGACGCGTTGACCAAGCAGGGCGTGAACGTCCGGTTCGCGATCCATCCCGTGGCGGGGCGGATGCCCGGTCACATGAACGTGTTGCTGGCCGAAGCCGACATTCCCTACGACAAATTGCTGGAGATGGACGAAGCGAACGCCGAACTGCCGCAGACGGATGTCGCGCTGGTCATCGGCGCCAACGATGTGACCAATCCCGCCGCGCGCACGAACAAGGCCAGCCCGATCTATGGGATGCCGATCCTCGACGTGGACAAGGCGCGCACGGTCATGGTCATCAAGCGCAGCATGAACCCGGGTTTCGCCGGCATCGACAACGATCTCTATTACCAGGACAAGACTCTCATGCTGTTTGGCGACGCCAAAGGGTTTACCGGGCAGATCCTGAAAAATCTGAGCAGCGCCAACGGCGGCGGCATGCACTGAGAAAGTAGAACGGTCGTCTCGCCCGTTTGCCGGTAGCGGCGCGGTCTCCCGCTCTGATTCATGCACTCCGCCCGCAAAACGGGCCGGTCTATGCCGGCTTGCTTCCGTTGTGCGTCACGCACGCGCCCTTGATGATCTCGTCGGTGAAATCGAGGTTGAGCTTGCCGTCTTTGACGAGCAGCTTGAGCAGCTCGGTGACATTCCGCCCGTACAACTGGCTCGCGTGCACCGGCAACGTGCTGGGCAGATTGGTCGGGCCGATGATCGTGACGCCGTGTTTGACGACTTCTTTGTCGGCCTCCGTCAATTCGCAATTGCCGCCGGTCTCCGCCGCCAGATCCACGATGACGGAACCTGGCTTCATCGCGGCGACCGTTTCCTTGGTGATCAGGCGGGGCGCGGGCCGGCCGGGAATCAACGCCGTGGTGATGACCACGTCGAACTCCTTCGTCTTGTCGGCGAGCATCTGCTGCTGCTTGCGTTTCGCTTCGTCGGTCAGCTCTTTCGCGTAACCGCCCTTGTCTTGCGTGTCCTTGATACCGAGATCGAATTCCAAAAACTTCGCGCCAAGACTTTCGACCTGCTCCTTCACGACCGGCCGCACGTCGTAGCCCCACACGACTGCGCCGAGCCGTCGTGCCGTCGCGATCGCCTGCAATCCCGCCACGCCCGCGCCGAGCACGAGCACCTTGGCGGGCCGGATCGTGCCCGCGGCCGTCGTCATCATCGGCAAATACTTGCCGAGAGCGGCGGCAGCAATCAGCACCGCCTTGTAGCCGGCCACATTCGCCTGGGAGGAAAGCGCGTCCATGCTTTGCGCGCGGCTGATGCGCGGAACGGCGTCCATGCTGAAGGCCGTGACCCGTCGCGCCGCCAGACGTTTCACGAGGTCGGGATTGACCGCCGCGTAGAGGAACGCAATCAACACCGCGCCTTCACGCAACGCATCGGCTTCATGTTTGCCGAGCCGCGGATGATCCATCGGCTTGTTGATTTTGACCACGATGTCGGACTCGCTGAACAGAGCGTTCGGGTTGACGATCCTGGCTTTCGCCCGCTCGTAATCAGCGTTGGAGAAGAAGGCGCCCTCACCGGCCCCGTCTTCGACAAGCACTTCCAAGCCGGCTTTGGCGAGCGCGCCCAGAGAGTCCGGAGCCAGCGCGACGCGACGTTCGTTCGGCACAATTTCTTTTGGAATTCCAATTTTCATGGGTAAGTTGGAGTGTTCCTATACCAGAGCCAGGCGCCGTTGTCATTCCCTTTCCGAGGGTTGTCCCAATTGCAACGGCCACGCAATGGGAGAGACTTGCGCCGCCAGAAAAGAAATCTCTCGCCAGCCGGGGATGTACCGGGTACGATGCCGCGACGGGTCTTTAGGATGAAGAGACAGGAAACCAACCTCACTGCGGCTGAACTCAAGGCGATCGAGGAACACAAGTACTATCTCTCGCAACAGCGCGGCACCGAGGTGAGTATCGACGAAGCCATCGACGATTTTGTCCAAAACGTCGCCGAGGACTGGCGACGAGAGAAGCTGAGACGGGACAACCTCGAGCAGCGCGACGAAATCGAGAAGCACAAGTACCTGCGTTCCCTGGCAGAAGGCCGGGACATCGGCGGGTCTTCCGCCGCGGAGGAATGGTGCCAGAAATATGCCCACATCTGGCGCACGGAACGCGAATCGCTGGAACGAAACGGCTTCCAGAGAATCCTCGTGACCGTTCGCAACAAGGAAGGACTCCATCTCCGACCGGTTTCGGCTGTCGCCGGCCTGGCGGCCCAATTTGATTGCGACATCTACGTGCACAAGGAAGGTATGACGTACTACAACTTCCTGCTGGACGGACGCCCGTACATGAACGTGCGATCCATTCTCGGGCTGCTGTCCGTGGGGACGCTGCTTGGTGACACGTTGGAGTTTATCGCCACCGGCTCCCAGGCCGGGGACGCGCTGAAGGAGCTGACCGACCTGCTTACCAAGGAGCCACCCGAGGCGAGCGCCGTCAATCGATAGAACTCTCTCCCAGGAGCGGACGTGGGTCACCCAAAGCGGCCGGGCATTATTGACGCCAGGATTACCGCGGAATATGTCATCTGCGGGGTTTGCCTGACGAAGAACCGGATCGTTTCCCACCAGCAGGCTCTTCGTCCCGTGTGCGGTCGATGCGGCTATCCCCTGCCCGACCCGTTTGAAGCACAATCGGGGATCCGTTCGCTTGGCGAATGGATGGCCCGGTATCGTTACGCTCTTGCCGCAATCACAGGACTCCTCCTGATAGGATTGTTTGTATGGCTCGCGAGTGGAAAGGAGGAGCGTTCGACCTCGTTGTCAGGGCCGCGAACGCAACTGCCCGACGCCGCACGGATCAATGATCGCGAGGCGCCGGTGTCTGTCGTCGCGCTCGTCGTCCGCGGAGAAGCCGCGACAGGCACCGACGACGAACAAGGTGATCTTCTGCCGGGGTCACGTCTGTCACAGAACGGATCGCCATCCAACGGCCTGTACGGACCGGGAACCCCGACCAAGGAAAACTGGATGAAGTCGGAATCCGTGGTCATCGTGATTGATGTTTGCGCTGGCCGCGCCCGGGAACGTTTCCAAGCCGGCAGCGGTCACGACGGTGATCTGCCGGGCGTATTTGTCTCGTCGCGCCTCCAGCAGACACAAGGTGATCCGTTGGATCTGTTGGCCAGCCCTCATGTGGTCGAACAAATCCACATCAACACCGGGTTGGACCTGAGTAACTGACAATTCCAACAGCGCCCTGGACCGCCACCAGCGGCATCCACCGCTGTCCGCCAGGCTCTTGCGCGTCAGGAGCCTTTCACCTTCCCAGGCCTGTGAATCCGTAAGATAGAACGGCAGCCGGGTTTGCGTTTGCAAAGCGGGGCGCAGTTCGTTACCGTTGCGGCCGGATGATTGGCTCGACTTTTGCAGATTTCACCGTGCTTGATAAGATCAACCATGGTGGAATGGCGACCATTTTTCTGGTGGCGGATCGACAGGGCCAGCGGCTTATCCTGCGCATGTTGCTTCCCGAGCACCGCTTTCATTGGACCCGCCTCCGACAATTCAAATGGGGGTGCAATGTCATGGAACATCTCGACCACCCAAATATCGTGCGGTACTTTGGGAGCGGGAAGTTCAACGGCCTGCGCTATGCGATCATTGAATACGTCGATGGACCAAACCTGAAGGAAGCCATCCTCCGCAACGACCCAAACCTGCGGCTCAATCAACTCAAGATGCTGACCGGCATGGCCGCAGCGCTGGCCCATGTCCACGAGCGCGGGTTTCTCCACCTCGACTTCAAGCCGGAAAACGTGCTGGTGCCCAAGTCATACGATTCAAAACTGATCGATTTCGACCTCTCGATCCCGCGGCCCGCAAAACCAAGGCGGGAACCGAAACTGTCCGGCACGCCCTTATATCTCGCGCCCGAACAGATCGCGCGCCGGCCCGTCGACGAGCGCGCGGACATCTTTTCTTTCGGCGTTACGGCATACGAGATGATCACCGGCAGGAAGCCGATTGCGGGAAACACTCGCGAAGAAATCCTGCAGAAATACTCGGAGTTCAACGAGCACCTGCGACCACCTCGCACACTGGCCCCGGACATCCCCCATTCGATTGAGCGGGTCATCCTCAAATGTCTTGAAAAGGACCCGGCGGCCCGGTACCCTGCCATGAGTTTGGTGGTTCGCGACTTGCAGACATGAAACTTTGGCTCAGTTTGGTCGTACTGACAATCTGGCTTGCGGGTTGTGACCGACTCCCAAGTTCGTCGTCGTCCACGCCCGCAGCCGAATCGCCGACCTCGACTGTCGCCGCCCCGCTCACGGACGCTGTGGCCGCGATCAGCCGCCCACCGGCATCCGCCGAAACCGACGTCGACCAATACCAGCACGCACAGGAGCTGCAAGGCGAGGGCAAATTATCTGACGCTCGCGCGTTGTTGCAGCCGTTGGCGGATGACGGTAACGCCTCGGACAAGACCCTCGATTTGTTGGGCGAGATCGACACGAAGATCCTGCTCACGCCCGCGCCGGCGGACGGAAAAACCGATTACACGATTGTCGCGGGAGATTCGCTCGGTAAACTCGCCCAGCGGTTCGGCACGACCGTCGACCTGATCAAGAAATCCAACAACCTGTCCCGCGACCTGATCCGCGTGGGCGACCGGCTACGCATTTATCAGGGCCATTTTGCCGTCATTGTCAACAAAACCACGAATGAACTTCGATTGACCGACAACGGCAAGTTTTTCAAGCGGTACCGCGTCGGCACGGGCCAGTACAGCAAGACGCCCGTCGGTGAATTCAAAATCACGACGCGGATTCCGAACCCGCCCTGGTGGCGGCCCGATGGCAAGACAATTCCCTTCGGCGATCCCGAGAATATTCTGGGCACCCACTGGCTCGGCCTGAATGTGCCGGGCTATGGCATCCACGGCACTTGGGACACCAACTCGATTGGCAAACAAGCCACCGCGGGTTGCATTCGCCTCCTGAATGATGATATTGGGGAGTTGTACACGATCTTGCCGGTCGGCACCACGGTGGTCATTCACGAGTAGGAAGGAGCCGGATCACGGATGAAAATCTATACACTGGAATTCGAAAAGCCCATCACCGAGCTCGAGCAAACGCTCGAGGCCCTGCAAAAACAGGCGGTGGAACAAAAGATCGACCTCTCGGCGCAGATTCACTCGATTGAGGAAAAGCTGGAAGCCACCAAGAAGGAGGTCTTCACCAATCTCAACCCGTGGCAGCGTGTCCAACTCGCCCGGCATCCGAAACGGCCGTACATGCTGGACTACCTGCAGCGCATTGCCACCAATTTTATCGAACTGCACGGCGATCGCCGGTTTGCCGACGACCACGCGATCGTTGGCGGGCTGGCGGAAATCGATGAGCGACGGGTGATGGTCATTGGCCAACAAAAGGGCCGCGATACCAAGGAAAATTTGATGCGCAATTTCGGCAGCCCGCATCCCGAAGGCTACCGCAAGGCGTTGCGACTCATGCAACTGGCCGAAAAGTTCGACGTACCGGTCATTTGCTTCATTGATACGCCGGGCGCTTACCCGGGAGTCGGCGCCGAGGAACGCCACATTGCGGAAGCGATTGCCGTCAACCTGCGGGAAATGATGACGTTCAAGACACCGTTGCTGGCAGTGGTCATCGGCGAGGGCGGGTCCGGCGGCGCGCTCGGTATCGGTGTGTGCGACCGTGTCCTCATTCTCGAAAACGCCTACTACTCGGTGATTTCACCCGAAGGTTGCGCCGCGATCCTCTGGAAGGACCGCGCCAACGCCGCCCAGGCTGCTGCCGCCCTCAAACTCACGGCGAAGGATCTGCTGGAACTCGACGTCGTCGATGAGGTCATTCCTGAACCGCTGGGTGGCGCGCACAAGAATTACGATGAGACCGCCGCCTCGCTCAAAAAGGCGATTCTGAAGAACCTCGATAAGCTCTGGGAAATGAAAATCTCGGATTTACTCGAAGCGCGGTACAAGAAATTCCGCCGGATGGGCGTCTTCACCCGTGTCGAACCGAAGAAGCGAGGACGCGCCAAGAAGGATGCTGCCGTGGTCACTCCCGCTCCGACCACCGCCTGAAATGGTAACCATCCCGCTTAGACGCAACCACTTTCTGCTTCCCAAGCCGCCTCGGCTTATGTTACAGACTCGGCATACGGTGCGCGTAACATTGGCGGTAAACACGCGCCACCAAATCTTAGGGGAGAATACATGAAACGATGGCTGTGTGTGATCGGAGTGGCGTTGTCCCTCGGTTGTGCGTCCGCAGTCGTCCGTCCCTACATTGGCGATCAACAGGCGTGGCCCACAGGCAGCGGCAGCATCGTCAGCACCAACTACAGTTTGCCCGTATTCACATCCTTGCCACCGGTTTCCTACGATGTGCTTGCCGAAGTGCGCATCAGCAGCCCGTTCTACGCCCAACCCGAAGAGCACCACCTCCCGTTGCTCGTCCAGAAGGCGAAACAACTGGGGGCCGATGCGTTGGTCTTTGTCCAGGGCAAGATCTTCTTCAGCACCAATTATGGCCCCCGCAATGGCGCCGCGCAGGACACCGGAGAACAGAAGGTGCCGACCTTGACAACAGTCAACACGTTCAACCCCGATTCGTTCGCGAGCGACGTCAATGTCCTGGCGATCCGCTGGACGGGTGACGCGCCCGCCGGATTGCCGTCGCACCCCAAAGCGGCACCCATCGTGGCAACACCGCCGGTGGAAGTGCCTCCTGCCACGGCGACACCGGCCCTAACTGCCGAGCCTGCCAAAACGGATTCCACAGCGCCTGCCCCTGCTCCAACTCCGGCACCGGCGGCTCCGTCAACTCAATAGCCACAGGGCGGCAGATTGGTCGCCAGGTTCCTATTCGCTGAGGTCAACTGGCGTCTTCCACGTCCAGCTTGATGTGCAGGTCGCGCAACTGCTTCGATTCGACCTCGCTCGGCGAACTCGTCATCAAGTCCACGGCTTTCGCCGTCTTCGGAAAGGCAATTACGTCGCGAATGTTGGAGGAACCGCACAGGATGGCGCACAAACGATCGAAACCCAATGCGATGCCGCCGTGCGGGGGTGCGCCGTACTTGAATGCTTGGAGCATGTAGCCAAATCGCGATTCGGCGACGTCCGCGGGTATCTTGAGCACGTCGTGGAACATCTTCTTCTGCACCGATGGCTGGTGGATACGAATCGAACCCCCGGCCATCTCCTGGCCGTTCAACACGAGGTCGTATTGCAGTCCGCGGACTTTCAAAGGCTCCGTATCCAGCATCGGCACGTCTTCAGCCACTGCCGCCGTGAATGGATGCTGGCGCGCGAAATACTTCTGGTCCTCCGCGCGGTATTCCAGCAACGGGAAATCGATGACCCAAAGGAAATTCCACTGGTCGTCGCGCACGGTGAGTTTGGTGTCCTTCTTGAGAATGTCGGCGACGATAAGCCGCAGCCGGCCCAGCACTTCCCACACCGTCTCGCGCTTGTCCGCGCCAAACAGAATCAGGTCGCCCTCTTCAATCTTCAGTTTCTCGACGAGGGCCTTCTTCTCGGCATCGTTAAAGAACTTCACAATCGGCGATTTCCATTCGCCGCCCTCGACCTTGATGTACGCGAGTCCCTTCGCGCCAAAGCTTTTTGCCGTCTCCGTTAATGTCTCGATTTGGCCCTGTGTGACTGAGGCCAGCCCCTTCGCATTAATCGCTTTGACCACGCCACCGGCGTCGACGGCTCCGCGAAACACCTTGAATTTGCTCTGCGCGAAATCGCCTGTTAGATCGATCAATTCGATCCCGAACCGAGTATCCGGCTTGTCGCTACCGAAACGTTCCATGGCTTCCGCGTAGGCCATCCGGGCAAATGGTATCGGCAATGTTTCGTTGCGCGCCACCTTCCAGATGTGCGCCACGAGTCCTTCAATCATCGCCAGAACGTCTTCGCGCGTGACAAACGACATCTCCACGTCGATCTGCGTGAATTCCGGTTGTCGGTCCGCTCGCAGGTCTTCATCCCGGAAACATTTTGCGATCTGGAAATAGCGATCCACACCCGCCACCATCAGCATTTGCTTGAATTGCTGGGGTGATTGCGGCAACGCGTAGAACTTCCCCGGGTTCACCCGTGACGGCACAAGGTATTCGCGCGCCCCTTCGGGCGTGCTTTTGAACAGCATCGGCGTCTCGACTTCGAGGAAACCGTTCGCGTCGAAATAATCGCGCACGCCTTTGGCAATGCGATGGCGCAGCACCAGGTTGCGCGCCATCGACGGCCGCCGCAAATCGAGGTAGCGATATTGCAACCGCAAATCCTCACCGGCTTGCGCGCCGCCTGACTCGTCGATCTGGAATGGCGGCGTCTCGCTCGGGTTGAGGATCTCGAGGTGATGCACCAACACTTCGACCTCGCCCGTCGCCATCTTGGGGTTTTCGGTGCCGGCGGGTCGTTGCCGCACCGCGCCTTCGACGGCAACGACGAATTCGCTGCGCAGTGACTGGGCCAGTTCCCACGACGGCTTGTTGTGCTGGGGGTCGAACACGACCTGGGTGTTGCCGCCGCGATCACGCAGTTCGATAAACACAATCCCGCCCAGATCGCGCCGCACGTGCACCCAGCCCATCAGCGTGACCTTCTGTCCAACCTGCGCCGCGCGCAATTCTCCGCAATGATGTGTCCGTTTCATGAAGCCTTCCGCAAAATCTCCGTCGCCCTGGATATGCTGACGCGCTCTTCCGTTTCCGCCGTAAGGTTCTTCAGCTTCACTTCGCCAGCCTTCCACTCGTCCGGTCCGACCACCAGCGCGTAACGAGCTCCGGCCGCCGAAGCCGACTGAAACTGCTTGCCTACCTTCGTTTCGGTGAACGCGTAGTCTACCGCAATTCCCGCGTCGCGCAACTGGTGAATCAGCTTGAGCGCCTCTGCCCGTAGCGCCTCATCGGCGATAACCACGTAGCAATCCAATCCCCAATCAACTTTCGGAAGCAGCCCGCGATCTTTCAACAATTCTCCCAGCACGACATCGCCCATACCAAACCCCAGCGCAGGCAAATCGACGCCGCTCACCTGTTTCAAGAGATTGTCGTAACGACCACCGCCCGCAATGGCGCGCAGTTCACCCTTCCGATCGTGAATCTCCCACACAATCCCCGTGTAGTAAGCCAGCCCGCGCACAATCTTGAAATCCACCTGGCAATACGCCGACAAATCACCAAGCTCCGCAAGCGCCTCTTGCAGCTCTGGCGCGTCGGCTTCGGACTTTCCCTCAGCGATTGCCAGAATCTCTCCGACCCTTTCCGTCGAAAATCCCGTCGCAGACAGTTTCTCTTTCGTCTTCTCCAGCGGCTCGCGCTCCAACTTATCAATTGCTTGGAACGCCGCGTATTGCTTGTCCTCCGCGAGTCCCGCCCCCGAAAGGTACCGCTGCCATGCCCGACGGTCAGACACGCGCACCACGAAGTCGTCCTTCGTAAGCCCAAAACTGCGCAGTGTATCGATGGCCAGCCCAATCAATTCAGCATCGGCGCTGACGTCGGTCTCGCCGATGATGTCGGCATTGAATTGAAAGTGCTCGCGCAAGCGTCCGCGTTGCTGTTTCTCGTAGCGGAACAGTTGCGGGATGGCGAACCACTTGATCGGCTTCTTGTAGTCGCGGTGATGCGCGCCGACCATCCGGGCCAGTGTCGGTGTCATCTCGGGCCGCAACGCCACGGCCCGTTCGCCTTTGTCCACGAAATTGAATAGTTGCCCGACAATCTCATCGCCCGATTTTTGCGTGTACAACTCAAGCGGTTCCAGTGGCGGGCCGTCGTACTCCCGAAAACCGTAACGCCGCGCGACATCACGCCATTTCGCGAAGATATAGCGGCGAATGGCGAGCGTTTCGGGATAGAAATCGCGAAAACCGGGTAACGGATTCATCGGATTCGTTCTAAAAATCGCCAGACGCGAAGCCCGTCGAGGTTCGCGCCGTCGATCTCGTTGGCGGGGACCCTCCGGGAGCCCGCCGGGCAAGCGTTTCAGGCCTGCGGCGGTGCGCCCTGCGGCCCGTTGTATTTTTCGGTCAACCGCAACACCTGCTCGCGCATTTCCTTGCCGGGCTTGAACTTGACGACGGCGCGCGCGGGAATCTCCACGTCCTTGCCGGGGTCGTTCGGATTGCGGCCCACGCGTGGCTTGCGCAATTTGACCTCGAAGACGCCGAAGTTGCGCAGCTCGACGGTCTCGCCCTTGATGAGCGCCTCCGTGATGTAATCGAGCGTCTTTTGCACAACCGTCAGCACGTCCTGTTGGATGAGGTTCGTGTCATTGCTGATCCGAATCACCAGGTCTCGCTTCGTCATTATCTCTTCTCCATTTGTTCCTTTAGCTGCGTCAATTTTGGAATCCACTCTTCCGCAAATCGGTACACCCCGTACGCCGCGGCGATCATGATCAGCAAAATCACGATCGGGTTGGCGAACACGTTTCGCATCCCGACGGCAAACGTGCTGATGCTCCGCAACTGCGCCTGTCGCCCCCGGAGCCGTCCCAGTAGCGCCTGCAGCCCCATGTACGTCCCGTGCCACTCCGTTGCCAGCTTCTTGGACATGCCCTCTGGCAGTTCCTTGAACGACGACAAACTCGGCACGCCGTTCAACAGCCGCAACGCCCGATCGTCCCGCTCCGCTTCCGAGGCCAGCATAACCATCAACGCCTCATACTCTTGCGCGATCTGGCTCTTCAAATCCAGAAACGCCCCCTCCTCTTCGCCCGTAAACGGGTCGCCCTTGAATCCTCGATCCAAGAACTGGCTCAACCGCTTCCACGACCCAACAAATGCCTCGACTCTCTGAATATTTCTCTCCAGATTCCGGTCGCGCATCGATCTTCTTCTTTACCTTCCTTGCCCGCAATCGCTTACGAGTCTTTTCTCTCTGACACCTTTCCGTGTCAATCTAGTGCCACGGCTGCCTGCCGTCAAGCCAAATGGCTTGTGTACCAACGACTTCAGCAATTGCCGCGCCGATTGCCCCAAAATTCCTCAATTGCCCCCAGCACTCCGGCCACGTCATTGTCGCAAAAACGCACCACCCGCACGCGTTCGCCGCGTGGTTCCCAGATCGGCAGCGAGTCACTCCCGAACATCGCCACCACGGGGATTCCCACCGCCGCGGCCACATGCGTGATGCCGGAATCGTTCCCCAGAAACAATGCGCACCGCTCCAACACCGCCGCCAGCTCCACCAGCTTCAGCCGGCTGGCCACCGTGACCGGCCGCGGCTCCAGCAGCCTTGTCAGCTTTCCCACCACGCGTTCATCCGCCTCGCCCTCGACCACCAGCAGTTGCGCCGCCCACTCGTCGGACACCCACCGCGCCACCGCCGCAAAATTCTCCACCGGCCAGTTCTTCTTCTCACTCCCGCTCCCGGGATGGATCGCCACAATCGGCTCGCGTCCCACCATCTTCAGGAATCGCGACGCCATCTCGCGATCCGAATCGCTCGGATGAATCTTCGCCCGCGGCTCCTCCACGTAAATCGCCAGCGCCTCCAGCGGACGGCAATAATGTTTCGCCGCGTGCGTGTCCTTGGGTCGCGGCGAGGCCTCGATCACCTGCTTGACCCCGCACCGGCGCACGTTGTTGGCGAACAAACTGTCGGGATCGAACAAATACGAAATGACCACGTTGAAACTGCCGAAATATTCCATCAACTCGGGATCGAGCACCGAGTTGGGTATGAAAAAGCCCGCCATCGCCTTGGCGTCAATCGACCGCGTCGCGTCCGCGTAATACCGTCCCCGCGCCAGCTCGATGATGTGCGGGTACCCGAGGATCTCGATCCGCGCGTCCGGCCAGTGCTCGCGCAACGCGCCGACGGCCGGCAACGTCATGATGAAATCCCCAATCGCCCCACCCCGCACCACCAGTATTCGCGGCGTTTTCATCTCGATATCCGGTTCTCAAGCGCAGTCCGCGTGAATCGACGAATCGCCATCAGTATCAGAAGGTAGAGCAGCGCAACGGGCGCGGCAAAAAGCAAACTGATCGGCCAAAGATTGCTCTGGTGCGCAAATCCGGAAGTTGTCACGCCGAACACGGGGATCATCAGTAGCAATGGCACTGCCGCGGCGATTCTCCAGCCTCCCCTCCAGCGCACCAGCACGTAAACCTGCGCCACGAAGTACCCCGCAACCGCGAGCCACATCGCGTCGACAATATCCATCAGCTCCTCGCTCAATACACGCACAACCCCAGCACGACCAGCAGCACGCCCACGAGACTGCCCAGAAAACAGGCGGCGCGGCACCGCGTGTTGTTGGCGGTGACAAAACCAACCAAGTCACGCACCTGATGCGGCGCGCTTGCCATCCACACCGCCACGCACACCCAGATGTACGCCAGCACGGTGACGATCAGCCGCATCGGCAACTCGCTCTGGTCCGCCGCATCCACCATGAGCTTGGCGATCAGCAGCACCAGCGCCGCCAGAGCGCGCAACGCCAGAAATTGGTCGGCAAATTGAATCACCAGGAAGTACGCAATCGGCACGCCGATGACCACCAATGGTCGGGCCCACGCCCAGTCGTCCGTGGCGGCATTGAACATCACAATCCCCGCCCACACGGCGCACACCCCCATGAGGATTCGCCCCCAGAGCACCGAGCGCGGGAATTTTCGCGCGCATTCGCCGAATTTTTCGGGCGCCACAATGCCGGGCACCCGCCCGGCAATGCTCGCCACGCCGATAATGGTCGATGTGATGGCTAGTCGTGTCATAAATTGTGAATGGCGATGTCGCCGTAAAGTGTGATGTGTGTCGCGCGCTCGATGCGCACGGGGAGCAGTTCGCCCTTGTGACGCTCGTTCCCGTCGAAAAAGACAATCTTGTTGGTGCGCGTCCGGCCGAACATCCGTTTGCCGGCCTTCTCGCTCCGGCCTTCGACGAGAATCTCCACCGTCTGGCCAACAAGCTTCTGATACTTGCGCGCCATGCCGGCATTCAGGATTTCCAGGAGCGCCTGGTTGCGGCGTTCCTTCTCCCTCTCAGTCACCTGGTCCGGCATATCCGCCGCGGGTGTGTCCTGTCGCTTCGAGTACTTGAAGATGTACGCCTGGTCGAACTGCACGTCCCGCATCAACGACGCCGTTTCCTCGAAATCGTCTTCCGTCTCACCGGGGAACCCCGCGATGATGTCGGTGCTGATGGCGATCTTTGGTTGCGCCGCGCGCAGCTTGTCCACGATGCGCAGATACCACTCGCGCGTGTACCCGCGGTTCATCGCCTTCAAGATGCGATTCGACCCGCTCTGCACGGGCAGATGCGCGTGCTCGCACAGCTTCGGCAGCTCCGCATACGCCCGCACCAGGTCGTCGCCAAACCCTTTCGGGTGTGGTGCGGTGAACCGGATCCGCTCCAACCCCTTCACCTCATGCACGGCTTCGAGCAGTTGCACGAACGCCGATTTCCCGTTCTTCTTGCGAATCTCCTTCCGCCCGTAGCCGGTGACGATCTGCCCGAGCAGCGTCACTTCCTTCACGCCGCCCTCGACCAGCCGCCCCACTTCCTCGACGATCTCCGCGATGGACCGGCTCCGTTCGTTCCCCCGCGTGTACGGCACGATGCAAAACGTGCAATACATCTCGCATCCCTGCATGATGCTGACGAACCCCGCGACCTGCCGGTCGCCGTTCGTGCCCGACACGTGGTCCTTGATTGTCGATTCGCTGCCAGGTTCTTCCGCGACGTCCACAATCGCGTCGCCGCCCTCGCGCGCAAAAATCTCATCCAAATATTCCGGCACGCGATGAAAGCGCTGGGTGCCGACCACGAGATCGACCGCCGACTGTTTCTCAGCGAGCGATGCGCCCCGGCTTTGCGCCATGCAACCCATATACCCGAGCACGAGGTCCGGCTTGCGCTCCTTGAGGTGCCCGAGAAGATCCATCTTGCCGACCGCTTTCCGCTCGGCCAGATCGCGCACGCTGCACGTGTTCAGCAACACCACGTCCGCGTCGCGCTCCGACGGCGCAATGTCGTACCCGCGCGCCCGCAGCATGGCCGCGACCGCTTCGCTGTCGCGCTCGTTCATCTGGCAACCGTAGGTCTTGATGTAGACGCGTTTCATCAGACGTTCGGCCGGCCGCAAATCAGGGCCATGATCTCCGTGCGGCTGGTCACGTTCTTCTCGAACGCGCCCCGCATCGCCGAGGTAATCACCGACGACCCCGGCTTCTTCACCCCGCGCATCGTCATGCACGTGTGCACCGCCTCGCATACGACCGCCACGCCCTTCGGTTGGAGTTCGGCATTGATGATGTCCGCGATCTGGCTCGTCATCCGCTCCTGCACCTGCGGCCGACGCGCGAACGATTCCACCACCCGCGCCAGCTTCGAGATGCCGACGATATGGCCGTTGGGAATGTAGGCCACGTGGGCCTGGCCGAAGAACGGCATCAGATGATGCTCGCACATCGAGAAAAACGGGATGTCCTTGACGAGCACGACCTCGTGGTGTTGCTCGTCGAATTTCTTGCTCAGCGCCGCGTGCGGTTCCTGCTCGCCGTGCCCGAAGATCTCCTCGTACATCCGCGCCACACGGTCCGGCGTCTCGATCAATCCCTCGCGGTCGGGGTCTTCCCCGATCCCTTCGAGCAACAGCCGCACCGCTTCCCGAATCTTCTTCTTGTTAATCACTGGATGATGATCTGCCATCGCGACCCTTTCAGCTTCCGCGAGCATAGCCCACGCACGCGCATTGGTCAATGCGTGTACAAACCGAGGATTGTAAGCCGCGTGCCCCACGCGGCGTGTGGTCAATGTACTTTAGCAAGCGGCAAGCGGCTCCAGACCAGTTTCATGGGGACGCCTTAAAGTTGATTGGAACATCTGGCGGAAATGGAGTGGATACGTCCCTGTCGAAGAAAAGCTCCGCAATAAATGCAACACTCAGCAGGGCGCACAAGCACACCATGACGTTGAGTAAGATCGTCTGCGGTCTATCACGCTTGGGACTCCAAAAGAACACAAGAAACAGTGCGCCCAAAACCACGATTATTGAGACGGCCACACCCGCCGCCACTTTCCTAATAAACAACCTGAGGTTATTGCTCTTAACATTCGCATCTCTAATCTCTCCGTTGCCTGAAAATGGCGACGTAAAGCCGACTGCAGCATTCGTATCGCCCATGAACATAATCTGAATTTGACATCCTCTGCCCGGATCAAAATGTTCCCATGACAAGCGAAGCGTCGATGTTGTTTTGTTCGTCTGAACGGCAGAAATGCTGAACTTGCATACATCAGGATCACTAACGCAATAGGCCACCGTCCAATCCAAGAGAATGTCGCCTTTTACAAGTAGCAACGACAACGGCCGTCGTACGTCCGAGGGCTCTATTGGCATGGTTCCGCTATTCCAAAACTGAATTGATGTCACATATACATCATTTGTTATGGGCGTCTGGTCTCTTGCGAGAAGCCGCAACTTTGGAGAGCTAGAGGAACTGTCGAAAACCTTGGTGCGAGTGACAAAGCGATACGAGATTTCTCGACGTTGCTGAGTCTTGTAGTAAGCGAAGATGGTCAGCCCGATACTGTAGACCGCCAGAATCAAATTCAGAATATAGGAGGGCTTCTTGAAATCAGCCCAATGTTCAGACCAGTTCATAGTCATACCTGCCTACCCTCTTGCCCCGTCCATACTGAGTACTGCCTGATGGCACGCTATCTAATATGCGTCACCGGTTCAAGGACGCTTTGCGGCAGTGGCGATCGCTGCCGCCACTCTCCTGCCCTTTTCGAACTGGCCTCCAGAACTATTTGCCTTTACATATTCGCCTATGCGAATATATTGTCCCGCATGAACGCCAACGCGAGCGAACCATGAACAAGCAACGCGTCCTGTTCCTGTGCACCGGCAATTCGTGCCGAAGTCATATGGCCGAGGGATGGCTCCGGAAGCTCGGCGGTGATGACTTCGATGTCTTCAGCGCCGGGTCCAAACCCGCCGGGTACGTGCATCCGCTGGCCATCGAAGCCATGCGGGAAGTCGGCGCGGACATCTCGAAGCACCGCTCGAAGTCACTCGACGAATTCGCAGGCAAAACATTCGATTACGTCATCACCGTGTGCGACAACGCCCGCGACGCCTGCCCCGCGTTTCCGGGCGCCGCGCACCAGTTGCACTGGAGTTTCGACGATCCCGCCCACGCGCCGGGCCCCGACGATGAGAAACGCCGCGTCTTCCGACGTGTCCGCGACGAAATTGAAAACCGCATCCGCCTCTTTCTTTCCGTTCAAAGGAAACATGGATAAACCCAACCAACTCTTCAAAGCGTTCTCCGACGAGACACGCCTGCGAATCTTGAACCTGCTGGCGCAGCGTGACCACTGCGTCTGCGAGTTTCAGGCGATCCTCCGCGTGCCGCAGCCGCGGATTTCGCGGCACCTCGCCTACCTGCGCCGCTCGGGCCTCGTCACCGTCAGCAAGTGCGGCAAATGGGCCACGTACGGCCTCGCCAAACCCCGGAACAACGTTCACGCCGCCCTGCTCCGTTGCGTGGGAGGTTGTTTCTCCAACATCGATTTCCTCCAGCGCGACATCGCCCGCGGACGCAAACTGAAGCGTGTCCGCTGCCAATGACCAAGAGAACTCTTTTTGCCAAGAACCTAATAGGCGCGACACGACTGAAAAATGAACCCTCACCCTGACCCTCTCCCTTCAAAAGGGCGAGGGAACGCGCTCCGTCTCCCCTCCCCTCGTGCGGGGGGAGCCGAGTCTTCGAGACGCTCCGAACCTCCGGACCGGAATTCGGAGCAAAGGATTAAGGTGAGGGCGCAAAACACAGATCTCCTCTCCCCTTGGGGGAATCGAGTCGGACGAGAAGCCGCTGGTCGTCCCGAGGCGGCAAAGGATTAGGGTGAAGGGGTACAGAACGGATCTCTTCTCCCCTCGGGGGAGAGGATTAAGGTGAGGGGTTAGCCCGTTACATTAAACATGGTGAAACACCTGCGGGCAGCAACATTCACCGAATCAACGAAAGCACAATCGACATGAGCAAGGGAATCACCGGCAAACTTTCATTCCTGGACCGCTACCTGACGTTGTGGATTTTTCTGGCAATGGGCGCGGGCGTGGCGCTCGGCTATTTCGTCCCAGGCACCCAGTCGTTCATCAACCGGTTCCAGGTCGGCACGACCAACATCCCCATCGCCGTCGGCTTGATCCTGATGATGTACCCGCCGCTGGCGAAAGTGAAATACGAGGAACTCGGCGACGTGTTTCGCAATTGGAAAATCCTCGGCCTGTCGCTCGTGCAAAACTGGGTGATCGGCCCCGTGCTGATGTTCGCGCTGGCGATCGTCTTTCTCCACAATTACCCGGAGTACATGGTCGGCCTGATCCTGATCGGTCTCGCCCGCTGCATCGCGATGGTCATCGTCTGGAACGAACTCGCCAAAGGCGACACCGAATACTGCGCCGGGCTGGTCGCATTCAACAGCGTGTTTCAGGTGTTGTTCTACAGCTTGTTCGCGTGGGTGTTCATCACCAAACTGCCGCCACTATTCGGCCTGCACGGCAGCGTGGTTGACGTGAGCATGGGCCAGATCGCCCGCAGCGTGTTCGTCTACCTCGGCATCCCGTTCCTGGCGGGCATGATCAGCCGGTTCGTCGGCCTGAACACTAGGGGCCGCGAATGGTACGAGAAATCGTTCATCCCCCGCATCAGTCCCATCACGCTCATCGCGCTGCTGTTCACCATCCTCGTGATGTTCAGCCTCAAAGGCGACCGGATCGTCCGCATCCCGCTCGACGTGCTGCGCATCGCCGTGCCGCTCCTGATCTACTTCGTCGTGATGTTTCTCGTGAGTTTCTGGCTCGGCAGGAAGATCGGCGCCGATTACTCCAAGACCGCCACCTTGTCCTTCACCGCCGCCAGCAACAATTTTGAACTGGCCATCGCCGTGGCCGTCGCCGTGTTTGGGATCAATTCCGGCGTGGCGTTCGCGGCGGTGATCGGCCCGCTCATCGAGGTGCCCGCGCTCATCGTGCTGGTGAACGTCGCCCTCTGGTTCCAGCGACGCTACTTCGGCGAGATGGTCGAAACGGCGTCGCCAGCGTGCCAGATTAGTTGCTCTTGTGCGCCACAACCGGAAAACGAACCCTCACCTTGACCCTTTGCGGCCCAGGCACGACGTGGCCGCGTCTCGTCCGACTCGGCTCCCCTTATGAAGGGCGAGGGAAACGCACTTCGTCTCCTCTCCCCTCGGGGGAGAGGATTAAGGTGAGGGGGTGCCCGTCAACTGAAGTTCGACAAGACGCTACTTGCCTTTCCGCGCGGCCTGACCCGACTCCCAGAGGTCGAGAAACGACGGCTCCGACGATTGCACAATCGTGACGTGCTTGCCGTCGCGATGGATGCGCAGGTTCGCCGCGAACGGTCCGCCCCGTTGTTCCTCCGCCTTCTTGTACGCGTCGGCGAATTCGCCCGCCTGTTGTTCGTCCGCCCACGCGGTCGCCCAGACCAGCGCGGTAGGCCCGTTCGTGCCCTGCTCGTAAACATGATAGCGGTCGCCGTTCCAACCCTGCGCCAGCACCTGGGCATCGTACGCGCCCATCCCCTGCTTCAACAGGAAGCCCGTGCCGAATTCGCCAAGGTTGTTGCTCCCGATCAACCGCCAGTCGTTCGACTCCAGCGGCGGCGGCTCGACGTGCTCGGGCGCGGCGCGATGTTGCAGGAAGAGTTCGGGATGTAGAATATCCCTCGTGGTGGTCGGCGGATTGCGGAACGCCGCGTCGATGGCCGCCGTCCCGCCGGACTCATACAGCGACATGGCAAACTGTTGACCCTGC
Organism: Verrucomicrobiia bacterium; assembly: GCA_050015495.1. Lineage (GTDB taxonomy): Bacteria > Verrucomicrobiota > Verrucomicrobiia > Palsa-1439 > Palsa-1439 > Palsa-1439. The sequence continues at coordinate 176,070 of JBEKBH010000001.1, forward strand.
TGGTACGGGAACATCAGCAACTCCTGCAAATACGGCGGCGCGGCGCGCAGCGCGGTGGTGTTCTGGCCGAGCATCGCGCCCAAATCGCCGAGCATCTTGCTCGGGTCGATGTTCTCGACGTACCACCGCGTCATCAGCACGGTGGCGTCGCCTTCGACGAGCGCTGACGTGGCCAGGGCCAGATCGTCGTTGTCCTTGATCTTGAGCGGAAACTTCTGGAGATCGAAGTTCTGGTCCTGGAGCGCGTGGGTCAATTCATGCGACAGCAGCATCTTGTCGAGATTGCTGGAAAACACCAGGTCCTTGAACGTGTACAGCGCCCGCTCTTCGGGAACGTAAAACGCCGCCACCTGTTCGCCGTACAAACTCACCAGCACCTTCAGCAGATCCGTCCCCTCGGGGATCAATCCGAACGCCGCCAGCGACCGGCTGTAATCGCGCAGTTGCTGCTCGGTGTATTGCTCCTTGACCTTGCCGGCGAGCACCTGCTTCAGTTCGCGGCGCTCGATGATCTTGTAGTTGACGGGGCTCTTGAACGACAGGCCGCGCAATGCGCTGGTCTGCCGCTCGATCTGCTGGCGGTCCACCGTACCCTCTTCGGGTTTCGGGGCGCGTTCGGCGGACGACACCTGGCGCTGCAGGTCGCGCCGCTGTTGTTCGAGCTGCGCAATCTCACCGCGCAACTCGGCCTCGTTCTGCCGCAATCGGAAATTGTCCCAACCAGCCAAGCCGAGCGCGACGAGAGCGGCAAAGAATATCAACGTGGGAAAAGACTTTTTCATTGGTAGGCTCATCGGCCCGTGGTACCGTGCCGCGAACAATAATGGACATCCGCCAGAAAATCCAGACGCTTCTCGCCACGCCGAACTATCATCCGCTCCGCCGCGATGAACTCGCCGGCAAACTCCGCCTCAACGCCGCCGAACGGCGCGATTTCCGGCGGGTGCTCGCCGAAATGCTGGAAAAGGGCGAAGTCGTCCGCGTCCGCACCGACCGGTTCGTCCTCCCGCACGATGCCGATCTCGTCGTGGGCACGATCGAGTTTCATCCAAACGGGTTTGCGTTTGTGCGGCCCGAACCCCGCGCCGACGCGGCGCCGGACGCCGAGCCGCCCCCCGACGTGTACGTCGCGGGAGAAGACACCTCGGTGGCCCTGAACAACGACAAGGTCGTCGTCCGCCTCCATCGGGACCGGAGGAAATTCAAGTCGGTCGACAAACCGTCGGGCCAGGTGATTCGGATTCTGGAGCGGGCCAGCGACACGATTGTCGGTACCCTGCAGAAGGGCCGTCACGTCCACTACGTCATTCCCGACGATCCGCGCATGCCGCACGACGTGTACACCAAGCCCGCGCGCAACGCCCAGATCGGCGACAAGGTCGTCGTCAAACTGGCCGAATGGACCTCGCGCCACGTCAACCCCGAAGGCGAGATCGTTGAGATTCTCGGTAAAGCCGACGCTCCCGGCGTCGATATTCTCGCCATCATCCGCACCTATCACCTGCCGACGAAGTTTTCCGACCCGACGCTGGCGGAAGCCGCCCGCATCCCCGAGAAAATCTCCGCGACGGAGTATCAGCACCGTCTCGACCTGCGCAGATCGTTTGTCGTCACCATCGATCCCGACGACGCGAAGGATTTCGATGACGCGGTAAGCGTCGAGGAACTGCCCGGCGGCGGCTGGCGGCTCGGGGTGCACATCGCCGATGCGTCGCATTATGTCCAGCCCGACGGAGCGCTCGACCGCGAAGCGCGCGCCCGCGGCAACAGCGTCTACCTCGTGGATCGGGTGCTGCCGATGTTGCCGGAGAAGTTGTCGAACAACCTGTGCAGCCTGCGGCCCGATGAGGATCGTCTCACCCAATCGGTCTTCATCGAATTCACCCCCAAACTGGCCACGCGCAAGACCGAGTTCGCGCTGAGCGTCATTCGCTCGCGCCATCGGCTGACGTACAAAGAAGCGTTTGCCCACCTGCAAGCGAAAGACGACAAGGACGAGCTGACGCGCGAGTTGAAGAAGATGTGGCGACTGGCGTCGCAGTTGCGTCAGCAACGGTTTGGCCACGGCTCGCTGAACCTGGAATTTCCGGAGGTGAAGGTCCGCCTCGACAAGCATGGCCGGCCCACGCACATCGAGAAAATCTACTACGATATTTCGCATCAGCTCATCGAGGAGTTCATGCTGGCGGCCAACGAGGCCGTCGCCCGCCATATTTGCCAGTTGCAGGTCCCGTGCGTGTATCGGATCCATGAGGACCCCGATCTGGAGAAACTGCGCGACTTCCGCGTGTACGCCCAGAGTTTCGGCTACAAGGTCGGCGACGTAACGCACCGCCAGGAACTCCAGAAGATTTTGAAGCAGGTCGAAGATAAACCGGAAGCGTACGCCATCAACCTGAACCTGCTGCGGTCGTTGAAGCAGGCGCGGTATTCCGTTACGCCCGTGGGGCACTACGGCCTAGCCAAGAAATTCTACACGCATTTCACGTCGCCCATCCGCCGCTACGCCGACTTGATGGTGCACCGAACGTTGTTTTCCCTGCTGCAATCGGCCGGGGCCAATCCCCGCCGCTACAGCATCCAGGAGTTGACGCGCGTTGCCGACCACATTTCGAAGACCGAACGGGTCGCCGCCGACGCGGAAAAGGAATCGGTCGAACTCAAGAAGCTGGAATATTTCCAGTTGAAGCTCGATCGCGGGGAAACGGAAGACATGGAGGCCGTGGTTTGCACCGTGCGAAACTTCGGGTTCTTCGTGGAACTCCCCGAAAGCCTGATGCAGGGGCTCGTTCACATCTCCAGGCTCGGGGATGATTTTTACACCTACGACGAGCGACGGGAATGCCTTGTTGGCCGACGGAACAAGCGTGTGATCAAGGTCGGCGACCGACTCATCGTCCAATTGGAACGCGTCGACCTCATCAAAAGACAAATCGATTTCCGGGTCGTTCCACGGCGATAGCCGTGCTTCTTGGGCTTTTCTGGCTCTCTTCGCGTCCGTCGTTCTCGATGGAAGTGGCTGATTTGCAATCGGTACTATCTTCAGTTAAGTGCTTGACACCAAATCTGTAGCTCACTAGAATATCGCCACGGTGTGTAGTAACCCTCATTGAGGGTAGTAGTTGGTGTTTCGACATGGTTGGCGAGTAGAGTTTTTGAGGAAAGTGATTATTTATGGGCGCAATCAGGGGTAAAGCGAGTAAACTATTCGGCAGTCTCGTGTTGGTTGTGCTGCTGGGAGCCTTCTCTTCTTCCGTTCAAGCGCTCGTCCCTGTCACCAACCTCACCAACGGCGGCTCGATTAATTTCTCTAATCTTGTTGCACCCAGCACGCTCCTCGTCCAGGTCGGCGACAAGCTCTTCGGCAACTTCGGGTTCCAGTACACGGATACAACCGGAAATACGAACGATTATCTTGTTGCATCCGACCTCGTCTTGTCTGCGCTCTCCAATACGGACGGATTCGGTGTTTCCATCCAAGTGCCTCTTGTCGCCCAGGGCGCCGTGACCAAAGACCTGACTCTGGAATTCTCGGCCCAGGTGGTGAATCCAACTACGATGATGATATCGGATGTGCAACTGCAAGTCGTTGGCAGCGCCAGTGGGCTGGGAGTGGCAAACGTCGCGGAAACCATCTCCACAGAGGGGTTTGGCTCCGGGGCCATAGCGAATCTCGCCGTAAACTTCGGTGCCAGTGGCGCCACTCCTCCCGGCGGAACGGACACCGTGACGCTGAGCGCACCACAGTCCATGATTTGGATCACGAAGGACGTGATCGTTTCTGGCGACCCGGATGGTTACCCCGAAACCAATCCGTCCCAAGACGTCGGGACGATCAGTGTAATCGACCAGACGTTTTCACAGGTACAGGTTCCCGAGCCCAGCACGATGGCCCTTTTGGGAGCGGGACTGGCGGGACTCCTGATCGTGAGACGCCGCAAATAGACCGGCAAGACTTCTCATCGACGCCCGGCCAGTCACCTTGGCCGGGCGTTTTGCTTCTCGCGAGCGCACTTCCTCCGCGGGGGCCATGCCTGCGGTTGGCTTGACCCCCACCGCCGCCTGCGGCAGTATACGACTACATGTGGCAATGGACTGAAAGCGTCGAGCAATACGTTCTCGATGTCATTTTTGAGCGCCGCCGGGACCTGTCCGCGCGCATCACCAGCGCGATCTTGCTCGGCCTCTCCAAGATTTACCAGTTGTGCGTCCAAATCCGGCTGCGCCTCTGGCAGCATCGTATTTTTCGCGACCACACCCTCGGCTGCCAGGTCGTCAGCATCGGCAACCTCAGTGTGGGCGGAACCGGCAAGACGCCGGTGGTCGAAGTCTTCGCCCGCGCCCTCCAACAGCGCGGCCGTCGCGTGGCCATCCTCTCCAGGGGCTACAAGAGTGTCCCGCGACCGCTCTGGCAACGGTTGCTCTCCAAACTCACCTTCCGGGAAGACAAGCTTCCGCCCAAGATCGTGTCCGACGGTCGCTCGTTGTTGCTCGATAGCGAACAAGCCGGCGACGAACCCTACATGCTCGCCTCCAATCTCCGCGATGTCGTCGTCCTCGTCGACAAAGACCGCGTCAAGAGCGGCCGCTACGCCATTTCGAAATTCGGCTGCGATACGCTTCTCCTCGATGACGGGTTTCAGTACCTCGCCCTGAAGAGCCGCCTCGATATCTGCCTCATCGACCGCAACAACCCGTTTGGCAATCATTATCTCCTTCCCCGGGGCACGCTTCGCGAGCCGATACGCAACCTCAAGCGCGCCCATTACATTTTCATCACGAAATCAAGCGAACTCGGGGCCAAGAAACTCCGGAAGGCCATCCGCCAGTTCAACCAACGGGCCGAGATTATCGAGTGCGCCCACCAACCGCTGTATTTGCAGGATGTATTCACCGGGGAACGCCATCCATTGGAAACACTGCGGGGCCTCCCCATCGCCGCCGTCTCCGGCATTGCGGTTCCCGAAAGTTTTGAGGAAGGCCTCCAGGGCCTCGGCGCCAACCTCGTTTATGTCAAGCGGTACGCCGACCATCATCGCTACAGCCAGCAGGAAATCATCAATATGATCAACCGCAGCCTCAAACGCGGGGCTGCGGCCATCCTCACCACGGAAAAGGACGCCGTGCGCTTTCCCAAGATTGACCGCCGCGATATTCCCGTCTACTACTTGCGGGTCGAAATTCGGATCATTTCCGGCGCCAAGGACTTTGATGACGCAGTTGCCAATATTTGCCACGGATAGCCATACCACGCGCATCCTTATCCGCGCGACCAACTGGATTGGCGATACGGTCATGACCATGCCGGCCGTTCAGCGCATTCGCGAACTCGCGCCGACCGCCCACATCACCATGCTTTGCCCCGGCAAACTCACCGATCTCTGGCGTCACAATCCCTACCTCAACGACCTCATCCCGTTCGGCCGCAAGCTCGACCTCGATGAGCTGCGCCGACGCCAGTTTGACATTGCCATCATCTTCCCCAATTCGTTCCGCTCGGCCTGGGAATGCAAACGCGCCGGTATTCCCCGCCGGATCGGTTTCGGCGGCCACTGGCGCCGGTTCCTGCTCACGGATATCGTCCACGAACCCCGCACCGAGCGTGCCCGGTATGAGAACCGGACCGTGGACGGCAAAACCTTTCGGGTAAAGGCGTTTCGCTCGACGCGACATCAATCGGAGCGGTACCTCGACATCGTCGCCTATCTCGGCGGCAATCGTGACCCGGCCCCGCCCCGTGTCCGTCTCGCCATCGAAGAGATGCCCGCGCTCAACAAATTCCTGCGCGATGACGGCCGGCCCGTTGTCGCCATCAACGCGGGCGCCGAATACGGCCCCGCCAAGCGCTGGCCGGCGGAACACTTCGCCCAGACGGCCATCAAGGTCACTGAAATTGCCGACGTGCGCTGGCTGATTGTCGGCAGCCGTGATGATGTCGCAATCTCCGGTAAGATCGAAACCCGCCTGCGTGAGGCAAAACTGGCCGAGAGTTCCGTGGTCAATATCGCCGGCCAGACCACATTGCTCGACTTGTGCGCGCTCCTGCGGTACTGCAAGGTGCTCCTGACCAACGACACGGGTCCGATGCACCTGGCCGCCGCGTTGGGTACGCCCACCGTCAGTATTTGGGGTTCGACCTCGCCGGAACTCACGGGGCCGTTGTCTCCGCGCAGCGTCATCGTCCGCGAGCCGGTGGAATGCAGCCCCTGTTTCCTGCGCAAGTGTCCGATTGATTTTCGCTGCATGGACCGCATCCAGGTGGGCGTCGTCGTCAAGGCGGTCCTGAAACAGTTGGGCGTGGAGGACAAGACCGCCCCGAAATCATGAGTGAGCGTTACAGCGTCACCCGCTCGGCGCGCACGGTCAGCCTCGCGGTGTTGGGAAGCCGTGTCCTCGGTCTCGTCCGCGAACAGATACTGGCCGCTCTGTTTGGAGCCCACCGCGAATTCGACGCGTTTGTCACGGCGTTCCGCATCCCCAATTTGCTGCGCGATCTCTTCGCCGAGGGTGCGTTGTCGGCGGCGTTCGTCACCACACTGTCCCAGAAGCTTTCCAAGGAAGGTGATCAGGCCGCCTGGCGTCTGGCGAATCTCGTCCTCAACGCGTTGATCATCGTCCTCGGACTGATCACCATTGCCGGTGTCCTCCTCTCGCCGTGGCTGGTGAGAATCATCGCGCCCGGGTTCGCCCAGATCCCCGGCAAGACCGAACTCACCACCACGCTGACGCGGATCATGTTCCCGTTTCTGCCACTGGTCGCGCTGGCGGCGCTCGCGATGGGGATGTTGAACGCCAAACACCGGTTCGGCGTTCCGGCCAGCGCCTCGATGATGTTCAATGTCGGGTCGATCGTCGGCGGACTGGCCTTTGCGTTCCTGCTCGCGCCGGGGTTCCTTCACAATCCATCCCTCGCCGGGCGCGCCATGATCGGTATGAGCATCGGTACACTCATCGGGGGCGCGATGCAATGGATGATCCAGATTCCCAGCCTCCGCAGGGTCGGCTATCACTATCAACCCATCCTCGACTGGCACGATCCGGGTTTTCGCCAGGTCTTGCGGTTACTCGGGCCATCCGTCATTGGCACCGCTGTGGTACCCATCAACATCTTTGTCGACCAGTGGTTCGCGTCGTTTTTCGGGAATGGCGCCGTCACCTGGCTCAATTGCGCGTTCCGGCTGATGCAGTTCCCTATCGGCTTGTTCGGCGTCGCCATTGGCGTGGCGACATTGCCCAGCGTCAGCGCCCATGCCGGACGCGGAGACATGGTCGAGTTCCGCAAGATCCTCGCCCGGTCGATTCGTCTCGCGTTCTTCCTGTGCGTGCCCGCCGCCTGCGGGCTGTCGGTCCTGGCGATGCCCATCATCTCAACGATTTACCAGCACGGGAAATTCGACGCGTTCGCCACGGAACAGACCGTCGCGTGCGTGCGCGCGTTCTCCGCCGGCCTGGTCGCCTACGCGGCGATCAAAATCATCGCGCCGACGTTTTACGCGTTGGGCGACTCGCGCACGCCGATGTACGTCGGGTTCGTGTCCGTTGCCGTCAACGCCAGCACGGACTACCTCTTTGCAATCGTCTGCCACATGAAAACGGCCGGACTGGCGCTCTCAACGTCGACAGTCGCGCTCTTCAACTTTTTCCTGTTACTCGCCCTGATGCGGCGCAAGATCGGGCGCGTCGAAGCGAGCACGCTGCTGCGGTCCTTCCTGAGAGTGGCCCTCGCATCGGGGGTCATGACCGCCGCCGCGTACGGCACCCATCGCTTCTGCGAGTTCAATCGCTACCTCGACATGGCCGCCTCCATGACCGTCGCGGTGATCATCTTTGGCGCCGCCTGTCATCTGCTCGGCGTGAACGAACTTGCCGAGTTGCTCGCCGTGTTGAAGTTTGGCTCGCGTACCGTCCCCGACAGTTCGCCGTAGAGATCAACCGTCGCCCGCATGGGATGAATACGAATCTCAAAGCCAAAGTCCGCGACCTGCCGAACAAGCCGGGCGTGTATTTGATGCGCGACCAGCTCGGGCGGGTGATCTACGTCGGCAAGGCCCGGTCGTTGCGCAAGCGCGTGGGCCAGTATTTTCATCCGTCGCGCGCGATGCGTTGGGACCCGAAGACCCGCGCGCTCATCGAGTCCATCGCCGATTTCGAGACGTTCGTCGTTAAGAGCGAACCCGAGGCGCTGCTGCTCGAAGGCAAGCTGATCAAGGAATACAAGCCGCGCTACAACGCGATGTTCAAGGACGACAAGCGGTTCCTCATGGTGAAGATCAGCCTGAACGAGACCTATCCGCGTTTCAAATTCGCCCGCCTGAAGAAGGATGATGGCGCCCGCTACTTTGGCCCGTTCGCCCACGCCGGTGCCGTGCGTCAGGTCATGCAATGGATGCGCAAGAAATACGGCGTGCTCGTCCAGGGCACCGGCGCGCCGAAGGAGAAAGACCTCAAGTACTCGACCTATCTGGTGCCCGTCCCGCTCGCCGAGATGTCGCACGAAGAGTACCTGCGCCGGGTCGAGATGGCCTGCGAATTCCTCGAAGGCCGAAGCAAGGAGGCCATCGAACAACTCGAGGAGGCCATGCGCGACGCCGCGAAGGTGATGAAATTCGAGGCCGCCGCCGGGTTCCGCGATGTCATCAACAGCCTCCGCGAAATCGGCCGGGCCGCGCATGAGCGGAAGTTTGCCCGTGATTTCGCCCCCAACCTTGCGCCCCAACAGGAAATGGACGAACTCCAGCGCGTGCTTGGCCTGTCACGATTACCCCGGCACGTCGAGGGCTTCGACATCTCGAATATCAGTGGGACGCTGTCGGTCGCCTCCACAGTTTGCTTTCGAGACGGCAGGCCCCATAAAGAGCATTACCGTCACTATCGGATCAAGACCGTCGAGGGCAGCGACGACTTTGCGTCGATGGCCGAGGTGGTCGGTCGCCGCTACGCGCGGGTACGTGCGGAGGGCGGCGCGCTGCCCGATTTGGTGATGGTGGACGGCGGCAAAGGCCAGCTCATGGCGGCGTTGCGGGCGTTGTGGAAGCTGGACATCCGCGATCTGCCGGTGATCGGACTCGCCAAGCAGATGGAAGAAATTCATCTTCCCGACCAGACGCTACCCATCCGCCTGCCGCGGAATTCCCCCGCTCTCCATCTGATTCAACGGCTACGGGACGAAGCCCACCGTTTCGCCAACGCCTATCACCAAAAGCTCCGAAAGCGTCGCGTCCAGGAATCCGTCCTCGACGAATTCCCCGGCCTCGGCGAGAAACGCAAGCTGGCCCTGTTGCAGCATTTCGGTTCCATCCAGCGGCTTCGCGAAGCCGGTGCCGAGGCCATTGCGACCGTTCCCGGTATCGGCCCGAAAATGGCCGCAGCGCTACAGGAATTCCTCGCCAACCGCTGAGAGACGCGATATGGGCTGCGCCACACACGCCCGACTTGCCGATATGTGTCCCCCGCCCCGGTCAGCGCATTGACACGGGCCCCCGCGACAGGTATGATTCGCGGCTATTGCAGGGACGCTGAGAGTTTTCATTCCCCGTCTTCCGGGATCGGGGTGAGAAGCGTACGAGAGGGGTGTGAATCGAGATTGTCGGAAGTCAGACTGAAAAAAGGTGAGCCCGTGGAAAAAGCACTGCGCCGGCTGAAGAAGAAGCTGGATCGCGAAGGCACGTTGCGCGAAGCGCGGGCGCATCGCCACTACGAAAAGCCAAGCGAAAAGCGACGGCGGAAGGCGCGAGGACCGCGTACCTTCATGGGTTTCTAAACAGGCACGAACCAATCCCGGGGCCAGCGGTCGCGTTGCGGCGCTGGCCCCGAACACATTCGGGGCTGACCCCCGTTTTCATGTTTGCATTCTCGACCGGCTGGAATTCGGAACGCCACATCGACGGGCGCGCCATGGTCAACGAGGTGCGCGCGCTCGGCTTCGAGTACGTGGAGCTCGGGCACAGCACGCGATTGTCGCTCCTGACGGGAGTGCAGGAAGCCGTGGCCGCCGGCGAGATCAAGATCAGTTCGCTCCACAATTTCTGCCCGACCCCCATTGGGGTCATGGGCCCGGCCCCCAACTACTACCTGCCCAGCTCGTGGGATGAAGAGGAGCGTAAGTATGCCGTGCGCCACACGTTGCGCACGATCGACTGCGCGGCGGCGCTCGGCGCGAAGGCCGTGGTGATGCATCTGGGGCGGGTGCCGATGCGCCACTATACAGCGCGCCTGTTGGACTTTCACTTCAAAGAGCGCGCGGACAGCGTCAAATACCACCGATTAGCCGAGAAAGCCATCACCGTCCGCGACAGGAAACGCCAGCGGCCTCTCGATCAGGTGTACCGCACGCTGGACGAGGTACTGCCCCGGGCGAAAGAAATGGGTGTGAAAATCGGGATGGAGACGCGCTTCGGCATCGAAGAGATCCCCAACGAGGAAGAGGCCGAGCGGATTCTCACGCGCTTCGGCACGGAAACGATCATGTATTGGCACGACGTCGGCCATGCCGCCGTGAAAGAAGTCCTCGGGTTGATGAGCGTCGACCGTATCCTGAGTCGATTTCGCGGCCGGACCGCCGGAATGCACTTGCAAGATTTTAACCCGCCCGCCGAGGATCACCTCCCGCCGGGTCTGGGGACATACGATTTTGGGCAGTTGGCACCGTTTGTCACGGACGGCATGGTGCTCGCCTGGGAAATTCATCCCCACTGGAAGGCCGAGGACATCATCGGCGGCGTAAAGCGGGTGCACGAGTTGCTACGGAAGACGGTCACCGTATGAAAAAACACCTCGGCGGGTTATTGCGTGTACTCGTCAGCGTAGGTCTCCTGGCCTACTTGTTCAACGGCATTTTTCACAAAGAAGCGTTGGAGTACTTTCAGGCGCACAACATCGACCCCGATGCGTTGGACTGGGCGGCGCGCGCCCGAATTGTGTGGAGCGTGGGTCCCCAGACGTTATGGCACGAATTTCAGAGAATTGATCCGACTTGGCTCGCCGCCGCCATCCTTTCCGCCGGTATACCGGCCATTCTCGGAATCACCCGCTGGCGGTGGATTCTGCATGTCCAGGGATTGGACGTGAGATATCCGCGCCTCTTTTCGATTTCCTTTATCGGCTTGTTCTTTAACGCGTTCATGCTCGGGTCAACCGGCGGAGATGTTATGAAGGCGTTGTACGTGGCGCAGGAGACGCATCACAAAAAGGCCGAGGCCATCGCCACGGTTGTCGTGGATCGCTTGATCGGTCTGCTGGCGCTGTTCATCATCGCCCTGGTGATGATGGCGATCTATCACACCCGTGTCTTGCGCGATCCCAAGCTGTTCTGGTTTTCGATGGCGACCCTCGCGGTGATCGTCTTCACCATCGTGGGGACATTTGTTGGCTTGTGGCGGGGCTTCGTTGACAAATTTCCCGGGTTGCGCTCCTGGCTCCAACGGATGCCGAAGTACGACGCCTTGCGACGGATGGTAGAAGCCTACCGGGTCTACGCCTCTCATCCCGTGATCCTCACCCAAACGATGTTGATTTCATTTGCCGTCCACTTCTTTGCGATGTTCAGTATCTGGTGCGTCGGGATGGGATTGGCGGTTCGTTCCGCGCAGTTCGCGGATTACTTCCTGTACCTGCCGATCATCAACTCGGTGACATCCGTGCCCATCACCATCTCCGGCTTTGGCGTCCGCGAAGCGATGTACGTCAAGATGTTCCATGAAGTCGGCGTGGCCGGGTCGGTCGCGCTGGTCATGTCACTGGTGGGCTACCTCGCCGCGTTGGTCTGGAGCATCATCGGTGGCGGGTTTTTCCTCACCCATCGCAAGGAACTTCCACCGGCTGACCAAATGGCCTCGGGCGAAACCGAGTAAACTGCGCCATCACGACAAAACGGTCAATGTCCCGCTGGTAACGCCCAATTGCTTGACCACGTTCAAGCGCTGGAACCGAGCGGATGAATCAGCCGCGGTTCCCTCGATCAAATCCCGGTACGCCTGCAGGATCGCGCGGGCTTTCACGGCGTCTTCATCGAGCAATTCCACGCGAAAGACGCGGGCGCCGGCCTCGACAAATGATTGCACAAAATCGCCGCCGCTCTGGGCTTTTGCGTGGTACACGGTGTTGCGGCAGCCCACGTCCGCTTTGAGGGGATGTTCCGCGCCTACGCGATCACGCAATTTCACGTTATGGCGGTCGCAGGGTCGCCCGCAATTTGTGACATCCGTCCCGTTGGACATGAACGCGGCAAACACGCAGTGCTCCATGTGAAACATCGGCATGTGCTGGTGGACCGTCAACTCGAACCAATGCGGCGGCGCCGCGTGCAATAAATCGATCACTTGCTGCGCGTTCAGGTCGTAGGAAATTGTCAGGCGTTCCAATCCCTCGCGCATCAGGAGCTCGGCGGCCAGCGGATTGGCGACATTGAGAGAAAAATCGCCGACCTTTCGCAACGTACTGTTCCGAAAATAGTCCAGACCGCCGAGGTTGCGAATGAGAACGCCGTCCGGCTTGGCCGATTCGATCAGCTTGAAGAACCCCTGCTCGCCCGCCTTTTGAATTCGCGGCGTGGCCAGATAGATTCCTGCCCCGCCACGCTCTCGAACCTGCACGACGGCCTCGTGATACCGCCGGAGGTCCTCGAAATCCACGTAGAGGGTGGCGCAACCGGATTCCAGCGCGGCGGAGAGCTGATCCATCGTTCGACAGAGCGCAACCAGTTGCCGGGGACGATCCACCGTTTCTCTCGGAACGTTCACCAGGAGGTCCGAAAGGACCGGAGTTATCGCGGGCGACGGTTGCGCCTCATCATCCCCATCCTGTCGAGCCGAATGGATCTTCTCCACAAGTTCCCGACGCAACCGGTTCAACTCGCTCACGGGGAGAATGGTCTGTCCAACCAGCTTGTTGTGTATCTCCCCCAACACGAAATTCGTTTCCCCGAGACGGCCGAGCTGGTCCCGCAAGGCTTTCTCGGTCAGCGGCCGCTTGAACGCCGTCTGCAATGGCATCGACGAATTGACGCGCACCCCGTTCGTTTCCACCGTCAGAAGTGTGCCGACGGCTCCCGTCACCGTGAGGTCGATGCTCGTCTTCGGCTGCGGGATGTCGCCTTTGTACGTTCGCCTCAATTCTCGTTCGAGCTGCGGGTCACTCGTCTTCCATACCCGGTCACCCGGTTTCAACCGGCCAAAGTCCACATGGCCACGCTCGAAAAATAGGCAATTCTCGCGGACCTGCCAGATGCGCCCGCCTTGTTCGTGGTCGGGATCACCGCCCGTGTCAAACACCACGCCGTCGCCGGCGGCCAACGGCGTCTGCGCGTCCACCTCGACGTGATCGGCTCCGACCTGTCGAATCGCCCCGACAAACGGGCCGCGTTTCTTGCCGAACCGCGCCCGCACCAATTCCTGATGGTTCACGCCGTGCAACCAGCCGGAATACAGGCCGCGGGAGAAGGTCATCTCCAGCTTGTACTTGTCCGCGTCATCAACGGCGGCGGACTGCTCCGCGAGCGCCGCGTCAATCGCCTTGCGGTACACCTGGCACGTTGCCGCAACGTACTCGGGAGACTTCAGCCGTCCCTCGATCTTGAAACCGCTCACCCCGAGACGAATCAGTTCCGGTATCTCTTCGAGGGCCATCAGGTCCTGCGGCGACAGCAGGTATCGACGGTCGCCCAATTCTTTCACGACCCCATCAACGACCAGTTCGTACGGCAACCGGCACGCCTGCGCGCACTCCCCGCGGTTGGCGCTCCGTTGGCCCAATGCTTCACTGGTCAGGCACTGGCCCGAATACGCCACGCACAACGCGCCATGTACAAACACCTCCAGCAACGGCAGGCCCTCGGCGGCTCCGCCAAACTTCGCCATCTCAGGCATCGATGCTTCGCGCGCCAACACGATCCGCTTGATGCCGAGCCGGGCCGCAAACCTCGCGCCCTCCGGCGACGTAATGGTCATCTGTGTCGACGCATGAACATCCATCTTCGTGCCCAGTTCGCGCGCGAGCACCGCCAATCCAAGGTCCTGGACGATCACAACATCGACTCCCGCCGCGTCGAGCAGCATCAACTCGCGTTCGGCGTCGGTGAGTTCATCGGTAAAAATGAGCGTGTTGACGGTGCAAAATGCCCGGACACGATGACTGTGGAGAAACCGGACCAACTCCGGCAACTGCTCCTCGGTAAAATTGTCTGCCCGCATCCGGGCATTGAAGCGTGGCAGGCCGAAATACACCGCGTCGGCGCCGTTGGCCACAGCCGCGCGCGCGCATTCCATATTCCCCGCAGGGGCGATCAACTCCGGTTTAATTCTCACGCGCCGCGAACATACCAGAAGCGCGCCCGCAAAGCCATCCTCGGTATGCGCTCCGCGTGGGGAACCTCTGCTGAGGTGTGGGCTGTCGACGCCCACAATTCTAGGTGGGGACGGGGTTCTCTTTGTGCTTTCCTCGCGTTTCGATCAAGCGTTTAATGCAGCTCGGACAATTGATCGGTATCGTTACGCGTATGAAAAGTACAATGGTGCTTGTGGTTTGCCTGTTCGTGGTCAATGGGTGCTCCCCGGTGCAAGACCTAGAGCGATCAAAGGTGATGACGGGGGGCGAAATCAGGAATCTGGTTGGAGCGATCGATCTATATACGCTAGACACTGGAGCGCCACCGGGAACGAACATGGGGCTTGAGGCGTTAATAACAGATCCCGGAGTGTCTGCATGGCATGGCCCCTACCTCCGTCCAGCGGTACTACCCAAAGACTCTTGGGGAACGGTTTTGCGGTACCGTTTGGCGGGCTCGAACTATGTCATCCAATCGGCAGGGCCAGACCGCAAATTTGATACGCCTGACGACATCTGTATGACGCAGCGTGTGTGGCGCGATCCCTAGGCGAAGGAAGCCTTAGCCGGCGCGCCATCCCCTGCATGTTTAAAGCGGGGGCCAGTTCCCCGACCGTGATGACCGACGCGTGTGAGCGACGGGTCAATATACGTCTCCCGCTCGTTCATATTTCTCCCACTAGAGACACAGGTGAGACACCTGTGCTACTCTTACAGTTGCGATGAAGGAAACGGCGACGAACATTGTCCGACGGCTGCGCGCGGCGGGCCATGTGACGTATTTTGTCGGCGGATGTGTGCGCGACATGGTGCAGGGCACCGAACCGCATGACTTCGATATCGCCACGAGCGCCACACCTGAAGAGGTTCAGGCGCTCTATCCCAGGACCGTCCCTGTCGGCGCGGCCTTCGGCGTCGTGTTGGTCCTCGAAGATGACCACCAATTCGAGGTCGCCACGTTTCGCAGCGATGACGCCTATATCGACGGACGGCGTCCCACCGGCGTTCACTACGGCTCGCCGCAAGAGGACGCTCAGCGCCGAGATTTCACGGTCAACGGATTGTTTTATGATCCGTTGGCATCTGAGACACAGAACGGCGCGCCCGGCGGTCGCGCCCTACCCACGGCAACTGATGCCCTACCGGGGATAATCGATTACGTCGGCGGTCGGGCCGACATCGAGCGAAGGCTGGTGCGGACGATTGGCGATCCGCGGCGGCGGTTTACCGAAGACAAGTTGCGAATGCTGCGCGCCGTCCGATTTGCGGCCAATTTGGAATTTGCCATCGATCCCGCGACGTTCGACGCGGTCAAGGAGATGGCGTCCCAAATCCACGTTGTCAGCGCGGAACGGATCCGCGACGAACTGATCAAGATTCTTACGCGATCGCACGCGGGTCGCGGCCTGGAACTGCTCGATGCCAGCGGGCTTTTACAGGAGATTCTACCCGAAATTGCCGCGATGAAGGGGGTCGAGCAACCGCCCGAGTTTCATCCCGAAGGCGATGTGTTCCAACACACGAGGTTGATGCTTGAGACGATGAGCGAAACGGCGCTCGCGGCGCGAGCGCCCTACCGTAGCGCGAGTGAAACGGCGCGCTCGGCGAGCACGCCCTACCACGACCCGGTGGTGCTCGCGTTCGCCGTCCTGTTGCACGACGTGGGCAAGCCGCCCACATTCACGCGCGCCCCGGACCGGATCCGGTTCAACGACCACGACCGCATCGGCGCGGAGATGGCGGAAACGATCCTGCGTCGACTTCGCTTCCCCAACGAGGAAATCGACAAGATCACCCTCTGCGTTCGCGAACACATGCGGTTTCAATTCGTCAAGGAAATGCGGCCGGCGAAACTCAAGCGCATCCTCGCCCGCGCCACGTTTCCCGACGAACTTGAACTCCACCGGATCGATTGCGCCTCCAGCCACCGGAATCTGGAGAACTACGAATTCCTTAAGGCCAAGGCCGCGGAGTTGCCACCGGAAGCCGTCAAACCCGAGCCGCTCTTGAACGGCCACGATCTGCTGGCTCTCGGGCTTACGCCAGGCCCGATGGTGGGACAGATCCTGCGGGAGGTGGAGGAACTACAATTGGAGGAACGCCTGAAATCACGGGCGGAGGCATTGGACTTCGCGAAGTCACGAGTGTCGGCGGCATCCGCCTCGCCCGGCGGCGGCGCGGCGACCTGAGACTCGATTGCAGCAACAGGTACCGATTGACGTTGTCGGGCGAAACCATTCCGACCAGCTGCCCCTCATCCACGACGACCACCGCGTTTGTGCTTGTGCCGTTGATGATCTCCTCACACGCCTGCGCCAACCTGTCCCGCGGCGACGCCAGCGTCACATTCGTCCCGATAATCGTCATCACCGGCGTGTTGGCTCCCTGCGCATTCGTCGCTTCGACGAGTCCCGACCGCGTCACCATGCCCACGAGTCTTCCCTCTTCGAGCACAGGAAAATCGTCCTGACCTGTCTGATAGATCAACTCGATTCCGCGCGACACGGGATCCGAGGGTGAAAGCACCGCGACTCCCCGGCTCATCACATCCCCGACGGCCAGGTCGCGCAACGCGCTTCGCATCCGCACGACGCGTTCCTCACCTTCGGCGCCCAGGAAGATGAACGCCCCGATCAAGACGAGCCAGAAAGAGAATTTCAATCCGACGACCACGAACAGGATGGCCAATCCCTGCCCCACCATGGCGGCGATCGTCGTGGCTTGCCGGTACGGGAGGACGAGGGCCAACACCGCCCGCAGCAGCCGCCCACCGTCCATCGGAAACGCGGGAATAAAGTTAAACACGAAGAGCGTGATATTTGCCTGGGTGAGGGTTAGCAACAGTCCATGAAAATCCTGGGGCATGGCCACGATCAGCCAGTGTGACGGTGTGCCCGTGAATGGAATCAACGCGCACGCGATGGCGGCATTGACCATCGGCCCCGCCACGGTGATGGCAATCTCGTGCCAAGGATTTTCCGGGATGCTGCGCAACGCCGCCACGCCACCGATTGGCAGAAGTGTAATGCTTCTCACCTGCACGCCAAGTTGTTGGGCCACAACACTATGTCCAAGCTCGTGGAGGGCGATGCAGGCAAATATCGTGCTGAACATCGCCACCGCCCAACCAGCCCCGTTTAGCCCGTCATCCATGAAGCCGCCGTACGCTATGAAGGCGAGGAATAGAAGGAACGTAAAATGCAGCCGCAGGCTGATCCCGAATACCCGACCGATTGGAAGCGACCATTTCATTGTCTTATCCCTAACACTGAAGGGCGAGTGCCGCAAGTAGCGATCTCCCCGCCGATTACCGCAGGGAGGCTTGCCCTGCGGGGACAGTGTGACTATGATGCGAGGCCTATGGACAAGATCCTGGTCGTCGATGACGAGGCGGACATACGCCGCGCCTTCCACCGTAACCTCGCCAGCGAATCGTTGCAGGTCGTGGAGGCGGGGAATGGGGAGGAGGCCATTCGCATGGTCGCCAAAGAGCGCCCGAATCTGGTGGTGATGGACATTCGCATGGGCGCCACCAGCGGGCTCGATACGTTGCGGAAGCTGCGCGAACTCGACCCGAAACTCCTCATCATCATGATGACCGCCTACGGCACGACCCAGACGGCCATCGAGGCCATGAAGTTGGGCGCGTACGACTACGTGCTCAAGCCTCTCGAAGTGCCCAAGCTCAAGACACTGATCGAGTCCGCGCTCAAGGCCGCGCGCGACATGCGCGAGGTCGTCAGCTATCAGCCGTTGTTGAGCAGTGAAGACCACGCCGAGGGCATTGTCGGCAAGAGCGAGCCGATGCAACAGGTCTTCAAGCTCATCGGCCAAGTATCACAATCGGAGGCCACCGTGCTGATTACCGGCGAAAGCGGGACCGGCAAGGAGTTGGTGGCCCGCGCCATTTACCACCACAGCCGCCGCGCGGAGAAGGCCTTCCTGGCGATCAACTGCGCCGCGATTCCCGAGAACCTCCTGGAGAGCGAACTGTTCGGCCATGAGAAAGGCGCGTTCACCGGCGCGGCCGACCGGCGGATCGGCAAATTCGAACAATGCGACCAGGGGACGATTTTCCTCGACGAAATCGGCGACATGCCGCTATCGACGCAAACGAAAATCCTCCGGGTGCTGCAAAACGGCGAATTCCAGCGCGTCGGCGGCAACCAGACGTTCCACGTGGACGTGCGGGTGATCGCCGCGACGAACAAGGCCCCCGAACAGCTCGTGGCCAACAAGAGATTTCGCGAAGATCTGTATTACCGTCTCAACGTCGTCCGCATTCACCTTCCGCCGTTGCGCGAACGGCGCGAGGACGTGCGGCTGCTGGTGCATTACTTCCTGCAACGACTGGCCAAATCGGGCACGACGGCTGGCCGGGTCACGAAGATTTCCTCCGAGGCGCTGAAGATTCTCGATCGGTCGCCCTGGCCCGGCAACGTGCGCGAGCTGGAAAACGTGATCGAGAGGTCGGCGGTCGTCGCCCGCGGCGATTCGATCCTGCCCAAGGATTTGCCCACGGAAGTGCGCGAGTCGCGGGCGGTCGCTGTTCCAGCCGAGGACCTGACGGCAGCCATTGATGCGGCGGTGCGCCCGCTGTATGCGCTGGCCAAGAAAGACCCGAGCCTGAAGATCATGGCGCTGGTGGAACGCGAATTGATCACGCGGGCCCTGATTGAAACCAACGGAAATCAAGTGCAGGCCGCCAAGCTACTGGGGATCACGCGGGCGACGTTGCGCAAGCGCATCGACAAATTCCATATCGCCAAGCGGCTGGAAGTATCCTGAGAGCACGGTCATGGCCAGCTACTGGCTACTGGATCGTGATGCCCTTTCGCTCCATCTCGTCAACTTGTTCCTTCGTCAGTGTCCCAAAACACCCCGGAAGCTTGCCTTGAGAAATGAGGTTGCGAAGGTATTCCGCCTGGCGGTGAACGGCTTGCTGGTGCGCTATCTGGTTATTTTGATGCTTGGCGGCAGCCGCATACTCGGAGGCGAACGGGTCCTCTCGGGCGGGCGCAGCTTGAGAACCTTGTACCGCTTGGGCGGCATTCCAATCCGGCTCGCTCCTCGTCACCGGTTCCTCGGGGGGAGCCGGAGCCGATTTCTGCGGCGCCACCACGGCCGGTTCCGCTGGCGACAGCGTCTGGATGAACGAGTACGCCATGAAAATGACCGAAGTGGCCGCCGTCGCCGCCAGAACCACGAGCCAGCGCTTCGAACCGGCATCTATCGTCCGCGGAATCGCAATCATACCCGACTAGTGGCCCTCCTGCCATTGACTGAAATTGATCTTGCCGGAAATCACCGGGTAGTCCGGCGGCGGTTTCGTCAGGAACCGCGAGTCATAGTTATAGTTCTTGGCGTAGCCGGTTCCGACGCCTCCTGACTCGTTAGCCGTGCCCACGGCGCCACGTACCGCCTGCACGATCCCGCCGTACACCGTGAGGGTGCCGGTGGGGGTCATCGTGGCGTAATCAATCACGCCAAAGCTGCCGGTACCTCCGCTGCTGGTGCCAGCGGCAATCATCGCCGCGTCAATCGTCAGCGCAGCCGGTGCACTCGTGCCCACCCAAATGTTGTCCTGCGAAATCAATCCCAGGGCGTCGGTGGTTGTCGGAGTGGTTACCGGATTGTGCGTATACGTGATGTTATTTTCGATGTACATGCTGGACTCGCTGGCAACCGTCAGGGGTCCGGTCACGGTCCCGCCTTCCAGGTAGATCGTGCCTGACTTTGAGCCCGAGGAGGTTCCGTTGTTCGCCACATAAATTAGCCCCCCGGCGGCGGGGATCGTGTAATGAATGTTTGTGCTGGAATTCTGGATTGTGACCGTACCGCCGTTGAACGTGATCGTCGTGGTACCGCTGATTTCCACGCCACTGCTGGTGGCGATAGTTTTCAGCGACAAGGAGCCTGTGTTGAAGTTCACGTCGGCCATCGTCCCCTCAGACGTATTCAATGTCAGACCATCTGTCAGGGTGGCTCCGGAGATGCTCCCGGAATACGTTCCAGCGTCGGACTCAAGCGTAGAATAGAATACCGGGTTGCCGTCAAAGTACAGTTCTGTATAGGAGTAAACGGGCCCGTAAAGCACGTCCCCCGTGGCAAAGCTGACAGCGTTGTTGTTGCTGCTCCAGAGGGCGAACGACGCATACGTCGGCTGGTACACGTCTAACAGACTGACGACCCGCGATACGGGGTGGTTCGCCCCGCTGCCATTGGAAACGCCGCTGACCGTTCCCGTCGAGACAATGCAGTACGTGTCGGTGTTGGTCCGATAAATATAGTAGTTGTAAGTTCCCGATCCCACGCTTCCGCTACCGTTGGTCGCCCCGGTGGACGAAGTGACCATGACGGTGAGGTTCGACTGCATGAACCGAGCGGCAACTTCGACCCCGGCCTCCGCCACATACATGGCCTGATCCAGGTTGACCTGTCGCACCGAAATCGCCCGATGGTCACTGGCAACATCGAGAATGGTCACCACTAGGCCGATCACTATGAGCGTCAGACCCAAGGTCACGAGGAAGACCGATCCCTTTTCATCTTCAGATGCTTGTTTGGCTCTATTCATACGCCAACTTCCTTATGACTGATTTCGTCGATGTTTATTTTGACCGTCAATTCCTGAATTCCACGAATGTCGCCATCGTGTTCGTCAACGTCCGCCCGCCGCAACTCTGGGCGACAGAGACGGAAATCTGAACGCCGTTTGTCGTGTTTGTTAGCGTCGAGGCAACCAGATTCGAGACAACAAGGTCGCCAGATTGGTCGACGATGGTGTGGTTCGTTGCGGAGTAGGTGAACGAGAGCCCGCTATCATACGAAAACACCCAATTGCTGCTCGTGGAGGTCGTGGTGACGGTGCTGGCCTGCGCTTCCCGCAGCCCGGCGTTCGTGCCGATGCCGATCACCATGCGATCCAGTGCGAAACTCGCCTGCACGGCGGTGGTGCCCATCAGGCTCGTCTCGTTATAGGTCTGGAGGACCTGCCAAAATACATTGAAACTACCGACGGTGACAAGGGTCAGGATGGCCACCGACACGCACATTTCGACGAGGGTGAACCCGCCCGCCGGTCGCCGTGCCCTTGTCTTGCGGAGGTTCATGGGTGCAGTGTCGATGTCAGTATCGTCGCCAACGTATTCGTGGCGATGTTGTTCGTAATACTACGGTTGATGTAGTTAATGTACGTGACGTTCACCGTCACATTCTTGGTACATGAATTGAGATTGGTCACTGTGTACGTGCCGATGACGCTGCCGTTCGTGAACACGTGCGTCCCCGCGTTCAGGGATGAGGAATTCGTCAGGCTCAGCGTCCGCAACGTCTCCAGTTCGTAGCGGGCGGAGTGCAGCGCGGCCATTTGATTGGCCGCCGTTTTGACCCCCTGCATGGACATCGTGAAACTAATGACGCAGACACTGAGTGTAACGGCCAAGATCCCGATCGCCAGCATCGACTCCACCAGCGTGAACCCCGCATCCCCCTGACATGGCTTCCGACTCATCATTTCTCCTGTGCTCAACGGCACACCGCGCACCTTCCATGAAGCAAGTGACGTACCGGTAGCGCCTTCCGAGGGAACACTGACAAACACCTGTGGTTCTGCTGGGATTGCCAATCATGCCTCCACCTGTCGCCCCTGCAGAACTGAGAACCATTCGCAACGGTGCGAGGGGCGTCCCCCGTGGGACGCCCCTCCCCACCCCGGGCTCCCGCCCTCACCTCTCGGGAACCGCTAACTTCCGCAGCCCGATTACTTCGACCCAAAATTCCGCGTAGGCTCGACCGTGTTGGTGGTGACCCCGTCGCTTTGGCCGGCGTAGCCTCTCAATCCAAAAAAGCTTCGGGCTTCCGAGTTGTCTTTCGGCATCCACTTGCCGTTCGTGAACACTTGTTCATTCGGCAAGCCGTTGGCGTACTTCTCGTAACCGGTCTGTTGATCTGGATGGACGATCGTTGGCGTCAGGAAAATCAACAGGTCGCGCTTCGTCTTGCTCAGACTCTTGTTACGGAACAACGGCCCGAGCACGGGCGCGTCGCCCATCAGGGGCACTTTGCTGTAGTTGTCGCTGACGTCCACGCGCATCAGCCCGCCGATGGCCAGGGTGTTGCCGCTCTTGATAAGGACGGTCGTCTGCGCCGTGCGCGTCTGGATGATGGGAATCGACACCGAGTTACCACCGCCGCTCTGCAGTGTCGCGTTTTGCGACGAGCTGCTCGCTTCCGGCTGTACGTCCAACGTGACGTAATCGTTCCGATTGACGCGGGGCGTTACGGTCAGGATGATGCCAATGTCCTTGTAGTCAAACCCCGCGATTTGCAGCGACGCCGTTTGTTCGCTGAAGGAAAAGTTCGGAATCGGATATTGTTCGGCGATGGAAATGCGCGTTTTGACATTGTCCGTCGCGACGACGCGCGGGTTGGCAAGCAATTCCGAGTCCGTATCCTGATTGAGGTAGTTAAAGACAATCGCCGCGTTACCCGGGTTCAACAGGGCGTACGGCGCGGACCATCCCCCGCCATTGAGACTCTTGATCATGCTGAAACCGGTAAGGTTGTTACCGTTGATCGGATCGGTGGCGTATGACGTTGGTTGTGTCGGGTCGCCGCCCGGGGCGGTGCGAAAACCCGTCGCCGACAATGAATGATTAAGCAGCGTGCCGCTCCAATCGATTCCCAGGTTC
Organism: Verrucomicrobiia bacterium; assembly: GCA_050015495.1. Lineage (GTDB taxonomy): Bacteria > Verrucomicrobiota > Verrucomicrobiia > Palsa-1439 > Palsa-1439 > Palsa-1439. Next base: position 199,082 of record JBEKBH010000001.1, read on the forward strand.
TTTTGCGGATTCTTGATCGTCTCGATGAATTTCGCCTCGATCAATACCTGTGGCGTTTCCGTATCGAGCGATTTGATCAGCGGCATGAGCCTCGACAGGCTGGACGGCGTATCGGAAAGCACCAGCGTGTTGCTCCGAGCGTCCACCTCGATCTTGCCCTGTTTGGTCAATACGGGATCAAGCGTCTTCTTCACGTCTTCCGCCTTCGCATACGCCAGGGTGCACACCCGCAACTCGATCGGCTCCACGTCCAGCGATTCTCGCGACTTGACCTTGACCACGTCATTGTCGTTAACGTAGGCGTAGCCCTTGGATTCAGCGATCAACTGCATCGCCTGCTGGTAGGAGATCCCCTTCAAATTGACCGTGACCTTGCCGGTCACTTCGTCGCCCAGTATCAAATTGACACCCGCCTTGGCGGCAAGGGTGCGCAGCACGTTCTGGATGTCCGCCTCAATGTAACCAATTTCGATCGGCTCATCGGCCGGTGGTCGGGGCGGGTTCGTCACCGTCGCGACGGCGGGCACCGTCACCGCTCCCGTCGCTGGCACCGCGGCGGCCATGGGCGCTGTTACCACCTCAGTGACGTTCGATGGCGCAGGCCCGTCCGCATCAGCGACGGAGCAGAGCAGGGCGCCGGACAGGCAAAGGGTCAGCAGTCGTCGCGTTTTCATGTTGTCCTCCTACGAAGCAGCAGCCTCTGGGCCAGCCCGAACACATTCGGGAGTGGCATCCTTGTTTGGATTACTTGGTTTCCGGATCGGGCACGGCGCCACCGAGCCGCAATTCCATCTTTTCTCCCCCCACCTGCAACACCACCAGTTCGCGCGTGATCTTTAGTGCCTTGACGTCCACTTCCCCTTGCACGGTTCGCATTTTCACCGGCTGGTTCAACTCCAGAAGCTGGTCATTGACCAGAGCGGCGGGATGGACCGCATCATACAAAATGCCCATCAATTTCAACGTGCCGGCATCAACCGACGCGACCGTCGCGGCGCGATTCGTATCCGTCGAACCCGGCAGTTGTGCTCCAAACGGATCGCGTGAGTTTTGCGTCACGTACGTCGAGGGGATCAACTCAAGACTGTGTCCGGACTTGCTCTCCGTGGCCGCCCCGACCCGCGCGCAGAGAAACAGAAACAGCACGAGGAAGATAATCGCCTGACAAAACGCCAGTACCCCGACCACCCTCATGGACGCGGAAAGATCCGTACTCGATGATGGACGACAATTCGCTGACCGGGCATGGGCCGGCAGAGCACGGCCCGGCTTGCGGACGGCCGCGTGCGTATCGATCACGAGGCCACCATTCGATTTGGCGCGGTGTATCCAGGGGACGGAATGAGCGTGAGATCTCATGTTGACTTCTTGGCCTCCGCTTTCTTGGACGGTTCCGGCGGTAGCACGCGCAGCGTGATGGTCAGAGTCGCTCCGTGCCGGCCTCTGTCTTCCGCGTTGCCGCCCAGAGACAAGGATCGAATCTCAGCTGTGGGAAATTTATTCTCCAGGTCTCGAACAAACGCACCAAGCTGGTCGTACGTGCCCGAAGCCTCGATGCCGGTTGTGTAGGTACGGCCTTTCGATTCTTTGGCCGTTTCCGGATTGATGCCGGGGTGCAGTGCCGTGATCCGCACGGGATGTTGTTCGGCCAGCAGGCTGATCTCACGCACCACCCAGGCAAACGGATCGCCAGAAATCATAGCCGCCTGTTGTGCTTCGACAAACGACTTTACCTCCGCACGATAGGCGAAGTCCTGCTGCGCTCCACGGGCCTGCCGCTCGCCCTCACGGATTTGGTCGGCCAGCTTGGTAATGCTGGCGTCGGTCTCGGTCAGGGCGGTCCAGTTTTTCAGCACGTAGAACTCCACTGCGCCGACGACGGCCGCCAATGTAACAATGCAGACAAACACCGCCTGTTGCACTTTTTCCTTCGGCATCTTTTTCAGAAAAGCGATTTTCACTTTGTCGACTTCTCCATGTACCAACATTCGATGGAAAAATTGGCCGCATCTTTTGTGGCGCCGGCCTTGTCGGTCTCCGCCACACGGCTGATCGCGCGCAGTTGGATGTCCTCGACCAGCGCGCTGAAGCGTGCGTCGCTTCGCAGCAGCTTGAGAAACCGGTCCACTTCCAACTCCGGTTCGCTGCCAAAGGCCTTTCCATCCAATCGCACAACGAGCCGCTGGGACTTCTTGGGATGCCCACCGTGCCGGCCCCCGCCATCATCGCCTCCGTCGTCCGAGCCGGGATTGTCCACACTCAGTGCGAAAGCAAGCTGCGTTAGCTCAACCGATGGGGGAATGAGGTCTTTCACCAGGGCTATCTGCGGGGCAATCAACACCCGCGAGTGATTCAGGGCCACGATCTCTCCGGCGGAGGTACTGAGTTTTTTAAAGTCGCTTTCTTCCGCCCCCCCATTGTTCATCTTGTCCCACTTCGATTCGAGTCCTGCCAACTCAGTGCGTTTTTGCATCAGGACCGCCGAGAGCACGCCGCCCGATGCCACCACGATGGTCAGTACTCCCAGACCAACGGCAATGAACAGTTTGACCGGGTCCCGAGCGCGCGTCTCTTGCGCCAATTGTTCTTCGGCCAGTAGGTTGAGCGTAATCGCCGTCATGATTCCCACTCGCCGGTCAGGACAAACGGCCTGCCGCCACTCCCACGACTGCGGCGAGTGATGGCCCTAGGGAAAGGACCCGCCGCGTTCCCCCGCTGAACTGGCTCACATCCAGGCTTTCTACCGCATTCCAGCATTCCACCGGCGTGCCGACCGCCTCGCCCAGGATTGCCAGCATCTGGGGGGAACTGGCCGAGCCGCCGCAGGCGTAGATTCGTTGAACGTGCAAATCATTCTGCCGCTCGAAGAAATCGATGGAGGAGCGAATCTCCCGGGCGAGTGGCGAGACCGCCGTCTTCACCAATTCCTGCACAGGCGGGGACATCTTGCGCTTTTCTTCCTCCGCTTCCTGGGGTTTGAGCATGAGAACCTGGCCAATGTATTCGCTGATTTGCGCGCCGCCAAAATGCATGATGCGCGTGATCAACGGCAGGCCGCCCTGCAGAAAATTGACGCTCGTCATCCGCGCGCCAATGTCCACCAGGACCACGACATCGTCCTTCATGTCGGGATGGCTGAAGTGAAAGGCATTGATGACGGATACAGCGGCCAACTCGATCACCCGGGGTTTGATCTTGGCCGCGGTGAGCGCTTCACGGCATGCGTCCACTTCTTCCTTGTTCGCGCCGCCAACCAGGATGATTGTCTTGGTGCCATCCTTGCCGTTGTCATTCGGCTTGTCCTGTTTGTCCTTCGTCTTGGCGGCATCCTTGGTCTGGGACGCTTCGACCGGCTTGGCAGCACCTTTCGCCTTGGCTTTGGGGCCCTGCGATCCCTTTTTTAATTCGAATGCATCGAGATAGTATGACGAAAAATCGCGCCGCAGATATCCCGCGCTGTTGAGTTTGAGTGCACTCTTGATTTCCTCGATCGGAACCGGCGGAAACTCGGCTTGGCAGACCATCGCCGAACTGCAGCTGATGGTCACATAGGCACGTCGCTCGGAAGTCTTGAGAGTGTCGACGGTCTTTTGGAGTTCGGCCACGAATTCCGGCCCCCGGTACGCCTTGGCTGGCGTAGTGGGTATGGCATGCACGGCGTACTCCAAGAGCTCAAACGTGTCTCGTTGCCGGCGAATCAGCGCCGCTTTTATCTGGCTCGATCCGATGTCGATCCCGAGCGCCAAATCGGACTTGCGCCGCTTATTGACGTGAAAAAACATGGTTTTCTATCGCCCTCCATTTATCTAGCATCTGATGTGCCATCACTTCGATCGCCCCCCCGGGATGACGGGCAAACACTACCCAGCTTCGGTGCGGTTTCAGTCGTTACTCGGCGCCAAAAACGTTGATTTCGTCCTCCTGGAGAGCGTTAGTTGGTTACTCCCAACCGGGCCGATGGCCTAAAAGCGTCCCCGAGCAAATCCGTGGCGTTGATGCCAGCCTGTTGTGCGTACTGGCGAGCCCCCATGAGATCTACGAAGGCGCCGCCTACCACTCCGATCTCCAACGTTCAGCCATTGACTGCGGCGTCGTTCACGATGCGTCGCCCTTGCGACAACTTGCGGTGTAGAAGAGAGGCAGGAGGGACGGCCCTCCTGCCTCTGGCAAGTTCAAACATCAAGCGCACGTGCGCTCGTGCCTGGGTTCCAGTTTAGTACGGACCCCAGTCAATACCAACGTTGGCCAACGAACTCTTGGTCGCGGTGGAAATGAGGATTTGCCCGGTCCCCACAACCATGGTGGCAGGTGCGAAGGCGTTACCGAGCAGGTCCTGCGTCTTCCACGTCGTCTTCAAGTACGTTTGCGCGCCCGTCGTGTTAACGGTAGCGCCGTCCGTCTGGCCTGTCTCGAGAGCCCATTGATCAATGGCGGCGTCCTGCTGACGGCAGTCATTGAGAATGCGGCGACCCTGAGACTGTTTGCGGGCTTTGACGAAGCCCGGGACCGCGAGAGCGGCGAGCAACCCAACGATGGCAACCACTATCATGATTTCAACCAGGGTGAACGCCGAACGGTCATTGCGGATCTTGTTGATCATCTGATTCACCTCCCCTTTTTTGGTGATTTCTGCTTCCACGTCATGGTTTTCCAGCAGCATTGATGCCAGTTGGCACGTGGAGCGCGGACGCCTATTTTCACCCGCTCATTTTTGAAGGTTGGCTGTTCTTTCCCACCCAGACCTGAGAATTCTTGCAGTTGTGCAAGCCACCGCGGGCATCAAACACGTGCCCGTACACAATTGTGCCGACATGTGAACAAGCCTGTTCGCGGCATCCGTCACCGCACGAGGTTCTGTCACCGGAGGTACACACTTCCGAAACTGGTCGTCGTCGCCAGGCTGCCACGTGACCGCGTTGGCGTGGGCTACGTTGTGGCAACGCCACTCACATGGGCGCGGAACGCGACCTCACGCCGATGGTTGAAGCTTCTCCGCCTCAACCTCGTCTTCCGTGGATGGGGCGGCGAGCTTCCGATAAAGCGTCGCCATGCTGATGCCGAGCATCTCGGCAGCCTTCTCTTTGTCGCCGCCAGCGGCCTGAATCACCTGCTCGATGTAATCAACTTCTTGACGATGCAGAAACTCCTTGAGCTGCAGGGGCGGCAATCCCCGGCTCCACTGGGCCGCGTCGGCAGCCCTCTCGGCAAGCAACGGATCAATGGTCGATTCGCACATCTCGGGAGTCGTCACCACCGCTGGCGGGCCGTATTGTGGAGGATCCATTCGGGGCACCACCGCACCGACCCCGGCCACGGCTTCGAGCACGCGCTCGGGCAGGTCCTTGAGCAATACCACGCCGCCATCACAGAGCGCGCTCGCTCGTTCCACGGCGTTTTGCAATTCGCGCACGTTGCCGGGCCAGCGATAACTCTTCAACACGCCCATCACCTCGTCGGTGAAACGTGGCGGCGCGACTCCCTGCCGCTGGGAGATTTGTTGGATAAAATGCGTCACCAAGAGCGGGATGTCTTCCGTGCGCTCGCGCAACGCCGGGAGTTGGATCGGGATGACGCTGATGCGGTAATAGAGGTCTTCCCGAAACGACTTGTCGACCATCTTCTGCTGGAGCGGCTCGTTGGTCGACGCCAGAACGCGGACATCAACTTTGATCGTGTCGGTGTCCCCTACCCGGCGTAGTTCCTTGTCTTGAAGAAAGCGCAGCAGCTTGCTCTGTAGACTTGGCGCCATGGACCCGATTTCATCCAGAAGAATCGTGCCGCCATCGGCATGCTGGAACAGGCCCAGCTTGTCGAAGGCCGCCCCGGTAAAGGCGCCCTTGCGATGACCGAACAGCTCCGATTCGAGCAGGTGCTCGGGAAGGGCGCTGCAATTGACAGCCACGAACGGCATGGCCGCGCGGCGGCTGTTGTAGTGCAGGGCGCGGGCGACCAGTTCCTTGCCCGTGCCACTTTCGCCAAGAATGAGCACCGTGGAATCGGTGTTGGCCACACGCTCGATGAGGCGATACACCGACTCCATCCGGGCGGTGGTGCCAATCATCGACTCAAAACGAAATTTTTCCTGCAGTTGACGGCGGAGTTCGACGTTCTCTTCGAGGGCATGCACCGCTTTTTGCTGAACAAGCGCGTTATCGACGCGTTTGACCAACTCGTCGATCTGGAATGGTTTCTCGATAAAATCCTGCGCACCGGCCCGAAGCGCCTGCACCGCGCGCTCCTTCGTGCCCTGTCCCGTGATCATGACCACGGGAATGGAGCGATTATGTTCCTTCACCTGCTGTAACAGCTTCAACCCCAGTGGTTTGCCCTCCGGCATCTCGACGTCCGCCAACACGAGATCCGGAGATTCATCCCTCGTCAGCTGCAAGGCTCGCTCCGGGCTGCTCGCTGGGATCACCTCATGGCGATGCTCCCGCAAGACCTCCGAGAGCACGGCCACCATCGCCGGATCATCGTCGACTATAATTATCTTGGCCATCTGATTCCTCCAGTCACTTTCCCCTGCAGTCATTCACCCGCGTCGCGTGCCCGCCGGCTGCCCCCGGTGGCGGGACTCTAAAATTGAACAATTTGGTTCAGTTTGAAGATCGGCAGAAACATGCAAATGACGATGCTGCCGACCACCACGCCGAGAAATACGATCAGCAAGGGTTCGATCAACGACGTCAATCCCGACAACGTGGCGTCGATTTCTTCGTCGTAGAAATCCGAAATTTTCTCCAGCATGACGTCCACCTTGCCGGTTTGTTCCCCCGCGGATACCATCCTCACCAACATCGGGGGAAAAATCGAATGCTGTCCCATGGCCACGGCCAGATTGTCTCCGTGCTCAATGCTGATGGCGGTCTTGATGACCGCGGCTTCCACGACCGTGTTGCCCGAAGATTGACCGACAATGTGCAGGGTTTCCAAAATGGGCACGCCGCTGCGAAGCAGGGCGGCAAATGTCCGTGAAAACCGCGAGATGCAAATCTTGTGGACGAGCTTCCCAAACACGGGCAACCGCAGTTTGGTGCGGTCCCAGAGCGCGGTTCCTCTTCGGGTGTGTTTGAATTTGACAACGCCAAAAACGAATCCGGCCGCCGTGCCCATCGCGAGAATAAAGTACGTTCGGATAAAGTCGCTGATATCGATAAGGATCTGCGTGGGGGCCGGCAATTGCGCGCCGAAGTCCTTGTAAATGTTGCCAAAAATCGGAATCACTTTGACGATCAGAAACAAGGCGATGCCCAGGGCGACAACGCACACGATCACCGGATAGCTCATCGCCGATTTCACCTTTTTCTTCAGGCGAGAACTCGATTCGAGATAACACGCGAGGCGATCGAGGATTTCCGCCAGTAAGCCGCCCGTTTCCCCGGCTTCCACCATGCACACGTATAACTTGTTGAACACTTTGGGATGTTCCGCCAACGCCTCGGAAAACGCATGCCCTTGCTCGACTTGCTCGGTCGTCTGGCGCAGCACGGGCTTGAATGTCAGGCTCTCCGTTTGTTCTTCCAGCGCGGTCAACGACTGCACGAGGGGCAATCCCGCGTCGATCATCGTCGCCAACTGCCGGGTGAACACGACCAAATCCTGGGCCTTTACCTTGCCCTGACGGCGCTTCCGTCCCGCCTTGTGTCCCGCCCCCCCCGCACGAATGGAAACGACCATCAGGCCACGATCCATCAGCGACGAAGCCGCCGCCTGTGCGTCTACCGCCTCGATGTCGCCATTGGTCGGACGCCCGGAGGCATCGCGCGCTTGATATATGAACCTCGCCATTGCCCGCTCGTCAGTTCCTTGTTGCCATCGACAAAAATCCTCCTCTGTATCGAGCAGCTAACATGCCACCGCGATTGATAAGATTTGGGGTCAAGTTTTTTCTTGCGGCGGCGTTGATTCACTGAAACAATTCGTCAGGCTGGTGCGAGGAATTCCCCTCGCGCAGGCTGGAGAAACGCAAGAAATGCTGAAACCAACCCTCGATTGCCGCTGCTCCCCTGAGAAAATCACTTCCGTGGAAAACCGGCGCCCACACTGGCTCTTGCCCATTTTTGTCGCCATCGCTTGGACGAATTTGGTTGGGACCGTCCCCGCCCTTTCGGCAGAAGAAACCCACACCCCGATTGCGAGCATTAACCTATCGCTGACGAATCATGCTATCACCGTTCAGGCTGCGATTTCGGCGATACAAGAACCGTCCGGCGCGCGTGCTCCCTATGTCGTCAGCCTCATGGAAAGCAACGCCACGGTCCCGCTCGTTTACTGGTCGGACATGCAACCGAAACTCGCCGAGAAGGTAAAAGTCGGCAACGTCATCCGAGCCAAGGTCAAAGTGAGCCTCTATCGAGATCGTCTGCAACTGCGAATTTCCGGGCCCGATGCCATCGACCTCGTGAGTGCAGCCCCCTCCACCGACGATTCCACCAACTCACCCGCGGAAGCCACAAATGCTCCGCCCCCGGTTGTGCCCGCTACTCCCTCTTCCCCGCCGGTGCGGGCCGCGATCGGTAACATCAAGGAGGATTGGGTGGGACGGTGGGTGATCATTTCCGGGACCATCTCGGGCAGCGACAACGGTGAGAAGAGCCGTCGGTTGAGCGTTCAGGATGCCACCGGTGAAATTCAGGTCGTGTTGGGCGAAAGCGAGTTGATCAACTTACCCATCCATGAATGGTTGCTGGGGCGCGTGGTAAAAATTACCGGCCCGGTAAATCTAGTTGACGAGAAACTGACCGTAGTCCCCCAGTCAGCCGACGCCGTCACGCTCGTCCGCTAGTGACCAACCGGATTTGACGCGCTGCCCGATTCCGATTTTCGCCGGAGCCCCCACCACTCCCCCACAACGGGTGTGATCGTGCCGCGTTTGCGAATATAGTTGATGACCGCCTCCCGAGTTTGGAAATCGTATTCCACCAGTTTCGACGCGGGTTGGTCCGCCAGTTCACGCAGCCGTTTCCACCGTTGCCCGCCGCCGGCCAGATCGTAACTATTGAATGCCACGGCCAACCGTTGCGCTTCATCCAATGCCGAACCATCCGCACGGAGCAGGCTCACGGTACGCCCGCCCATTTTCGCCGCGGGATCGAAACTCCATTTCAGTCCCCAGATTCCCCGAAAGGCAGAGTTGTTGAACATGTCACAATCCTCATCCAGCACGTCACGCAATTCCGCCGGCGTCAATTGGACGACCCCGATGGTGTTTTCATACGGCACAACGTTCCAAACATCACCCACGGTGATGGCGCCCTTCCTCAGCCCGATACGGTTCTCGACGATCCCGTGTACGATCGCGTCCACCTTCACTCCCCGTTCGCGCAACGCGTCGTCAATCGCCTTGAAAATCAGGTCGTGAATCGGCGTCTCCTTGTGCGGCAGCGCCCGCACCCACAAATCATCGGTCGCCTCACCGACAACAGCGCCGGACATTTTTTCGGCTCGGTCGATCTCCCCACCCGTGAGCTTCCGTAAGTCCGGATCAAACGCGATATGCTCATCCATCAACAGTGTGTTGGACCGCCGATGGACGACCCGGCCCTTCTCCGTGTCAAACACCAGGTCCACGCGACCCAGGTAAATTCCGTAATAGTCCGCCTGGCTGTAGAGGATGCCGCTCACCTTGAATTCCGGGAAGTTGCGGTGCGTATGCGCGCCAATGATCACGTCCAACTCGGGGAAATCGCGGGCAATCGCGTTGATCTGATTGGCGTGGTCGTCTCCCGCTTCCCGGTATCCCTGATGGCACACCAGCACGAGGACCTGCGCACCGGCGGCGCGGACCTCGGGAACAACCCTCCGCAGTGTCTCCACGGAATCCACAAACTCCAGCCCCGGAATCAGCCGCGGACGACTCCAACTCGGGACACCGGGTGTGTCCAAACCGATAATCCCCACTTTGACGCCATCGATCTCCTTCACGATATACGGCTTCAACCGCGACAGGATCGCCCGGGAGAGAGGATTGCCGCCATCCCTGGCCTCGTGGATGTTGGCGACGACGATGGGTATCTCGGCGCGCTCGGCGCTGGCCGCCAGTTTTTCCAACCCCCAATCGAACTCGTGGTTGCCCCACGTCCACGAATCGTAGCGCAGTTGGTTGAGACACTTCACCATGACCTGACCGCCCGTGAGAAAACTGACCGGCGTGCCCTGCATCGTGTCGCCGGCATCGACCAACAACACGTTCTTCTCATGCTCGCGGATTTGGCGAATCACCGTGGCGCAACGCGCGATGCCGCCCACGTTGGTCTGGCCTTCATAGCTCTCCGTCGGCAGGATGTTTCCATGCAGGTCACAGGTGTGGAGGATGACAATCGGCACCTCACGCGCCAACACCGTGGCGTGCCACGCGACAGCGACAAGCGCGGCTCTGATAATGACCGACCGTAACATGGTTTCGGGTTCAATCCTTTTGCCGACGCGGCGGGTTCGCCCAACCTTGCGCCATCAACCCCAGCAACTGCTGCAAGGCCGATTCATACGACACGCCTCTTCGCGCCGCGTCCATCCGCGCCCGCCGGTCGAGTTGCGCCGCCATCGCGACGCACTTCTCCGACGGGCAACCCAACCGCGCCAACGCGACCGCGATTTCCTGAACCGTCATGCGCCACAATCCACTCCCCTACTTCTTCAGCGCCTCCGCTCGCGTCGTGATGGACACTTTCATCGACACCGGGTCATTCGGATTGTCGCGCCCGTCGCGCGGAACGTTCGCGATCTTGTCCGCCACGTCCATCCCGGCAATCACGTTTCCAAACACCGTGTAGCCTCCGTTGAGAAAACCGTTGTCCTTGACGTTGATGAAAAACTGGCTGCCGCTCGATCGCTTGTCCGGGTTGACCTGGTCGCCGAGTCGCGCCGTGGCCACCGTGCCGCGCGCGTGATCGCGCTTGATCTCCGCCTCGACCGTATAGCCGGGCCCGCCCGTGCCATGCGTGCTGCGGTCCGCGCTCTTGCTGTTGGGATCTCCTCCCTGGATCATGAAACCGGGAATCACCCGATGGAACGTCGTGCCGTCATAGAAGCCCTGTTTCGCGAGCTTGATAAAGTTGGCCACGGTCTTCGGCGCATCGTTGTCGTAAAACTCAATCACAATTTTCCCAAACTTCGTCTCCACCACCGCGACCTGATCTGTATCCGCTGCCATGACATTGGTTCCTTTCAAAAGAAGTCCGACTGCCACCATACCGACCAACCACATCATTCGCCGCATATTCGACAAACCTCCATTGGTTGATTGTTCCATTTGAGGGCGACGCCCACCTTCGCAAACTCGCGCCGAACATATCCAAGCGCGAGTGATTTGCCAAGTCGCGAGGAGAACATGGCGCTCGTCACCTGCCCCACTTCGCGTCCGTCCGCAAGAATCTTGTCACCTCGCGCGGGCACGTCTTGCCCCGTCAATGCCATTTGCACCAACTGACGGTTCACATGACCGTACGTCTTGATTCGGGCGATAGTTTCCTGGCCAATGTAACATCCCTTGTCGTAGTTGATGGCGCGCTTCTCCAAGCCTGCCTCGTTGGGAATCGTGTTCTCATCCATATCCACGCCCCAACGCGGCACACCGGCCTCGATGCGTAGTGCTTCCAGCGCCCCGGCGTCAATTGTTCCCGTCATCCGTTCGGCGCTTACGACGCCGAGCCCAAGCGGGTGCTGGAATGTCACCGCGTCGGCCGGCAACTCCACCGGCGCGCTGCCAATTGCCAGCCACTCCCCCAGTGCTGCGCTGACATCCTCAATCATCACGTCTTCCGTGATGATAAACTTCTCCAGCGACGGCGCCAGTCCGGGGCTTGTTTCCAGTAGAAACGCGTCCGCTTGGCAAATGACGTAGCCTTCCCCCCGCATTTTGCCTTTCGCGTTCAGAAACGCAGCGTAACAGATTTCTCCCACGTCCAACCCCTTGATGTCATTCGTGCACTGGCCATGCAGGAATTCCAGGCGATCCGCGCCGGTGACGCGCAGTCGATTTCGCACCGCCGAAAGATCGGCAATCAATGGGCCATCGCTCATCAACCAAATACTGGACTCGCTCTCTTTATCCGGCAAATCAATCTTTTCCCGAGCTTCGGTTGGCGCTTGTCGACGCGTCCGCGATTGTGTTAAGAGCATCCCGATGAGGCGGCAACAAACTCGGGCGGAGGCGGGCCGATGAGAATGCGGCAATCGCGAATCGTCGAATACAGGATCGTCATGGCGTCGAGCCCGGAAGGCTTGGCGGCCGAAGTGAACAAGCTGATCCTGGACCAGTGGCAACCGTTCGGCGGACTGGTGGTGACTCGGGAAGCTCTCTCGGGACTGATGCAATCGTTCATGCAGCCGATGGTCCGGGAACCGAAGAAGCGAGCCGGAAACCTCAAGGCCCAGGCGAGCGTCCCGCCAAATCTGGTTTGAGACCCGCGACGGCCACGCCACGCAGCCAAATCGCTTGCCCACGCCCGCCGGACCCGTTAGTTTCGATTTGTGATTCAGCCCGGACGACCCGAGGAAACGCCCAAGGCCATTGATCTGACCAGCGACGACTATTTCATGGGCGAAGCGTTGCGGCTTGCGCGCATGGCCTATGAAACCAACGAAGTGCCCGTCGGCGCCGTCATCGTCCGCAACGCAACCATCATCGCCCGCGCCCACAATCAGGTGGAACTGCTCAAGGACGCCACCGCCCACGCCGAAATTCTCGCGATCACGCAGGCTGCCAACGCTCTTGGTGACTGGCGACTCGAAGGCTGCACGCTGTTTGTCACCAAAGAGCCCTGTCCGATGTGCGCGGGCGCCATCATGCTCGCACGCTTGAAGCGGCTGGTGTTCGGCGTTCGCGACGAGCGCGCCGGCGGCGCCGGCTCGGTGTTTCCCATCACCTCGGCCACCGGATTGAACCATGTCCTCGACGTCCAATCCGGCGTCAAGGAAACGGAAGCCCGGGCTTTATTGCAAAGTTTCTTCCGCGCCCGGCGCGCGGATGCGTGATTCACTCGCGCCGCCCGCCAATCACGCGCGTGTATTCGCGGCGTCCAAGGCGCGCTGCGCTTCCGTCGAACCCGGCTCCAGCTCCAGCGTGCGCTGCAACTCCCGGATGCCCTCCGCCCGTCGCCCGGTTTGCAACAACGCCATCCCCAGCCCGTAATGCGCCGCCGCGTAGTCGGGGTTCAACCGCACCGCCGTTTGATAATGTGGAATCGCGCGCGCGAAGTCATCCTGTTTGGCAAGGGCAAATCCCCAGTCGTACTCCGCGTTGGCCGAGTCGGGTTGGTATCGGACAACCTCGGCAAATTGTTGGCACGCTTCAACGATTCGCCCCTGTTTGGCCAGCGTGATCCCGAGGTTGTAATGGGCATCGACTTCGTCCGCCTTCATCTCGACCACGATCCGGTATTGGTGGATCGCCTCATTCGTGCGACCCAACCGGCCTAGCGCCTTCGCCAAATTGGCCCGCGCGCGCACGTACCCGGGTTCAATCCGCAACGCCTCTCCGTATTCAGCCACGGCCTTCGCCGGTTGCGACTCCTGCATCAAAAGATTCCCCAGGTTGTTATGCGACTCGTACGAATCAGGACTCAACCGCAATGCTTCCCGGTATTCCGCCCGCGCCCCCGCCACATCGCTGCGGTGCGCCAACAAAATCCCCAGATTATTATGCGCCATCCAACACCCCGGATTCTTCGCCAACGTATCCCGCCACAGCGTCTCGGCGCTCGCATACGCGTGCCCCTGCTGCCCCGTCAATCCCGCCAACAACGCCACCACCGCCGCACCCACCGCCGTTCTCAGCACCCGCTCCCGAATCACCCTCGCCCCGCCCGCCACCGCCGCCACGATCAACCCAATGCTCGCCATATACTGAAAGTGATCCGCCACAAACGAGTACCGCATCGGGTACACATTAACGAACCCCAATGCCGGCCCCAACGTGATCACAAAAAATGCCACCGCCACGAGCGGCCCCCGTCCCATCCGCCCCTGCCCCAGCCACAACGCCGCCACGACCGCCGCCGCCGCCAGCGGAAACGCCCACTGCCACCACTGCCCCACATCGATGCTCCACCGTGGATAGACAAACGCCAAATTCTCCGGCCACGCCAGCTTCGCCGCGTAAAACCACACCGCCCGCCCCGCGATCAGCGCCCGGTCCACCATCGTAAACGACCACCCCGTTCCCCGCGCGCCCGTGCAGTAGGCTTCCACCCACACCGTCGTCAACCCCAACACCGCCCCCATCGCGACAAACGGCGCCATCAACCACACATCCCGCCGCCCGATCCCGCCGCGTTTCCACCACGTCAACAACAAGATCGCCACCGGCCACGTGCACGCCACCGTCTTGCTTAGCATCGCCCCTACAAAAAACGCAAATGCCAAGAAATAATATCCCCACCGTCCCTTCTCCGCCGTCCGTACCGCGTCCAACGGACAAAACCGCATGTACGCGAGCGCCGCCGCCAGATAGAACGCGCCCGACAACAGGTTCTTCTGCTCGGAAATCCACGCGACCGACTCGACCTGCACGGGATGAATCGCGAACACCGCCGCCGCCAGCCACGCACCGCCAATCTCCAGCCGCTCCAGCACCCGCCACAACAGAATCGCGTTGCCCGCCTGCAACAACACGTTCACCAGATGATACCCAAACGGATTCAACTGCCAGAGGTGGTACTGCACCCAAAAACTCGTGTGCACCAGCGGATAGTATTGCATCACCGCGCCGGGCTTCGTCCAGATCGTCGCCAGCCCGTGCAGCGTCCGCAACGCCGCGCTGTCCGTCACGTGCGAGTCATCGTCCCAGATGAACCCGCCGTGCAGCGCCGGCACATACGCCAGCAGCGTGATCAGCACGATCACACCGCCTGCCCCGATCCTACCGGGGCCAGCCGCCAATCGTTGTTCTCTCCACGTCTGGTTCATTGAATATCGGGTGCGCGAACACGCCCGGTCCGGGCAAATTCCTTGTCCCCCAACCCTCACCGCAGCAAATGCCTTGCCAGTAAGACCTTCCCAAGCCAAACCCATTCTAGCGCTCTTCACTCCTCGCTATTCCCTTCTCTGGCCCTTCCGGCCCCCAGACGGCGACGCGAACAGGCGTGAACGAAGCCAAACGAACCCACCGGAAAAACGTCATTTCCATTTTCTCAACAACCTCTCCCACAACCTCCTCCACACGCATTTTCGACTCCAACCCGTTGGGTTCGTTTCGCAAAAAGTGCCTTTTTTATGAATCCCATTTCCCTTGTAGCCGCGCTCGGTGAGAGCGGGCCGTCCGCCTGCCCCGACAACCGATGCCGGGGTCGAACGGTCGCCATGCTTCGTGCCCTTCGTGCCTTCGTGGTGAACATCTATGCCCTATGTCAAACAACCCAAACCGCCCCGACTATACGCTATCGTATACCCCTTGTCCACATAATAATTCCGCCGACAGCTCGAAAAAAGCCCCGCGCCTTCGCCCGACGGTCGTCATGTCGCAACTCTTTCGCGGCCACAACACACCACGGTCTAGGATTTGCGGCTCCCCTCCAAGGAGGGGATAAAGGGGTGGGTGCCCCCTCGTGCTCCGCGCCGCCGTCCGCCTTTGGAGTGCGGCGACCCGCCGCCGCCTTGCAGTTCGTCGTCCTGAGCTCATCGAAGCGTCTCGGTACCCCGACGTGTCATTGCCCCTGCGGCGGGAGGTCTCCGCCTTCCACCTCCTCTTTCTCGCCTCCCGTTTTTCGCCTCCCGACCCCGTCCGTCCCCCCATGATACCTATGTATCTGACTTTCCGTCGCGCTCCCTCTTCCGTGATCTCTTCATCCTTGTCGTTCCGCCCTTATTCGCGGTTCCTTGCCCCTGCGTTGGACCGTCTTTCGTGACTCCTCTGTTTTCCATCCCGACCTCTTCGCCTTGTTCTTCAGTGACTGGCATGATACCTATGTTACATATGTATCAGCGTTCCATCACGCCCGACCTTCCGCCATCTCCTCACCCTTGCCTTGCCCGGCGTGGCATGATACATATGTAACATATGTATGAACCCCACGTGCGCAGACCAACGACCCGGTCGACAGATTCTTCCGTGCGCCTCTGGCCGACACATCCGTTCCGCCGCCGCAGGAAGTCGGTCCGTGGCGATTTGATGGCCCAGATCCGGAAAGGCACGACCGCATGGATTGTCCTGGCCACGCTGGAAAAGCGCGGCCAACTTTATGGATACGGGTTGCGTCGCGAGGTGTCGGCGAATTCCAAGGGATTATTCGCGATCAAAGAAGGGCCGCTCTACCCGTTGTTGAAAAAAATGGAACACGAACACTGGCTCGCGTCGCGCCGGGTGGAAGTCGCCGGCCGCGAGAGACGATATTATCGCATTCGCGCCTCCGGCCGTCGGGCTCTCGCCCAATACCGCCGCGAGTGGCGCCTGCTCTCGTCCGTCCTCGACGCTCTCGGCTGCCTTCACGCGTGAGGTCTGCGGCACTGGTGAAAGAAGGAATTGCAGTGAGGTTCAACCACTGATCCATCTCCCACCCACTCTCCCCACGCGCCTTCGCCTGACGGTCGAAGAACGACCCTGAGCCCGCTTGCGGTGAGCTCGCCGAACCCGTCGGAGGGCCTGCCCTGACCGCCCTGAGCAACGTCGAAGGGAGCCTCGTCGAAGCGGTCGCATTCGCGGCCGCTCCACCCCAACCGTAGTTGTGCATGCAATCGGAGTTTATGAACGATAATGCCTGTTAGCCAGGGTCTTGCCGTCTCTCTCTTGCCGTCTCTTGCCTTGACTGCAAGCCAGAAACTTGCTAGCCTCCACCCCGGTTGGTGACCGCAAGACCGCCAGTCAGCCGGGTCGCGCGAGGACGAAAGATTAACCGACGGGAGAAGCGCATTCGATGCCGGTCGGCCTGCAGCCTGTTTCTATGGCTCGCGCTGGCCAGGCTGGCCTGTGCCGATCCGGTCCTGCCGACCATCCCCCCGGGAAACTTTAACGTCGTAGACTACGGCGCGTCCGGCGACGGCGTATCGGACAACACCACCGCGATCCAGGACGCCCTCGATGACGCCGGCGGGTCCGGCGGCGGCACGGTCGAAATACCAGCGGGCACGTACCTGTGCGGCCCGCTCACGCTGGCCAACAACATCAACCTCCAGATCGACAGCGGCGCGACGCTGCAGGAGCTTCCGCTCGCCGCCTTCATAAACTATCCGCCCCAGGACCAAACGTACGGCAATCTGATTTACGCCAAGAACGTCACCGACATCGAAATCAGCGGGTCGGGCACGATTGACGGTCAGGGCCCGGGTTGGTGGACCGCGCCGAGTTCCGTGTTCAGCAACCGACCCTACATGGTCTTTTTCAACGGCGGCTGCCAGCGGGTGTGGATTCACGGCGTCACCCTGCAGAACCCGCCGAAGATGCACGTCGTGTTCAAGGGCGTGGATAGCGACATCACGGTCGATGGCATTACCATCAACACGCCGCCGTCACCCAATACGGACGGGATTGACCTCGTCGGAACAAGCTGTCTCGTCCGGAACTCCACGATCAATGCCGGCGATGACAACATCGCCATCGGCAGTAGCAGCAGTTCGGCCGTTTCCACCGACATCCTGATTACCAACTGCACCTTTGGCATCGGACACGGCGTGTCGATTGGCAGCAATACCAGGGGCGGTGTGTCGAACATGACGGTCACCAGTTGCTCGTTCAACGGCACCGACTACGGCATTCGCATGAAGTCGGATAACGCCCCGACCGGCGGTAACGGCAACGGGGGCGTGGCGCAGAACCTCACGTACTCGAACATCACGATGACCAACATCGTGTATGGCGCGATTGTCCTCTACAGCTACTACAACGAGTATGGAACGCCCATCGGTATCGATCCGTCAACGGCTGCCGCCCAGCCAGTTGGCCCGTACCCATTTCCCGTCTGGAGCAACATCGCGATCAGCAACGTCAGCGCCGTGGTCACCGGTCAGTTCGCCGGCATCATTTGGGGACGCATCGAGGTGCCCTTCACCAATGTCGTCTTCCAGAATGTCAACATCACCGCCCCCTCGACCTTCGACATCTATAACGCCCAGGGCGTCCAGTTCATCGATTCACAAATCACCGCGCCCGCCGCCAACACGTTCAATCTGTACAACGCCCAGGTCACCGTCACGAACAGCGCCCCCAATACGAATCTGGTGACCCTCGGCGGATTGGCCATACCGCCGGCCAACAACGTGCTCGCCTTCTTCAACACCGCCGCGGCCGTCACCGACACCAACCTGCTCGGCACCGGCTCCATCACGCTCGGCGATAGCGCGCTCACATTCACGCAGGACTCGGTGAGTTTCTCCGATAATCTTGCCATCGCCGTCGCGAGCACGCTGGGCTTCACCAGCGGCACCAACACCTTTAGTGGCGTGCTCAGCGGCTCCGATTTGCTGACGCTCGCGCTGCCGGCGAACAGTCTCCTGACACTGGCAAACGATTCGTCGGGCTTCAGCGGGGGCGTGACGGTGACCAACGGGACGCTGTTGGTCAGCAACCCCACCGGCAGCGGGACCGGCAGCGGCGCGGTCAGCATCCACGGCGCCGCAACGCTCGGCGGCAACGGCTTCATCGGCGGACCGGTAACGGTGGATGGCACGTTCGCGCCGGGCCGGGCCTTGGACAACAGCACCGGCACACTGACGATCGATAACGACCTGGCCCTGGACGCCGGCGCGACCTTCAATTATGCCCTGGGCATCAACAGCGATCTGGCGGTGGTCACCGGCGATCTGACCCTTGGCGGCACGCTCAACGTTACCGACGCCGGCGGTTTCACCAGCGCGACCTACACGTTGTTCACCTACGGCGGCGCGCTCATCGACAACGGTGTCACCGTTAGCGCCGCGCCGGCGGGCTACAGCTACGTGATCGACACCAACACGCCGGGACTGGTGAACCTGATCGTCACATCGCTCCTGCCATCGCCTCCCTCCGGTCTGACCGCCACGACCGTCGCCACCAATCAAATCAATCTGTCGTGGACGGACAACGCCAACGGTGAAGATGGCTTTCTGATCGAACGCGCGCCGGACAATGGCGGTAACCCAGGAACATGGGCGCAAATTGCCTCGGTGGGCACGAACGTCACCACGTACAGCGATGTCGGATTGAGCCCTCTCACAACCTACTGGTACCGCGTTCGAGCGTACAACGTTTGGGGTGATTCGAATTACAGCAATCAGGCCGGCGCCACCACCCTGCCGCTGCCTCCACAGGCGCCGTCGAATCTGACGGCGACGACGGTCTCCACCAATCAAATCAACTTGTCGTGGACGGACACCGCCAACGATGAAAATGGCTTTCTGATCGAGCGGGCGCCGGACAATGGCGGCGTGCCCGGCGCATGGGCGCAAATCGCCTCGGTGGGCACGAACGTCACCACGTACAACGACATCGGACTGGCATCGAACACGACGTATTGGTACCGGGTGCGGGCGTACAACGCCGGCGGCGATTCGGACTACAGCAATCAGGCCAGCGCCACCACCCTGCTTCTCATGGCCCCCTCCGGTCTGACGGCGACGGCAATATCGACCAATCAAATCAATCTGTCGTGGACGGACAACTCCAGCAACGAAGACGGGTTCGAGATCGACCGGGCGCCGGACAACGGCGGTAGCCCGGGAACATGGGCGCAAGTGGCGACAGTGGGCACGGATGTCACCACGTACAGCGATACCGGACTCTCGCCCAACACGACGTACTGGTACCGGGTGCGGGCGTACAACGCCGCCGGCGATTCAAGCTACAGCAACCAGGCCAGCGCCACCACACTACCGCCGCCTCCACAAGCGCCGTCGGGTTTAACGGCGACAACGGTATCCAGCAGCCAGATCAACTTGTCCTGGGCCGACAACTCGAACAACGAGAGCGGCTTCAAGATCGAGCGTTCGACCGACGGCATCAACTTTGCCCAGATCGCGCAGGTGTTGCCCAACACGACAAGCTATCGAAACACCGGGTTGGCGCTTGGTACGACGTACTTCTATCGCGTGCGGGCCTACAATTCCACAGGCAACTCCGATTTCTCCAACGTGGCCAGTGCCACGACGCTGACGTTGTGTTCTTCTTCAGTCGTGTTTGCTTGGGGTAACTATTACAATTCAATAACAAACGTGCCGCCCGGTCTGACCAATGTGGTGGCCATCGCCGCGGGGCTCCAGCACAGTCTGGCGTTGAGGAGCAACGGCACGGTCGTCGGTTGGGGATTAAACAGCTACGGCCAGACGAATTCACCGGCCGGGCTGACCAATGCCGTGGCCGTCGCCGCCGGTGGTTACCACAGTCTGGCACTACGCAGCAACGGCACCGTCGTCGGCTGGGGTTACAACACCTATGGCCAGACGAATTCACCGGCCGGGCTGACCAATGCCGTGGCCATCTCCGCCGGCTATTACCATAGTCTGGCGCTCAAGAGCGACGGGACTGTCGTCGGCTGGGGGTACAACGGCACCGGCGCGGTGAACGTGCCGTCAAGTCTGAGCGGGGTCGTAGCCGTCGCCGCCGGCTTTTACCACAGTCTGGCGTTGAAGAGCGATGGCACCGTTGTCGGTTGGGGAAGTTATGGGCAGTTGCCTCCGGGACTGACCAATGTGGTGGCCATTGCCGCCGGTAATTCTTTCAGTCTGGCGTTAAAGAGCGACGGAACTGCCGTCGGCTGGGGTCAGAACTCCTTCGGACAAGCGACCGTGCCGCCGGGTCTGAGTAACGTGGTGGCCATCGCCGCCGGTGACTTCCACAGTCTGGCATTGAAGAGCGACGGCACCGTCGTCGGCTGGGGAGAGAACTACTACGGCGAAACGAACGTGCCGCCGGCCGTCGCCGGAGTGGCGGCCATCGGCGCCGGCGACGAATACAGTCTGGTGCTGATGTGTGGCGCCGGTACGCCATCCGCCCTCGTCGCCACCGCCGTCTCGGCGAATCAAATCAATTTGAGTTGGACGGACAACCGCCTCGGGAATGGTTTCAAGATCGAGCGTTCGACCGATGGGATCAACTTTGCCCAGATCGCGCAGGTGTTGACCAGTACGACAACGTATCGAAATACCGGGCTTGCGCCCGGCAGCACGTATTACTATCGGGTGTGCGCCTACACATCGGGAGGCAACTCCGATTACTCCAACGTCGCCAACGCCAGCACGCCGGCTCTGTGTGTGGTCTCGGTGGCGGGCTGGGGAAACAACAGCTACGGCCAGACGACGCCACCGACAAATCTGACCGGGGTGGTGGCCATTGCCGGCGGCTATTACCATAGCTTGGCGTTGATCGGCAACGGCACCGTTGTCGGCTGGGGCAACAACAGCAACGGCCAGACGAATTCACCAGCCGGGCTGACCAATGCCGTCGCCATCGCCGCCGGTGGCAACCACAGTCTGGCGTTACGGAGCGATGGCACCGTCGTCGGGTGGGGCGACAACGGCTCCGGCCAGACAAATTCGCCGGCCGGACTGACCAATGCCGTGGCTGTCGCCGCCGGCTATTACCACAGTCTGGCGTTACGGAGCGACGGTACCGTCGTCGGGTGGGGCGACAACATCACCGGCGCGACGAACGTGCCGCCCGGGTTAATCGGAGTCGTCGCCATCGCGGCGGGGTTCCGACACAGTCTCGCACTCCGGAGCGATGGCACCGTCATCGGTTGGGGACTCAACAATGCCGGTCAGACGAACGTGCCTTCGAATGTGACCAACGCGGTGGCCATTGCCGCAGGCTATTATTCCAGTCTGGCGTTGAGGAACAACGGCACCATCGTCAGTTGGGGAAACTCTGGGCCGCCGCCTTCGGGGCCGACCAATGTGGTGGCCATCGCCGCCGGTAATTCATACAGTCTGGCGTTACGGAGCGACGGCACCGTCGTCGGCTGGGGCAACGACAGCAACGGCCAGACGGATTCACCGGCCGGGCTAACCAATGTGATGGCCATCGCTGCCGGCGGCCTCCACAGTCTGGCAATGACGTGTGGCCCGAACGCCCCATCGGCCCTCGTCGCCACCGCTGTCTCCGCGAATCAAATCAATCTGAGTTGGACGGACAACTTCGGCGACGCGAATCGGTTCGGCATCGAACGAGCCACTTCGTCGACAGGTCCGTGGGCCGAGATTGGCACTGTGGACTCCACGGTCACGACGTATTCGGATACGGGAGTGGGTTGCGGTCAGCCGTATTACTACGGCATTTGCGCCTACAACGCGGTCGCCGGTTCGCCCTACTCGAACATTGCCACCGCCGACACCTCAACCGTTGACACCGATGGTGACGGCATACCGGACTGCTGGATGCTCCAGTACTTTGGTCATCCGACAGGCCAATCCAACGACAACTCGCTGGCGACGGACGATCCCGATGGCACGGGATTCACCGTCCTGCAGGATTATCTGGTTGGCCTAGACCCGACCAACAACGCGTCATCGTTCCGGATCATCTCAATCGTGCCGAGTGGCATCGACTTGCTGGTGACCTGGACAATGGGCAGTGGCAAGACCAACGCGCTGCAAGCGACGGGGGGAGACGCGACCGGCAACTACAGCAGCGACAATTTCACCGACATCTTCACCGTCACCAACACCGTCGGCACCACGACCAACTACCTCGACACCGGTGCCACCACCAACTTCCCCGCCCGCTATTACCGCGTCCGACTGGTCCCGTAGAAACGTATTCGCCTCCGTCAGCGCCTTACGCTAATCACGGGTAGCAACGCGCAACCGGAAATCCAATGAAGTTGGCGTTAATGAAATTGGCGTCACCTCCAATCGCTGTAACAATCGGAGAGGGTCTCAACCTTCTCTCCACGGCCAGACCCGTCCGACACGTTGCCCGCACCCTCCCGTCCTCTTATCTCCGCCGTAGCTCCAGCGAAGGTGCAAGCTTCGGCGACAACGGGTGTTCATCTGCGTCCGTTCGCGCCCCATTATATCGCCTGTAAGCCTGTAGTTTATTGACTTGTACGCCCATCTGATCGGTGGTATGGTTCCCGGTGGGAAACGGTTTGAGCGTATTTGCTAGGAAATACGCCCGAAAGGGGTGTGGTATGGGTATGAAGAAAACAATTCAGAGAATCTGCCGAGCACTTCGATCGCGAAAGGGCCAAAGTCTGGTCGAATATTCGCTGGTGCTGGCTCTTATTGCCGTCGTGGCCGTCACCGTATTAAGGGGTCTCGGCAAGAACATCAATAACACGTTGTCATCGGTCAACGCGAACCTGCCGTGAGGTGGTCGAGGGTCGGGTCTCGCCATTCCTGCCTGCGCTGAGTGAAGTCGAAGGGTCGATCTCGCTCTTGCGCCGTGCCATCGCCGATGCTGCGGCCAGTTGCATTTCGGATGCCGTGGCGTAAATTCCAACGGAGAGTCGAGCAACCCTCTCAGTACGTTGTTTAGGGGGCCACCCCCCCTTGCGTCGTCTGAAGATGCACGAACTGCTGATGACAAGCCTCGACTCTCCTCTTTTGTTTGATCCCGGTGGCTACGCTGCTTCGTCACGGTCCGACACCGCGAACACGATCGAGTGCCCGCCGCGCATTCGCCTGCTTGGGATCGAGCCGAATGGCCGTTTCCCAGTGGCGCACGGCCTCCTCCATGCGGCCCAATCCCGCCAGCGCAAACCCCAAATTCGCCTGCGCCTCCGCATTATCGGGCTGCAACTGTACCGCCTTGCCAAACTCTTTCTCCGCCTCGGTCGGGTTGCCCTGGCGCGCAAGAACGATGCCCATGGCATTATGCGCCACGGAATTTCGCGGATCGAATCGGAGGGATTCGGTCAGATGCCTCGATGCGTCGGCGAGGTCGCCTTTCTGGGTGAGCACGATACCCAGATCGCATTGTGCGAGGGCGCTGTGCGGCACCAGTCGCGCCGCTTCGTTTAAGTGAACCAGCGCGCCATCCAGGTCATTGCGCCCGGCGAGCGTCAGGCCGAGATTGAACTGCGCATCGGAATTGCCCGGGTCAAGTTGCACGGCCTCGTTGTAGCGCGTAAGTGCTTCGTCCACTCGTCCATGTGCCACCAATACGGTACCGAGATTGCTCAGGGCGCGGGTGTTGTGCGGACGTTGCGCGACCACATCGGACCAAATTGTCACGTCGCTGCGATACACTTCGTTACGCCGTATCGTCAGCCAACCGAGTGTCAACAAGACGGCAATAAAAGTCACCGCCCCCAACCGTCGCGCCGCGCGCGGCTCGGACCGATTCCCCCGCAATCTCTCCATGATTCGCCATCCCCCGCCAACGGCCAGAGTCACCACCGCCGCCAATGGCAGGTACATGCGCCGTTCCGCCGCCACTTCGCCCAGGCTCGGCATGACACTCGATGTCGGTGCCAGGATCAGGAAAAACCACGCACCCAAAAATCCCACCCATGGCCGCCGCCGAAACGCCCACACGGTTGCTCCCAGCAAACCGAGCACGACGATGCCGGGCACCAGGCTGTCTTTCCATGACCGCGCAACCGGCCAGTCGAAATAGTCGATGAGCAACGGATGCGGCCAGAAGCAGAGACGCAGGTAGTGCACCAGTACGCCGGCCTCGGTCTTCAGGTAGTCCCATGGCGTAATCTCCCGCATCCCCAACCCGGTCATTTCACGCGTGGTCAACACCACCAGCCCCGCCAGGATCAACCATGTCCCCGCCAGACCCGCGTACAAGACCGCGCGCCTACACAATAATTCCCGAAACGACCGCGCCAGAAACACGCGGTCGTACAGCAGGACAATTAACGGCCCGACAACCATCACTTCTTTGCTTCCCATCCCCAACGCGCACGACACGATCGCCGCCCACTGCCAACCGCGCGGGCGGACAGACTGGTCGCTGCGAATCACGCAATACAATGTCAACAACAGGAACAAGCCCATCAGCAATTCGGTGCGCTGTACGACATACGTGACGCTCTCCGTTTGCAGGGGATGAACCTCCCACACGAGCGCGATCGCCGCCGCCAACCACGTGGCCTTGGCCCCGAATCGATCCCGAAGCGGCCCAGTCTCACACGTCCTCCGAATGATCCCAAACAACACCAGGGCAGAAATCAAATGGATCGCCAGATTGAATGCGTGGTATCCCCAGACGTTCAATCCGCCCAGCGCGTAGTTCAGCGCCAACGACAGGCAAACCACCGGCCGCCCCGTCACCGTCGTCCCGGGTGGCGCGGTCATCGCCACGTCAACGGGCCACAGGCGGTGAAGATGCCGGTTCTCCACAATCGAGGGGATATCGTCGAAAATGAATGGCCCACGCAGACTGTTGTGGAACGCCCAGAGACCGGCCATCACAATTAGCAAAGCTGCCAGCTTTCGCTGGTCCATGCCAAACGGGAATCGTGCCTCGCCGGTCAATTCAGACCCGTGAACTTCGGCAACAGCGCTGTCAGCTTCCGCCACCGCTGGTCCTCCCCAACAAACGCCTCCCAAATCGCCGGCGGTACCGGCTGATCCAACAGCGCCGTATGCGGACGGCACACCACCCACGAATGCTCGCCCAGTTCCCGCTCCAGTTGTCCTTCGCCCCACCCGGCATATCCCGCGAATGCGCGCACCCAGCCCCGCCGGCGGGGTTCCAACAGTTCGAATGGATCGGCGACGATTTGACAACGCAATTCCTCATCCGTCTTCCCCCGCTGGAACCGTGCCAGGAGCAATGCGGTCGGCCTCACCGGTCCTCCCTGAAACACCGGCGTCCCGCGCAAAGCATCGGGCAACTCGGGCGACTCCGCGACTTCGCCCAGCGTCTTGTTGACGGGCCGGTTCATCACCAACCCCACCGCGCCCGCCGGGCCGTGTTCGGCAATGTACACCAGCGTCCGATGAAAATTCGGGTCGAGCAGCCCGGTCGAGGCCGCCAACACCAGCCCGGCCAGTGATTCGCCATGTTGAAACGCGAATGGCATCGCTAATATCTTACCACAATCCCACGTCGCGTGCGTACACCACCAGCCCGCCACGAAACGGCGGAAAACCGGTCCCGAAAATCATCCCCGCGTCGATATCATCCTCCGACGCCACGACGCCTTCGCTGAGGCACAGCTTGGCTTCCTCGATCATCACGCCCAGCAACCGCCTCTGGATGTCCCGCGCCGACCGCGGTTCTTTGCCGGCATTCCTCGACTCGGTGTCTCGCCGGATCGCTTTGGCCAGTCGCCGATTCACTTTCTCTGTCTTCCTCTTCTTGTAAACGTAGAATCCCACCCCGCCCTTCCGGCCCTTCAGCCCTTGGTCATGCACCTGCCGGAGAATCCGCGCCACCGCCATTCGCTCCTTAAAAGCCTCGCCCAATTCGGCCGCCACGTCGTACGCGACGTCGATTCCCACTTCATCGATCAGCCGCAGGGGCCCCATCGGCATCCCGAAATCCAGCATCGCTTCGTCAATCGACTCGATGGTCTCGCCTTCCCCGAGCAACACGCCCGCCTCGTTCAAATACGGCATCAGCAGCCGATTCACCAAAAACCCGGGCGTGCCTTTCACGACCACCGGAATCTTCTTCAGTCGTTTCGCGAATTCCACCGCCGCCGCAACAACCTCGGGCGCCGTCTTCGATCCGCGGACGATTTCCACCAGTGGCATCTTGTGCACCGGATTGAAGAAATGAATTCCCACAAACCGCTTTGGGCGACCGCTCGCCTCGGCCAGGTCGTCAATCGGGATCGCCGACGTGTTCGACGCGATGATGCAATCGTTCCGCAACGCCTCCGCCAGTTCGCTGTACGCCTGGCGCTTCACCTCGATCTTCTCCAACACCGCCTCGATCACGAGATCGCAGTCGCCAAACCCCGTGTATTCGGTCGTCGGATGCACCCGCGCCAGCCCGTGCTGCGCGTCCAGTTCGGACATCTTCCGCCGGTTGACGCCCTCGCGGTAGGCGTCGGCGATCCGTTTGATGCCGGCCGCGACAAACTCCGGCTTGATGTCTTTCAATCGCACGGTCAGCCCGCGCGCGCTGCACCATTGCGCGATCCCCGCGCCCATCACACCCGCGCCGAGTACACCCACCTTCTCCACGGGCGACGTCATGACTTTCGCCGAGATCGGCCCGGTCCGTTCCACCTTCTCGGGCTTGAACACCAGTTTCGCGTACGTCTCGCGCAGGAAAAACAGCCGGATCAGGTTGCGACACTGCGGCGTGACGCTCACTTCGCCAAAAATCCTCGCCTCGCCCTCCAGCCCCTCGGTCAACGAGCCGCTCAGTCCTTCCTCTATCGCGTCAATCGCACGCAACGGGGCCGGGTACCGGCCTTCGGTACGCAGCAGCACGCGCTTGCGCGCCACGCGGCAGATCAACCGTCGCATCGGCCACCAGTTCTGTATCCACACGGACTTCCGCTTCACGCGCTGCTCGCCCAATGCCAGCCGCGTCGCTGTCTCGCGCAATACTACGCTTGGCACCGCGGAATCCACCAGACCAATGCGCCGCGCCTTGTCCGGAGTAATACTCTTGCCAGCGCAAACGATGTCCAGCGCCGCTCCCAATCCGATCAGGCGCGGCAGACGTTGCGATCCGCCCCAGCCGGGGATGATGCCCAGTTGTGTTTCCGGCAACCCGATCTGGGTCTTGGGACCGTCCGCCGCCACGCGATAACGGCACGCCAGCGCGAGTTCACATCCGCCCCCCAGGCACGCGCCGTCGATGGCCGCCACGGTCGGCACGCCGATCCGCTCAATCTTGGCGAAGATTCTGTGACCCGCCCGGGAAAGGTCTGCGCCAAGACTGGCATCGCGGATTGTTTGCAATTCTTTGATGTCCGCCCCCGCGATGAAGATGCCCGGCTTGGCGCTGATAAACACCACCGCTTTCGGTTTGCGTTTGTACAGTTCGTCCAGGATCGCATCGAGTTGCCGCATCTGTTCGGTGCCGAGAACGTTGACCTTCGATTCCGGGTCGTCGAACACCACCCAGGCAATGCCCTCGGCGTCATATTCCACTCGCGGTGATTGCATCATGCCCGCTCCAAAATCAGCGCGCCGCCCTGTCCTCCGCCCACACAGGCGGAGACAATGCCCGTCTTCAGGTTGCGACGCTTCATTTCCTTCAACAAGGTCAGCACCAGCCGCGCCCCGCTCGCCCCGACCGGGTGTCCCAACGCGATCGCTCCGCCGTTGACGTTGAGCAGGTCGTGGTTGATTTCCATGCCGAATTCCTTGCGCAAGACCAGTTCCACCGCCAGCACCTGCACCGCAAACGCCTCGTTGATCTCGATCAGTTGCACTTCGTTCCAGCGCACCCGCGATTCTTCCAGCACTTTCGGGATCGCGTACGCCGGGCCCAACCCCATGCGTTTCGGATCCACGCCGGCGTAGGCGTACCCCCGCAAAAAGCCGAGCGGCGTGAAATTCTGCCGACGCGCTTTCTCTTCCTCCATCACCAGCAGCGCCACGGCGCCGTCGGTTACCTGGGAGGAATTGCCGGCGGTCACCGTCCCATTGCGCTTGTCAAACACGGGCCGCAGCTTGGCCAGCGCCTCCATCGTCTGGTTCTCGCGCACGCCGTTGTCCTTGTCCACGTACTTGCCGTTCGGTAAATACACCGTGCAAATTTCCTCGGCGAGTTTCGCCCGCGCCTTCACCGTCTTTTGATGCGATTCGAGTGCGAACGCATCCTGTCGCGCGCGCGGGATGCCGTAATCGCGATACAACACCTCCGCGGTCTGTCCCATGTTCAGTCCGCACACCGGGTCGGTGAGGCCCATCATCACCGCGATGCGCGGCTTGAAATCGCCCGGGCGAAACGCGAGCATCGCGCCCAGCTTCTTCGGGAAGGATTTGGCTCGTGCCAGCGCGGCAAACTTGTCCGCCGCCGCCGTCGAAAACAGCAACGGAATGTTCGACATGCTCTCGGTGCCGCCGACCACGAATGCGTCGCCCTGCCCGGCCACCATTTTTTCGTAGGCGCTCGTGATCGATTCAAATCCGCTGGCGCAATTCCGGTGCACCGTGTAGGCGGGGACCTCTTGGGGAATGCCGGCATTCAGGGCGATGACCCGCGCGACGTTGGCGGCTTCGGCTGGCTGCGCCACGCAACCAAAGATCACCTGCGAAATCTTGTGGGGATCGACCCCGGTGCGCTCCAACAATTCGCTTACCACAATGCGCCCGAGTTCCTGCGCGGGAAGCGATTTCAACTCCGTCCCCGCTTTCGAGAACGGCGTCCGTATTCCGTCAATGATGGCCAGCCGCGTCATCGTTCGCTCAAAATTATGATGCGCGCCTGCCCGGAACGACGCGCCGCCCGTTATAGGAGCAGCTTTCCTGCCGCAACCAGACCCTGATCGCGGGTCGTTACCCGCTTGCTGACAACCAGATAGCTATCCAATGGAGGCGTGCCAATCGAGTGGGATCCGCCTCACTTGAAGATCTCGCTAAAGAACTCCCTCATCGCTTCCCACGACCGTTTGTCAGCCTTTTCATTGTAGGCCGCGCCCTTGGAGTTGTCGTTCCCCGCATCGGGCCGCGTGAATGCATGTACTGCGCCGCTGTAGTAAATCATCTGCCAATCCACACCAGCCTTGCGGAACTCGTCCTGCAACGCCGCCACGTCGGTCGCGGGCACGTACGGATCGTCCGCGCCGTGACAGATCAACACTTTGCATTTGATGTTCTTCGCGTCACGGGTCGGCGTGTCGAGTCCGCCATGGAACGTCACGATGCCGGCAATGTCCGCCCCGCTCCGCGCAAGTTCCAGGACGGTCGTGCCGCCAAAACAATAACCAATGGCCGCCACCCGTTTCGTGTCGCATTGCGGCTGCTTCTCCAGCACGTCCAACGCCGCGTTCACACGCGCCCGAAGCAATGCGCGGTCGCCCTTGAACTTGCCCGCCTGCGCGCCGGCTTCCTGCCGGTTCGCCGGGCGTACGCCTTTGCCGTAAATGTCGGCGGCGAACGCGACATAGCCGAGTTTCGCCAGCATGTCCGCGCGCATCTTCGCGTACCCTTCCAGCCCCATCCAGTCGTGCACCACGAGCACCCCCGGCCGCGGCCCTTTTTCCGCGTCATCGTAAGCGAGATACCCCTCACAGGTCGTATCCCCCTGTTTGTACTCAATCATCTCGGTGTGCAACGCTGCCTTCGTGTTCATGCCAAAAAGTAAAGCGACGCCTGCCAATGCGCAAAACCTCATTCTCATTGCGACCTCCTCCTGATTCGCTAGCAGAGTATCACGCCATCCTTCGCAAAGCAATTCGTGGAGCGAACTCCGCTCCGGTGCACTCAAGAAGACTCACTCCTTCGGCCTCGCATCCAGAATCCGCACTTCCTTCAGTGAACTTTCCAGCTTGATCCGCTTGAGCATGTCGTCGATGGAATGGACCTCGATACGATTGGGGGTCAGTTCGACCCCGGTCTGGAAGCGCGTGCGGACCTTCTCCTTGAGTTGTTCCACGTTGGCGCCATTAACGGGCGCGAGATGCAGAATTAACTCGTCCACGTCGTGCGGATCGTCATGGGCCTTGCGAATCTCCAACTGCCACTCGCCGATCTCGGTCGTGTTGTCGAGGATTTGCTGCAACGTGTCGAAATTGACGATCGTGCCCTTCAGTTTCCCGAACTGAAGTTCCTTCGTGTTCGATGCCCGTCCGATATTGCCGACGATGCGCGGCACGGTGCGGCCACAATGCGGGCAGGGTTCCCACGTCACGCCGCCATCGACGTAGTCGCCGGTCCGATACCGCAACACCACGGTCCCGCGCGCATCGAGCGGGGTGTACACCAACTCACCCGGCTCGCCCTCACCCTTCACCTCGCCGGTCTCGGGGTCAATCACCTCGAACACTCCGAAGTCGGGGAACAGATGATAGCCGCTCGATTCTTCAGGAAGCGTCGGGCATTCGCCCCACGCGACCCGCGCCTCGGTAAACCCGTACGTGCCGCACACCCGAACGTCTCCGGCGCCCATTTCCTGCAGGAGCGTCACGATCTTGCGGCGGATACCCTGTGGACTCTTCTCGCCACCGAGCACGACTTTCGTGACCTGCGGCCATTTGTTCCCCTGCGCCTGCGCTTCGCGAATCACGTGATACACAAACGTTGGAATCCCAATGAGCGCTTCGGGCTTGATCTTCTCGATAAGATTGATGTTGCCGTCCGTGCCCATGACTTTCCCGCCCCCCGAACTCACCAGCAACATGCCGAACTCCAGCCCGGCGTACACCACCTGCCAGAACGCCAAGTGCGGCGCGTAGGGAAACATGTTGACCCCGCGCATCTTCGTCGTCGCCGCGAACGTCTGGATCAGCCGTGCGCCGGATATGCGAAGATTGTACATATCGTAGTCGGTGTACGTAAACGCGACCGGCAGCGAGCTTCGCCCCGTCGTGGCCGTCAGGAAAATCGGCCGATATTCGCGCTCGAACCGGCGTTCGACCA
Source organism: Verrucomicrobiia bacterium (assembly GCA_050015495.1). GTDB lineage: Bacteria > Verrucomicrobiota > Verrucomicrobiia > Palsa-1439 > Palsa-1439 > Palsa-1439. Next base: position 230,432 of record JBEKBH010000001.1, read on the forward strand.
CGCTCCGACCGCGCCACAGCGCCTCGGCGAGCACGCGGGGCCGGTGCTTCAGCACCGACAGGTCCGGCGTGATGATGAACTCACGGAATTTCTCCGGTTGTTCGGAGGTCGACAGCAGGTCGGCCTTGGCCGTGAACGGCATCTGGCGGAGGTCGTTGACCGTCTTGATGAGCCGTGGATCGACGTGATGCTCGGCGAAGAGCCGTTTGTAATACGGACTGAACGGGGCAATGACTTCCGTCAGGTAACGGTGGAGTTTTTCATTCTGGATGCGGCGCTGCTCGGGAACGGTCAGGCGATCCCAGTTCATGCCCGCACCAGCTCCTTCAATTGCGGCAGGGCCGCCTCCGCCGCCTCTTCCCCGCAGCGAATGTACCGCTCGGGATGATAAAAATCGTACCAGACGCTGCCCGCCAGCAGGGGTCGGATCACCACGTCGGCGTTGTTGCAGGCCATCTCCGCCATCCGCGACTGCATCGCGTGCATCGATCGCATGTAGATGTTGATGATGCCGGTCGGCGTGTCAACCAGCGGCCCGGTCTCGTGTAACACGCCCTTTCGCTCCTTCCTCGTCGCGGCGGACATCTCGTGCCGACTACGTTCGCGTTGCTTCATCTCATCGGCGTTGGGAATCGTGTTGACCGCAATAATCTTCGACACCCCGGCCCACGTCAGCACCTGCACCGGCACGGGATCTGTAATACCACCGTCAATCAGCGTGTGTCCGTCATTGACCACGGGCCGGAAAATGCCGGGAATCGTGATGCTGGCGCGAATGGCGTCGATGAGCTTGCCTTCCTCGTACACCACCTCTTCGAGCGTGTTCAGATCGCTCGCGACGATCTTCAGGGGAATGAGCGTATCAGCAAACGTCAACCCGTTCACGATTGAATGGAGGAAGTTGTAGACCTTGATGCCGCGAAACACACCCGCCCCGGGGAACATCGGATCGAGCAGCTTCAAGAACGTCCGCTTGCTGCGAATCTGTTTGGCAATCTCCTCCATCTCGTCGGCGGACTTGCCTACCGCCCACGCCGCCGCGATCAGTGAACCCATCGAGCTGCCCGCGACCACGTCGATGCCAATTCCTTCGCGTTCCAGCACGCGGATCACGCCGATATGCGCCAGACCGCGCGCCCCGCCGGTGCCCAGCGCCAGACCGACCAGCACGTTCCCCAATTCGCGGGCCATGCGCCTCACGACCAGACTGTAGGGGCTCATCGGCTGACGGATCACGAACGGCGTCCCATCCACTCCTTCCACCACTTCGCTTTCCGGAATCCACCGCAGCAGGTACGAGATCGGCTGGCCAGTCTTGTGCTCGGCTTCCTCGACGTAGGGTGCACTGGCCTCGCCCACGGCGGTAAGAATCACCCGAACCTCCGGTTCACGCGCCGCCGCGTGCGACCGAAAGTCCTCCAGCAGCAATCGTGTCCGGTACAAATGCTCGTCGTCATACCTGGAAATGACAAAGACCTTGTCCGACTGGACCAAGCAGGCGAACACCGACGCGGACGCCTGGTTGGGAAGATCGCAGATGACATAATCGTATTGTTTGACGAGATGGCCGAAAATCGGGGCGATCAACGGGATCTCCCGTTCGTCCCCCACCAGATCAAGGTTCAAGCGGTCATACCCCAGCGGCGAGCGAACCACGATGTCCTGCAATCCGAGGCCGGTGCGAAAGTCGAGGCGCTCGCACTTCAGCAGCGGCACGCCGCGCTGCTTGCCGCTGAGGTCGAGAAGCAACACGGGTTCGCCCGTTTCGTGGGCCAGGCTCGCGACGAGATTGTGCGCGAGGGTTGTCTTGCCGGTCCCGGGAAGCGAACTGTACAACGAAATGATCGTGCTCCATTTCGCGCGATGTTTCTCCTCCCGAAGCTCCTTCATGCGATGCCCCATCCGCTGGCTGAAGCTGACTGCCACGCGCGGGTCGCGATTCACAAGCGCGTCGAAGTCCGCGCGCGGGATTTTCAGGAGCATCGAATCGTTCAGCGCGCGGACATTGGCCCAGTGCGTCTCGCCGCTGAGCAACGGCATTTCACCGAAGCATTCGCCATCACAGTATGTGGCAAAGACCCGATCCCGTCCGCTCTTCAACTTCGTGTAGGCCTGCAGCCGTCCCGAGACGACCGCGTACAGGGCGTCGCCCGGGTCATTCTCGCGCACCACGAGGTCGCCCTTCCTGACCGCGACGAACTCCGCGCGCTCCGCCAGACCCTTCAACAACTCCTCGCCGAGGCTGGCTAGAACCGGCACGCTTTCAAGTACTTGTAGCTTGTCCTCCATGCGGTAGTTCCCGTCGTCGACCCGTCGACTTCACGCGGGCTATCGTGCTCACTGCGATCACGGCTAAAGGTAAAGCAAGCTGCGGGCCGAATCAATGGCCAGCCGCTTGATTCTGAAGGAGTTCGATGAGCCGCAACGTCGTTTGACCGACAATCTCCAGGCTGTGCGGTGCGATCTTGTCGAGCGTGTCTCGCTCTGTATGCCAGTATTCCCGGGGGCCGGGCGGCTTTCCGTAATTAAATCTGATGAGGTCGGCGTCGATGAGGTCAACCGCCGGGATCCCCGCCCGCTCGAACGGGACGTGGTCATCGAGAATCGCATTCGCGCCGTATGCAAAATAGTCACGGAACCCCGCCGCGCGGGCCGCTTCGAACACCTCCTGCCCGATTGTCCCCGCGACCGTGACCTTCAGGTTTTTGTCGCCGACCATGTCGAGCAGGATCATCGCCTTGATGTCCTTCACCTGGTCCTTGTTCTTGAGATCGTCGACAAAAAACTTGCTTCCCCATAGGCCGTCGGTGTCCGTGAACTGCACCATCGCCTCTTCCCCGTCGAAGAATACAAACCACAGATTCGGTTGGTCCGCGGCCACGCGGGCGATCTCCAGCAGCGTCCCCGTACTCGATCCGCTGTCGTTCGCACCGACGAACGTGACGTTGGTGAACAGTTTCGTGTCATAATGCGACCCGATAATAATCACGCGATTCGGTCCGCCCTGCTGGACACGCGTCCTGGCAATCACGTTGCGAAATTGTTTGGGTCCGTAGGGCGTTTGCGCCACAAACACCTGTTCGTCAGCCGTCAACCCGTAATCCTGCAACTGCGTGGTGATATACGATGCGGCGCGCCCCAAGGCTTCGCTCCCGCTCGGGTGCGGGCCGTAGCCGACAAGTTTGACGACGTGTTCGTAGGCCCGTCCGCCGTTGCACTGTTGCCACGGGATGGGTTGGGGCGCGGACGACCCGCCGCAGCCAGCCACCAACAGCAGGATGACTCCCCGAATCAATTTCTTTGCCATTGTTCGGCCCAGGCAATGCGTCGCGCCAGCGACGGGTGATCGTGCAACAGAAATTCCACCGCCGGGTGCGGCGACAAATCCGCGAGGTTTTGCTCGCCGAGCTTGCGCATGGCGCGGATGAACGCGTCGCGATTTGCCGTGAGCTCGAGCGCCGCGGCGTCGGCTTTCCATTCCCGCGAGCGCGAGAACGCGTTGTTGAGCGGCATCACCACCAGCCCAAAGACAAACAGGCACAGGGCCAACAGGGGAAACGCCTCGATGTCCCAGAGATTGCTGAATTGAAATACGTGATGCATGCCCCAGTTCAACCCGATGTCGGCCACTTTCAGCCCGATAAACGTCGTCATCGCTCCCCAAGCGATCATTTTCGTGATGTCGCCGTGCTGGTAATGCGCCATCTCATGCGCCATGACCACCTCGATCTCGTCCTCCGAAAACTTGTCCAGCAGCGTGTCGCCCAAAATGATTCGCTTCGTGCGGCCCAGCCCTGCAAACGCCGCGTTGGCTTTCTTCGTCTTCTCGCTCATGTCCATCCGGTAAACACCCAGCACCGTCGCGCCGACGCGTTGCGCCAGCGCGGTGAGTTTGAACCGCAGAGATTCATTCTCCAGTGGGTGGAGCTTGTAGAACAGCGGCAAAATCAGCACGGGGAACAGCGCCGACATGACCACCCCAAACAGCAGGAAGAAAACTCCCGCGCCAACCCACCACCATTGACCTGCGTGCCGTAGGAAAAAGTACAGGACGTCCAGAATCACCACGCTCAGCGCCAGGTTCAGTCCCAGTGTCTTCACTTCATCGAACGCCCACGCCCCAAACGTCTCATTCGAAAGGCCGAACCGGTGTTCGAGGTAATAATCACCGAAGAAATTCAGCGGCAGGAAGAGCAGCTTCGTCGCGACCACGACAACCGCCCCGTAAATCGCCACGTAAAACCACGGGTTCGATGATTTCGACCGCGCAAAATCAGCCAGCGAATCCGAGCCTTTCGTGAAGAGAAAGGCGAGTAACAAGAGGATGGTATAAACCGTCTCCACAACGAAGATGCCGTTGTGAATCGCTTCGTAGCGTTTGGCGCGGTGCTGCCGGTCGCGTTCGTCAATGTCGGCGCTCATAAAGCGCCGCTACAGTTGCCCAACCCGCTACAGGTTGTCAATGCCGAGGATGTCGAGCAACCGCGCCAGATCGTCATTGCCATAATACTCGATCTCGATGCGGCCCTTCTTCTTGCCATGATGAACGTTGACGTGCGTGCCAAATTTCTGCTGCAACCGCTCTTCGATGGCCAGAACGTGCGCCGATTTCACCGTCGCCGTCAGGACCCGCGACCGCACCTTGCCCTCGCCCTTCAACTGCTCGACGAGTTGCTCAGTCTCGCGCACGGTCAAGCTGCGCTTGAGCACCCGTTCCGCCACGAGCCGTTGTTCGGTGGGAGCGGCCAGGCCCAGAATCGCCTTGGCGTGGCCAACGCTGAGCCGGTTATCGGCAACCCACGCTTGCACTTCCGTGGGCAAACCGAGCAGACGCGTCGAATTGGCCACGGCCGCGCGACTGCGACCCACCTTTTCGGCAATCTGTTCCTGGGTGAGTTTGAATTGCGTGGCCAACTGGTCGTAGGCCCGCGCCTCTTCAATCGCGTTGAGGTCTTCGCGCTGCAGGTTTTCGATCAGCGCGATCTCGAGTGCTTCCTCGTCGCTGACCTCGCGAACGATGGCGGGAATGGTCGTCAGCCCGGCGTCGCGCGCGGCGCGCCACCGGCGTTCCCCGGCGATCAACTCATAGCGGCGAGTGTCTCCCGTACCGCTCAACGGCCTCACCAACAACGGCTGGATCACACCGCGTTGTTTGATGGAATCGGCCAGTTCGCGGAGTTGTTCGGGGTCAAAATCGGTGCGCGGCTGAAACGGACTGCGTTCGATGGCGTCGATGCCGAGATGGCGGACGCCATTGGCGATCCCGGCAGGCGGAACCGCGCCCAACGGCTGGGCTACGGTCGTGGTTGGTGCGGGAGGCGTGATGGCGACTTCGACATGGGGCGGCTCGACCGCCACGCTGCGGACGACCCCGCCGTTGATGAGTGCATCTAATCCCCTGCCCAACGCCTTCTTTGTCATGGTGGGATTTCCACCTCCTTATGAAGGCCGTATTTAGCTGGAAACACGCGCTTTGTCGAGGAAAAATCGCGCTTCCAAATGGCCGTCCCAACATGGCATTCATCCTTGAAGGAACCCGGCAAATCTGTTTGCATGGAACAAATCACCTTCAGAAGGAGTGATATCACCCATGATTACGCTAAGAGATGTTGTTGTCGCCGTAGTCGTCGCGGGCGCCACGCTCGCCGCCGTCGCACTCGCCCAGACGGCCGCCACGCCCGCGATGAGTTCATCCGCCTGGGATTGGAATTCACTCAAGGTGGTGCCCCAGCCGTACGGGGCGCGGCGCGATGTCTTTCTGGCGCGCACGCCCATGCTGGACCGATTGGACTGTCATATCACCACGCTCAACCCGGGCGAGGCGCCCCACGCCGCGAAACCGCATGACGGAGAGGAATTGATCATCATCAAAGAGGGCACCATCGACGCGCTGCAAGACGGCAAGACCAACCGGTTGGGCGCCGGCTCGATCCTGTTCGAGCTGCCGAACGAAGTGCAGGGCATGCGCAATGTCGGGGACACACCCGCGACATACTTCGTCATCCGGTGGTTCGCGCCGGGAACGCTGAAGACGACCAACTGATCGCCGAACCTAATCGCCCTTTTCCTCGGGAGCGGGAGTGCCGGACCTCTGGCGGCGGCGCGCCGTCAAGCCGTCGAGGACCGGGGAATTGCGAATGACCAAGCCGTCCACGCCGTCGAATCGCGCCGCGGGAACACCTTTCGCCATCTGCGCGTTGAAATTGTCGATCTCCAAGCCGTCCACGTCGTTAAACGCCGCCGGCGGCCGCAAGTCTTCTTTGTCGTAACTGACGTGGAAATCGGCGATTTCCAGGTCACGGACATGTCGCGCGAACAGTCCATACGTCGGCATGACACCGGACCGCCTCGGTTCGGGATACCCCGTTTCCAGTTCGGGTGGGACGCGTTTGGCGTCCTCTTTCGTGCCGCCGCCGTTGAATTGCAGCCGGATGTTCTGCAATCGCACACCCTCGATATCGTATCCGGGCAGCCCCAGGATTTGCACCCCGCTCTTGGCGTCAATGCCCGTGGCGATCACATTCGAGATGAACACATTGCGCACGGTGCCGACCTTGGTGCCGGCCGGTCCGCGATTGCGCCGGCCCAACCGGATGTAAATCGGATAATCCGCCACGTCCATCATCGTGATGTTCTCGATCGCAATGTTTTCGAGGATCCCGCCGTCGACTTCTTCCAAGGCCAGGCCGCGGCACTGGCGGAATGTGCAATTGGCCACGGTAATGTTGCGGAACCCGCCATTGGATTCGGTGCCGAACTTGATTCGGCCCGTTCGCAAGCGGCTCGGCAGCATCCGGCCGTCCAGTAGAGTCCCCTCCTCGAAGCCGGAAACCTGGCAGTTGACGATGGTCATGTTTTCCGTGGCGCGCGCCTCGCCCAGTCCGTAGGAACTCTTCGGACACAAACCGTCATCGGTCGGCGAATTGATCCGGCAATTTGACACCGTGGTGTTGCGACAACAATCCAGGTCGAGGCCGTCGCGATTTGTATCAATGGTCACGTTGTCGATCGTCATGTTGTCGCAGCCGAGGACGATGATGGCGAAGTGTCCGCCGTGGAAAATCGTGATGTCGCGGATCAACACGTTCCGGCACCGCCGCAACGCGATGGCTTTGTCCCCCAGGCCAATCGGCCCTTTCCCGACTTCCTTGTCGCTTCGCGTGAGGCCGCCGCCGTTGATCATGCCCAGGCCTGTGATCCAGACGTTGGTGAGATCCTCGCCCCAAATCAGGCTGTTGTGGAAATACGTGTGGCCACCGTCCTGGTACGCCGTTCCCGCGAACGGCTCGGCCGGATCGTATGCGTTCATCTCCTGCGGCGCGCCGAGGATCGTCGCTCCCGCGTCGATGCGCAGGTGAATGTTGCTCTTCACCCGAATCGACCCGCACAGATACGTTCCCGGCGGAACGTACACCGTCCCGCCGCCGGCCTGTGCGCACGCGTCAATGGCGCGATTGATGGCGGGACTGTCCAGGTTCTTCCCATCGCCCAGCGCGCCAAACGCGCGGACGTTGTAGCTTTGGTCGGCACCGGACGACGAAGAAACCGCCGGTGCGGTCGCCGTGACCGGGGCCGGACTCTTCGCCTCGGTGGTCGCGTCACTCTGCGCCCGCAGCATTTGCCCGGAGCAGCCGCACAGGAGAACAATTGTGAAACATCGGAAAGATTTCGAACGGGATTGAGTATTCATGGCGTCGGTGGAATGGGAGGCTAAAACGCACCCGCCCAACTCGCAAGGCCTTTCTCTGCTTGCGACATACAAAGCCAGCGCGGAATCCGTCCGCGTTCGATTCTGCTACCTCCGTCGGCAATCAACCTCATATCGAATGCCATGTCCGTAACAGTCATTCTTGCGTTCCGCAGGGCGAACCCCTACCCTCCACCATTCATTGGCCATGGCAAAGGCTGACAATTCGATTCGGTGCGATTGGTGCGTCGATCATCCGCTGATGGTCGAGTATCACGACACCGAATGGGGCGTGCCCTTGCATGACGACCGCAAGCTGTTCGAATTTCTTGTCCTCGACGCCGCGCAAGCGGGATTAAGTTGGCGCACCATCCTGTTGAAACGGGAGAACTACCGCCGGGCCTTCGAGAATTTCGACGCCGAGAAAGTGGCGCGCTACACCGACCGCCGTCTTGCCAAACTCCTCCTCGACCCTGGCATCGTCCGCAATCGCCTCAAAGTCCGCTCCGCGGTCATCAACGCCCGCGCCTTTCTCCGGGTCCGCGACGAGTTCGGCTCGTTCGACCGTTACATCTGGCAATTCGTCGGCGGCAAACCGCTGGTCAATCGCCTTCAATCTCTCCGGCAAATCCCCGCCGCGTCGAAAGAATCCGACGCCATGAGCAAAGACATGAAACGGCGCGGGTTCACCTTCTGCGGCTCGACCATTTGCTACGCGTTCATGCAAGCCGCCGGATTGGTCAACGACCACCTCGTCACGTGCTTCCGCCACCGTGAGGTGCAAGGCCGCTGAACTGCGCCACTGCCCCACAGCGAGGCTACGGCAACAGTACGCGGACCCGGTAGTACCGCGACGGCGTGTTGGTCGCGCCGCCGGCATCGACCATGTTGGTCACGATGCCGGTTCCGGTCCCGCTGCTGAGGATGTTCGTCTGGCCGGTGTCCTGCCAACTGCCATTCGTGTAGTTACCGCTGGCGTCGCCCGGCGTGTAATCCAGCACGTTGGTGCGCAACGCGATGCCCGGCGACCAGGTGCTGTCGCCATTGGCACCCAGATACATCAAGCTAATGTCCGTGGTGTTCGTGGCGGCGATGCTGATGATGTGCAGGTACGCCGCCGCGTTGGTGGGGTTGAAGCCCGCCAGGAACTGGTTGGTGTTGCTCATGCCCTTACCGTACGGATCCGCGTTTGGTTGCGCCTGCGCACAGTTGGTGCAACCGAAGTAGTACTGTTGCCACCACGCGAACGGGTCGTAAACGTTGATCAGGTTCGCCATGGTGTTGGTGCTGCACCCACCATTGCCGCTGACGATCAGGGTCACGTTGTACACGCCGGTCGTGTAGGTGTGCGCCGGGTTGGTCGCGTCGACAAAGTTGGTTGTGCCGCCATCTCCAAAACTCCAGAACCGATTGGTAATTGGGCCGGTGGAACTGTCCGTGAACGTCACGGCCAAGGGTGTGGCCCCGTTGGTGGGACTGGCGCTGAAAACGGCTGTGGGCGCATTGGTGAGGACGCTGTTGATCCACGATATGCGCGCCGAGACGCGGGTGCAGTAGAACTGTTGCGCATAATCTCCCGCGAAATACGCCCAGTTCGTGCCGCTCCAGTAATACAAACCATTATAATCCATCAACGCGGCGTTGAACGAATTGCTGCCATCGGCATTGGTGCTGACAAGTGGCTGGTCAACCTCATAGTTAATACCGGCCACCTCCCACGTTGTGCCGTTTTCGATGAACATCGCGCCGCTGGAATCATAGTCGGCCAACACGCATTCGTTGCTGTCTGCACCCGGTTCGAAGGCGGCATACAACATCTGCTCACCGGGGTGCGTGTCCGTGTCTGCGGCTGCTACGACGCCCGACACCACGTTGTCCCCCCAACGCTCGACACCGTATGGGCCTACCCACTGCCACCCGTTGATCACGTTGGTCCCACCGCTGACAACGACCACCGCCGGGCCGCGCTCGTAGCCCCGTCCGATTACCACGCATGTCTTGCCCTCTTCGCTCGATCCTGTATACAGCGGCGCGTAATTAGAAAACGTCTGCCCCACCTGCCAGATCCGCAGATCGGTATTCGGATCATCGAAGTTTGTTACCGTCGTGTAGGTGAGCCCGTTGAAGGAAAATGGCTCGTTGGACGATCCGCCGACGTGCTGCGCCGTGAGAAAGAACGTCGGCGCAATGGGCGTGCCCAGAAACGGTCCGTTGTCGTTGTTCCACTGGCCTTCGTATTGCCAGCCGCTGTTGGTCAGGGAGCCTGTCGGGGCATTCGTGTTATACGAGGGATCGCCGGTCCCTTCCAAAATCACCGCTTCCACGCAGGGAACAACTGCCAGCACAAGCAGGAGCCCGAGCCACCCGTTCCATTTTCCCTTTGTACCCTTCATGCCAAACCGGCACGATTGTATCTTGACTAACGCCTCTAAACAAGCCGAATTCCAGCGTAATTTCCCGCGCCGGCAAACACAAACCATGGATTCATCCCACACGCGGCAGTGGCAACGCTTGT
>JBEKBH010000002.1:0-239278 GCA_050015495.1 Verrucomicrobiia bacterium
CCGGCCAGCACGATTCGTTTCTCAACGTAGTCGGCGGCGACGCGGTTCTGGCCGCGGTGAAACGTTGCTGGCTGTCGTTGTTCTCCGAGCGGGCCATTTCATACCGGATGCGGAAAGGTGTCGCGCCCGGCCGCGCCCAGATGGCCGTGATCGTCCAGCAACTGATTGCCCCCGACGCGGCCGGCGTGATGTTCACAACCGATCCGGCGGGCGGCGATTCCAACTCCATCTTTATCGAAGCCGCGTTCGGGCTGGGCGAAGCCGTCGTTCAGGGCAAGGTAACGCCCGATCGCGTCGAGGTATCGCGTTCGGGGCTACGGGTGGTCCGGTGCGATACCGGCCTGAAGCGGGTACAGATCGTTGCCGGCAAAGACGGCGTCTGCGAACAACTGCTTGCGGCGGAAAGGGCGGGCGCTCAAGTGCTGGATGATGAGACGGCGGCGCGGTTGGCGCGGCTGGGGATCGAAGTGGAGCGGGTCTTGGGCGGTCCGTTGGACATCGAGTGGGGCGTGCGCGGCGGGGAGATCTGGCTCCTGCAGGCGCGGGCGGTGACGGCATCGCAGCCTGGGCGGGGATCCAGCTTCGAGGACCGTCAGGTATGGACCAACGCCAACACGGGCGAGGGGTTGCCGGATGTGGTGACCCCGATGACGTGGTCGCTGGTGCGGCGGACCGCATGCGAACTTTTTAACGGGTCTCTCCGCGCGTGGGGCATCCGGATTAAGGACGAACAGTTGTTTGGACTGATTGCGGGCCGCGCGTATTTCAACTTCAACACGGTGTGCGCGCTGGGACGCCTCGTGCCGGGGTTGAGAAATCGAACCATGGAAAGCTTTATGGGCGGCCATCAGGACACCATGCTGGCGCTGAAACAAATCAAGATCTCGGAAGCCGATCTGCCCCGGATTGAGGTTCATCGCTGGCGGGCGGTAACCAACGGTCCAACCGTGGTATTGCGATTTCTCTTCTACACGCCCGAGCACGGTTGTGCCGCGGTGGACAACGTCCGACGTATGAACGAGGACCTGGCCCGCATCGAACCGGGGCCGCTTTCCGACGGCGAGTTGCTTGCCGCGATACGGACGTCGTTTACCCCCGAGGTGCTGGGCAGATTGGGGGTGATCGAGGCGATCGGCTTCGCCGTTGTTTACTATTCAATCCTCTTCAGCCTGTGTGAACGCTCGTTCGGCCGGGACGGGCGCAGCATCGCGGACCGGTTGCTGGCGGGCGTTGGCGGCTTGGATGATGTGGTGGCCGGGCACGAACTGTGGCTGCTGGCGGAACAGGCGGCCCGGGAACCGGAGGTCAAGGCTGTTCTTCTCGGCGACCGCACATTCCCCGCCTTTGCATCGCGGCTGGAGGGTTGCCCGGGCGGCCCGGCCTTCCTCACCCAGTGGAACGCGTTCATGCAGCGGCACGGACACCATACGCGCGGCGAAATCGAGTTGTTCAACCCGCGCTGGTCGGAATGCCCCGACTTCGTCCTGGACATGGTGCGCGGCTACGTGGAAGCCATCGATGCCGGGCACCCCGGTCCGGTCGTCCGCCGGGACGCATTGGCGAGCGAGCGCGTTGCCCTGGCCAACCGGTGCATGGGCGGGCTGAAGAATCCTCTGAAACGAGCGATCTTCCCGCTTGTCCTCCATCGCGCGCAAAAAGGCGGTCAGATCCGGGAGAATCTCAAGAGCGAGATGATCCGGTGGCTTACGTTTCTGCGCCGGTTCTTGCTGGAGTTGGGCCGGCGCCTGGCGGCACGCGGGCGGCTCGCGGAGGAAAACGACATCTTTTTTCTGGAAATGGAGGAACTGCGGAGCGGCTCTTTGTGGGACGCGGGGACAGATTTGCGCACGCTCGTCGCCGAGCGGCGGGCGCTGTACGAGGAAAATGTGAAAACAACTCCGCCCGCCGTGATCGTCGGCCGGTTTGATCCGCGTGCTTTCGTACCCGACGTGGTGGACCACGGGACGAAGGTGTTTCATGGCCTCGGCGTTAGCGCGGGTGCCGCGACCGGCCGCGCGCGGGTGATCCTGCGGTCAGACGCCAATGAACGTGTGCAGCCGGGAGAGATCCTCGTTGCTCCGTTCACCGATCCGGGCTGGACGCCGTATTTCGTTGCGGCTGCCGGGATCGTGATGGACTTGGGCGGCATGTTGAGCCACGGCAGCATCGTCGCACGCGAATACGGAATCCCCGCGGTGGTCAACGTCGGGCCGGCGACGCAGATCATCCGGACCGGACAATGGCTCGAAGTGGATGCGGATCGGGGCGTGGTGAAAGTGCTCGACGCGGCGCCGGAGACACCGGCCGGGATCGGAAACGCTGTCCCGCCGCCTTTTTCGTTGAAGCGCGCGCGGTGAGGCGTTACAAGACACCCGGTTCACCCCGTTACGATGAAGGGCGAGATATCAACGTGAGCAAACCGATTCGTGTGATTCAATACGGACTGGGCGCCATCGGGCGCGCCGCGGCGCGCGTGGTCCTGGACCGACCGGGGTTGCAACTGGTCGGGGCCATCGACCGCGATCCGAAACTGGCCGGCAAGGATTTGGGCAAGGTGCTCGGCCTGACCCGTAAACTCGACATCGCGGTGACCGACCAACCCGTCGTCCTCTTCGCGCAGACCCAGGCCGATGCCGTGGTCCATTGCACGACCTCCAGTTTCGTCGACGCCTACGAACAACTCACTGAAATCGTTCGCGGGGGACTGCATTGCGTCACCTCGTGCGAAGAAGCGTTGTTCCCGTACTACCGCCACAAACAGCTCGCCGGAAAACTCGATGATCTCTGCATTCAGAAATCCGTCGCGGTGGTCGGCACCGGCGTCAACCCGGGCTTCGTCATGGACACGCTCGCGTTGCTGCTCACGATGGCCTGCCAGCGCGTCGATGCCGTCCGCGTGCTGCGCGTGGTCGATGCCGCGACCCGTCGCGAGGCGCTCCAGCGCAAGGTCGGCGCGACCATCACGAAAGCGCAGTTCGACGGCCTGAACCAGCAACACAAAATTGGTCATGTCGGTCTCGCCGAGTCGCTGGTATTTCTGGCAGATGGCCTTGGTTGGACGCTGGACGAGGTAAACGAAAGCGTGGCGCCCGTGCTCGCCAGGAAGACCATCAAGACCGAGTTTCTCACGGTATCGAAGGGCTCCGTCGCCGGCGTGCACCAATTCGCGCGCGGCAAGCGCAACGGCAAGGAAACGTTGACGCTGGAACTACAAATGTACGTCGGCGCGCCGAATCCGCGGGACGTGATCGAGATCGACGGCGCACCGCCGTTGCGGTTGGCTATCGACGGCGGCGTGCCCGGCGACATGGCCACACCGGCGATCCTCGCCAACACGCTCCCGAGACTCATCGAATGCCCGCCCGGCCTGCACACCATGCGCACGCTCGGCTTGCCGCGCATGACGCTCTGATCATGCCCAATATCGTTTACTTCGACCTCGAAACCCAGAAGAGCGCCGCGGACGTCGGCGGCTGGGACCGCAAACGCGACATGAAAATGTCCGTCGGCGTCACCTTCAGCACCGCCGACAGTCAGTATCGCATTTTCTCCGAGGAGCAGGTCGACGACTTGGTGAAGCAACTCACGCGGGCGGACCTCGTCGTCGGGTTCAACATCATCAATTTCGATTACGAAGTGCTCCATGGCTACACCCCGTTGGCCTTGGGCGACACGCCGACGCTCGATTTGATGGCCGACCTCGAACAAAAGCTCGGCCATCGACTGTCTCTCGACTCGCTCGCCAAGGCGACCCTCAACGCCCCCAAAATCGCCGACGGCATGCAGGCGCTCCAGTGGTGGAAACAGGGGCGCATCCTAGACATCGCCGAGTACTGCTGTTTCGACGTGAAAATCACCAAGGAACTCCACGAGTACGGACGCGACCACGGCGAGGTCTTCTACATCGACCGCCTCGGCCAAAAACGCAACGTCAAGGTAAAGTGGTAGGAAATCGCGAGCCCGGCGAACACAGACTTGCTGGAAAGCGCAAAGACGTATACTATAGCGCTATGAAGGAAATCACGTTGATGGTCGACCGTGACGACGAAAGCGGCTGGCTGGTGGCAAGCTGGGACGCACCGGATAACAGCGGCGGCATCACCACCCAGGGCAAAGACCTCGGCGATCTACAGGCCAACGTGCGCGAGGCGGTGCGTTGTCACTTTGGCAGGGGCAAAGCGCCGCGCACCTCGCTCCGAGTGTTGTAGGCCGCGTGCCCTCACGCGGCGCATTCTACGTTGGAGGGCGAACTTCCCGGTGAGCCGCGTCCCGCCGCCTTTGCGGTCGCTTCCGCTTGGGAGGTCGGGCTTTCGCCTGCCGTTTCCTGAGCCTTGCCTCTTGAACTTCGACGCCACGCACTCACTACTTCAGGGGCAGGATTCTGACTCGTAGGCGGGTCTCGTCGAGGACAACAATTGCTCCCGTCTCCAGCACATCTTCAAATTGACGGAGCGCCCCCAACACCATCGCACCGATCGCGGCCGGCGTGACATCTTGCGTGCGCACCTGAATCACGCTCGGACCGGCCTTCTGCGTCAGCGCCAGGATCGTCCCGAAATCAAGATCGTGGGTGAACACCACCCGCCGTTCTTGCCTCGCCCACGCCATGATTTCCGCGTCAACAGCGCGGACGTTTCCGACGGTCGACCAGTGTATGGCATCATGTCCGTCGTCAGTCAGAACCCTCACCCATTCTGGTGACAGGTTCATGTCCACCAGCAATTTCATGCCGGCCGTAGCGGCACTTCAACTTCCTCGGCGCGCCATGCCGCATACGCCAGCGCCTCGTCAATGTCCGCATCTTCGATGTAGGGATACAGCTTGAGAATGTCCGCTTTCGTGTGGCTGGTCGCCATCAATCCGACAATCATGCCGACGGTGACCCGCATTCCACGGATGCACGGTTTGCCCCCCATCACCGCCGGATTGAATGTAATGCGTGTCAAGTTCTTCATCGCGTACCAGCATACACGACAACTCTTCGGCGCTCAAGCCTTTGTCGTTTTCGGGCTCCAACCGCGCCGTTTCAAGCAGTTCGCCATCTCGTCCACCGACTTGTCCGCCGAAGCTTTACCCGCCATGGCGGGCTCGGCGAAGGCGGATGGCGTGCTTCAATGGAACGATTTCGACCTCATCTTTCCGATGGCCGACCTCTACGACGGCGCGATCCGGTAGAGCCGTTCTCCGCGATTCCCGTCAGGCCGGGCTGACTCCTTGGTCGGGTGGAGTCTCCTTTGATCGCTGAAAGTCCTTCAGGGGCCGCGTTTCGCTGCCGAGCTTCAAGTGGTAGAAGGTCCCGTCGTAACCGAGCATGACCAGAAGCATTATCAGAACCAGACACTCGAGCTCCTTCCAGTAATCAATCAAGTCCTGCTCCAATTCGAGCTCCCAGTCGTGAAGTAGACGATTTCTCGGTTTGATCAGTTTGTTTTCCGGCGGCTTGACGGCGAGCTTTTCACAAGCCAAGCGGACCTTCTCTGGCAAAGGGGGCCTCGCGTTCCAACTTTTTATTACTCCGATTACCGATCTGGTGCGGTTCTCATCCCATCCATCCAGTCTGCTGAGAACCTCATGCAATTCAGTGAAAAAACTCTTCTTGTTTAGTGTCTCGCCCAGATCCGGATGAATTTGTCCCCCTAGGTTCTCACCGCTAAGCAGCGATTCAGAGATTCTATCCGCCAAAATATATAGGAGAACCGCCTTAACCTCAACCATCGCGGCCATCTGCACCTCGTGGTAGAGGACGAGTGTCTTGTGCCACCATTCTGCATTTCCCTCGCATCTCGGAAATGCAGTCTCGATAAAACCTTTCAGTTCTCCGTGCTTATAATTCTCTATCGGGCCAGACCCTCCATTGCTGTGGGGTCGACAGAAGATATGCCGCGCCTCAGTGTGCAACGCTTTTCCTGTCGGGTCGACAATGTCCAAGGAGGGCCAAGTCACATCCTGTGAAAGGGCGAAGGAAAGCAATTCGCATATCTTGTCTGCAACCACCCGCAACTTTGCCACCTCATCCAATGTGGAGATCGCAGTGGAAAGTGTCGCCGTCAGTGAGAGCGCGTTCGCATTAGACGGAGGCGCGTTCCCAGACGCGCCTACAGTCTTATCGATGAGGATCCATTCGCGGTGTCCAAGGACAAATGTGACACGGTTGTGCGACCGTCCCGGGCGAACCTTTGCCGGATCCAGACCCGGAGGCAAGGGAAGCTCCGTGACCTCGTCGCAGAGACGCAGGCTCACGTTGGTGAGGGTGAATCTACATTGCAGGTTTTTGACGTCGCTGCACGAACCGTTGTCGATCACCGTGTTATCTATGAGGTATTCCAGAGCAAAATCCCAGTCCGGCAGCACGGGCTGATACCCCGTATGAGCCACTATTGTCGTGCAGATTGTTCGTCCGTCTTCGAGAGTTCCGTTGACTCTTCTTCCCTGCAACACTTTGCCGCCCCAGTGCGAAAGATTATTCCACTCCGCACGTTCAGGTGACGAAACCATTAGATCCAAGCCACTGGGTTGATCATTACTATCAAAGACGACCTCAGCCTGTTTGCAGGAAGTACTCTTCCCAAGGGCAGAGAAGTCTAAATCCAGTTTGACTTTGAGTTTGTTCATGTGGGCACCACATACACGCGCTTGTAGCAGTATCAGACCGAACGACCTAAGAGTATGACCAATGCAACGTCGCTGCAAGCCGAAGCGAAATCCTTATTGAACAACCCATCGCCGGACCGTGTCCAAGTTCCCATGAAACAGAGACTGGGAGCTTTCTGGCGCGACTGGGTTTTTCCCGCGGTGATGGTCGTGGCCGTGTTGGCGCCGCTGCGGTCGGCGGTGGCGGACTGGAACGACGTGCCGAGCGGGTCGATGACGCCGACCATCCTCGTCGGCGACCGGATTTTCGTCAACAAACTCGCCTACGATCTCAAGGTGCCGTTCACCACGTGGCATCTGGCCACGTGGGCCGACCCGCAACGCGGCGACGTCATCGTCTTTCGGTCGCCCCATGACGGCATCCGTCTCGTCAAACGCGTCATCGGCGTGCCGGGCGATTCCGTCGAGCTGCGCGTCGACCATCTGTTGATCAACGGTCAGCCGGCGTCGTACGTCTCCACCAGCGGCGGATCGGAACCGGCTTCGGTATTCGACGAAACGGTTTCGGGTAAGACCCATCCGATGATGGTCGATCCGCAGCTGCCCGCGCGGCGCTCGTTCGGCCCGATCCAGGTCCCGCCCGGGCAGTACTTCGTCATGGGCGACAACCGCGACAACAGTTTCGACTCGCGCTATTTCGGGTTTGTCCCGCGCGACAGCATTTACGGCCGCGCGACACTGGTGGCGATGTCCTTTGACCGGGCCCACTACTTCAAGCCGCGGTTTGACCGGTTCGGCCTGAGCCTGCCCTGAGCCGCGATGCCGCCGGGCGCGAAACCCCAACGGCGTTGCGGTGTTTCTCTCCTTGCAGTAGCATGGCCGCGATGACATCCACCGATCCCGACGTGGCGCTCATGTTGCGCGTGCGCGAGGGCGACACGGATGCGCTTCGTGAATTAATCGAGCGCCACCAACGCGCCGTCATCAACACCATCCACCGGGCCATCGGCGACGCCTCCGAAGCCGAAGATCTCGCCCAGCGCGTGTTCGTGCAGGTCTATCGCTCGGCCAAACGCTACAAACCCACCGCGAAATTCACGACCTGGCTGTTCACCATCACCCGCAACACGATCCTCAACGAGCACCGCCGCCGGAGCCGTCACCCGGCGGAATCGCTGGATGCGTTGCAGGAGCCGCGCGACTCGGAATCCGCCGGTTGGCAGGCGCCCGACACGACGACGCGCGATCCCGCGCAGGAGGTGGTCGAGCGCGAGTTGCAGGAGAAGATCCAGGAAGCCGTCCAGGAACTGCCCGAAGCCCAACGCACCGCGGTGATCCTCTGCCGTTACGAAGGGCTTTCCTACGAGGAGATTGCGGAGGTGCTGGGTTGCTCGGTCTCGGCCACCAAATCGCTGCTGCATCGGGCGCGTCTCGCGCTAAAGGACAAACTGCGAGGTTATTACTAATGGAAACCATTCGCCAAATCTGGTGTTTAACCAGATGGACAGGAAGGACATGAGTTGCCAGACAGTCAGAGAACAGTTCGACCATCGCCTGGATGGGCGGTTGAGCGAGCCCGATCAGGCTGCGTTTGAAACGCATCTAGCCGGCTGCGCGGACTGCCGCCGGGAATGGGAGGCGTACGCCAACGCATGGCAGGCGCTCGCGCGCGACGAGGGGATCGAACCATCCTTCGGGTTTGCCGAACGCACCTTGCGGCGGTTGAACGAGCCCCGGGTCAACGCGCATCCATGGTGGTGGCGACCCTCGATCCGTTGGGCGACCCTCGCCACATCGGTCGCGGCTCTGGCCGTCACCGCCTGGGTTGGGCACGAGCGAATGCTGGACCGGAAGCACGCCGAGCTCTACGCCCACGTCCAGGAAGGAGATTACCTCGAAGATTATGATGTGATTGCCAATCTTAACCAACTCAAGGGAGGCAATCACGAATGAAGCGGTTCCTCTTCTTGACGGCGCTGATGATTGGCGCGGTGATCACGGTCGCCCGGGCACAGCAATCCCCACTGCCGCCGCCACCGTCCCCACCGACGGTCGATCAGTCGAAGCCCAGGCAAAGACTGATGACCGAGGAACAGCGGGCCATGGCGGAACAACGTCTGGACGCGAATTGGAGTCGAATGACCCTCGAAGGCAAGACGCAACTGATGCGCCTCCATCGTGCGCTCGCGGAGATGCCGCCCGAGGAACGAAAATTCATCCATGACCGCATCGAGCGCTTTCTCAACATGACACCGGCGGAACGCGCCCAGCTTCAACAGAACAGAAAGAAATGGGAACAGATGACGCCGGCGGAACGGCAGCGAGCCCGGGAAGAATTCCGCAACCGCCAACAGGAATTTGAACAGCAATGGCGTCGCAATCACCCGGGCGAGGGGTCGCAGGCCAATCCGCCGCCAACGGAAGACAACGGGACGTCGGCTCCGCCGCCACCCCCGCCATCCACCCCGTGAAAATGTTCCGGAGTTGCCAAACAACCATGTGCCATATGACCCAATCGCAAACAAACCAGCCAAGGAGATTCAAATGAAACGCGCAGTGATCATCGCCTGTTTGACCAGTGTTGTCATGGCCGCCGCAGCGCTTGCCGCCGATGACTCGACCAATGCCCCGCCAACACCGCCCCATCCGATGCGGCCGATGATGAGGAACTTGTTGCCGCCACGCGTTTTCGAAGACCTGGCGTTGACAGCCGACCAACAGACGAAATACGACTCGCTGAACACAAGCTTCAAGAGCGACGTGGCCAAGTTGCGTGCCAATAACGCTCCGTCGAGCGGGACGACCACGAACGCAGCACCGGGGGGCGGTCGCCAGGCATTCCAGGCCCTTCACCGGAGTTACATCGAAAAACTGCGCGCCTTCCTTACAGCGGATCAAAACGCCAAACTAACCGAGGCTATGGAAAACGGTCCCGGCGGTGGACGTCGCGGGGCAGGTCAGGGCGCGGGAAGCAATTCGCCGGCGCAGCCACCGCCGTCCCCGAATAATTAGACTCGGCGGGCGGGGGCATCCGCACCCGTTCTTCGGAACCTGACGACGAACGCGCCATCCACGCCATCGCGCGGGGGAAACAGGGAACGTGTCGTCTCCAGCGCAAATTCTTTGTGGGAGTTGAGAAACGCCTCCGCAACGCCTTCGTTCTCCTCGGGTTCCAGACTGCACGTGCTGTAAACCAGAATGCCGCCACGATTCGTAAACTTCGCCGCCGCCGCGCTCAATTTTGCTTGGAGCGCCCCGAGTCGGGCGATCTCCTCTTCCGTGAGCCGCCACCGCAGGTCGGCGCGCCGACGAAGCACGCCTGTGTTCGAGCATGGCGCATCCACCAGCACCCGGTCGAACTCCTCCCCGCGCAGGCAACGATCCAATCGCGTCCCGTCACAGGCCAGCGTCGCCACGATTTCCACGCCGAGCCGGCGGCAGTTTTCTCCCACCAGCGCCAGCCGTGAACTGGTTGAATCGGCGGCGATGATTCGACCGCGATTCTGCATCTTTTGTGCCGCGTACGTGGTCTTGCCGCCCGGCGCGGCGCACATATCCAGCACCGCATCGCCGGGTTGCGGATCGAGCGCGTCCACCGCAACAAGCGTGGACGGGTCCTGGACATAGAACTCGCCGTTGGTGAACGACCTGGTGCGAAACAGCCCTGCGGTATCGGTCACGCGCCAGCACAATGGGTGGTCGGTCGATTCGACGGGAACATCCGCGGGTTTCGCCGATGTTCTGAGCGTGTTAACCCGCAAAAACAACGCCGGTGGCTGGTTATTCCAATCGCACAGTGCCGCCGCACGCTCGCGGCCCAACCGCGCCGCCCAACGTTTCCACAACCACTCGGGGTGTGAGTAATAAATCCATGGCTCTCCCTGGCGCGTGTCCCCGAGTCTCGCCAGCAGGGCGTCGGACTCCCGTTGCGCCCGTCGCAGGACGGCGTTGACGAATTTCGCCTCTGCCTCGCCCGCGCGCGTTTTGGCGAGCGCGACGGATTCGTTGAGCGCCGCGTGCGCCGGGGTCTTGAGGTAGAACAGTTGATAGAGTCCCAAGGTGAGGACATCGGCGACGATCGGGCGCGGCGCTTTGGCGGCCAACCGGGCCAGCAGGAAATCCAGCGAGAGTTTGCGCCGCAGGCAACCATAGAACAACTCCGTCACAAACGCACGGTCAGGCTGTGTCAATGAATATCCTGCAAGTGCTTGTTCGAGAAGCTCATCAGCCATGGCCTGTGACCGCGGCCAGCGATTCAGCAGGTCTAATGCGAGTTCCCGGGCGTTCACAACGCGAGGGTAACGGTCAGGGAAAGGTGAGGCTAGCATAATCCACTTGTGTTCGAACCTCGTCTCACTACAATTCGCCGCGACACCCCGAATGTCGGAAGGAGTAGAATTGTGAGGCGTTCACTATTTTGGATGTGGTGTGCTTTGTTCGTGTTAACAGCTTCGACCACCTTCGCCGCGATGGTGCCGTTGGCGAGGCCGGCGTTGAAAGTGGATTCGGGCGACACGGCGTGGGTGCTGGCGTCCGCCGCGCTGGTCATGCTGATGACACCGGGCCTGGCCTTTTTTTACTGCGGCATGGTGCATCGCAAGCACGTGCTCGGTACCATCATGCAAAGCTTCGCGTTGCTGGCGGTGATCACCGTCCAATGGATGTTGTGGGGCTACAGCCTCGCCTTTGGCCCGGATATCGGCTCGGTGATTGGCAATCTCAGTTGGGCCGGCTTGTCTGGCGTGGGCGCCGCGCCCAATCCCGATTACGCCGCCACCATCCCGCATCAGGCGTTTATGATTTTCCAGATGATGTTCGCCATCATCACCCCCGCGTTGATTTACGGCGCGGTCGCCGAACGCATGAAGTTTTCGTCGATGCTGCTGTTCTCCCTGCTGTGGGCGACCTTCGTGTACGATCCGATTTGCCACTGGGTGTGGAACGTCGGTGGCTGGCTCCACAAACTCAACGCCCTCGACTTCGCGGGCGGCACCGTGGTCCATATCAGTTCGGGCATGACGGCCCTGGTGTGCGCGGTGGTGCTCGGCAAGCGGCGCGGCGACCGCAAAATGGAACCGCATAACATGACCCTGACCGTCCTGGGCGCCGGCCTCCTGTGGTTCGGCTGGTTCGGGTTCAACGCCGGCAGCGCTCTCGGCGCGAACGGGCTGGCGGTGCAGGCGTTCATCAACACGCACATCGCTTCCGCCGCCGCCGCCATGTCGTGGATGTTTATGGAATGGAAGTTCCGCGGCAAACCCAGCATGCTCGGCATCGCGTCCGGATGCGTCGCCGGCCTGGTCGCCATCACGCCCGCGGCGGGGTTCGTGACCGCGGGCGGCGCGCTGATCATCGGCTTGCTCGGCGGCACCGTTTGCTATTTTGGCGTCACCTTCAAAAACAAATTCGGGTTCGATGATACGCTCGACACCTTCGGGGTCCATGGCGTGGGGGGAATGCTCGGCGCGTTGCTCACGGGCGTATTCGCCACGACGGTCGTCAACGACGCCGGCGCGGAAGGTCTGCTCCGGGGCAATCCCAAACAATTGCTCATCCAGGCCGTGGGCGTTCTCGCGACCGTTGTCTATGCGGTCGTCGTCAGTTGGATCCTGTTGAAGATCGTCGACAAGACCATGGGCCTGCGCGTAACGAACGAAGAAGAAGAGCAGGGCCTCGATTGGACCCAACACGGCGAAAGCGGTTACAACTTCTAGTCGATCGATTCGCGGCTGGCGAATTCAGTCCGACTTCGGTATGATGCAAGGCCGACACGAGTGTCGGCCTTGCTCGTTCATGGAAAAAACGCACGACATCCTCGCCATCGTCGGACGTCCCAACGTCGGGAAGAGCACGCTCTTCAACCGAATCGTCGGGCGCCGCATCGCCATTGTGCATGAAGAACCGGGGGTGACCCGTGACCGCGTCGCGGCCACGGCCCGCTGGCACGACAAATCGTTCGAGGTGGTCGACACGGGCGGCATCGCGTTCATGGACGAGGAGAAAAGCGCTGACCTGATGGCGAACGCGACGCGGCACCAAGCCGAAATCGCCATCGAAATGGCTACCGCCATCATTATGGTTGTGGACGTGACGGAAGGCGTCGTGCCGCTTGACCAGGAAATCGCCCGCAAGCTGCGCACCAGCGGCAAGAAGATCTTCCTCGCGGTCAATAAAGTGGATAATGACCGCCGGGCGCGGACCGACGCGGAATTCGCCGAGCTTGGATTCGACCAGACATTTTCCATCGCCGCCGCGCATGGCCTCGGTGTTTCGGAATTGCTCGAGGCCGCCACGGAAGCATTCGCCGCTGGAGTGGAGCAAGAAACGACGCCCCCGACGCGTATCGCAATCGTCGGGCGACCGAATGTCGGCAAGTCGTCGCTCATCAACGCCATCCTCAAAGACCAACGGACGATCGTGAGCGATATCCCGGGCACCACGCGGGATTCGGTCGATGTGCCGTTTACCGTCCACGAAAAGCCGTACCTGCTCATTGACACGGCGGGACTACGGCACCGGGGCAAGATCAATACGTCCGTCGATCAGTTTGGATTGATGCGGGCCGAGCGCAGTATCCGCGAGTGTGATATTGCCGTGTTGGTCCTCGACGCCGTCGCCGGTGTGACGAGGCAGGACAAGGCAATCGCGGGACAAATTGCCGAGGCGGCGCGCGGTTGCATCGTGCTCGTGAACAAGTGGGACCTCGCGGAGGAACAGGAACATAAGGAGAGAGTACGCGAGAGCCGGGGCATGAAACGGAAGAAGACGTTTCGCGAACAGTATCTGGAAGCGCTCCGCAAGGAGTTGTTCTTCCTCGATTGGGCGCCGGTGTTGTTTGCCTCGGCGAAAACGGGACAGAACCTGCATCAATTGTTCGAGCAGGTCGCAGTGATCGAGACCGAAATGACCCGGCATATCGACACCCCGCAGCTCAACAAGCTGTTCATGCGGGCCATCGACGCCTACCCGCCGCCATTTTCCGGTGGCAAGAGATTAAAAATCTTCTATGCGTTTCAAAAAGCTTCCCAACCGCCGACGTTTCGGCTATTCGTAAATCAAGCGAGTAGTTTGACGCCGCATTACAAGCGGTTCCTGATCGACAAAATTCGGGCGGCATGGGCGTTCACCGGTTGCCCAATTCTGTTGGAATGTCGGGAGCGGGAGCGGCGAAAGTTCGTGCGAAATCAGCGAGTTTGAAAAAAAGTGACGGCGGACGTAGTTTTGTCTTGAAAACACAATATATGGGGTCATATAGTCCCGCCCGCACTATTAGCGGTGGTTTCCAACCTCGACGTTGACCGCCGATGAGTGGCAACCGACTAGCGTTTTGAGGAGGGTGACAGTGATCAATTTGAAGCCAGGAGTGGGGGAGCTTTCTGCGGGCAAGGATAAACTGACCCAGAAGGATTCTGCAGTAGATATGCCCGTCTCGACCGACACAACCAAGCGCGCCAAACGCGGCACCCAAACGCCGCGAACCGTTCCGCCAGGGCCGCCGAAGAAGATCGGTTGGGTCGTCCCGCGGGTGTTCAGCCGCGTGGACGTAAAGCCGTTCGACGAAGTCGAATGGGACCGCCGCACCGCCGAGATCACGGACGACAGCGGCAAGGTCATTTTCAAGCAGGAGAATGTCGAGGTCCCGAAAACCTGGTCCGTCCTCGCCACCAAGGTCGTCGTTTCCAAGTACTTCTACGGCGAGAACGGAACCGGCCAACGCGAGCAGAGCGTTCGTCAGCTCATTCACCGCGTCACCCGCACGATTGCCGACTGGGGCAACCGCGACGGCTATTTTGCCAGCGCCAAGGACGCCGAGACATTTTACGACGAGCTGACGTGGCTTTGCCTCAACCAGTACGGGGTGTTCAATTCGCCGGTCTGGTTCAACTGCGGCCTGTACAGCCAGTACGGAGTCGGCAAGCGGAGCGGCGCGGGCAACTACTATTTCGATGTCGGCACCGAGAGCGTCAACCGCGCCCCGACACAATACGAATATCCACAGTGCTCGGCCTGTTTCATCCAATCCGTCGGCGACAGGATGGAAGACATCATGGAACTCGCTCGTAGCGAAGCGATGCTGTTTAAGTACGGCAGCGGCACGGGCACGGACCTGTCGTCCCTGCGTAGCGCCCGCGAGAAACTGTCGGGTGGCGGGCGTCCGAGCGGGCCGTTGTCATTCCTGAAAGTCTATGACGCGATCGCCAGCGTGGTCAAATCCGGTGGCAAAACGCGCCGCGCGGCGAAGATGAACACGCTCAAGGTCTGGCATCCGGACATCAAGGATTTCATCGACGCCAAGCAGAAGGAAGAGCGCAAAGCCTGGGCGCTCATCGAACAGGGCTACGCGGGGGATTTCAACGGCGACGCCTATGGCTCGGTTTCATTCCAGAATGAAAACCTCAGCGTGCGTGTGACTGATGACTTCATGCGCGCCGTGCTGGACGACAAGGATTGGACGACGCATTGGGTCACCAACCCCAGCCAGCCCGGCCCGACGTACAAGGCCCGCGAGTTGATGCGCGGCATCGCCGAAGGCACCTGGACCTGCGGCGACCCGGGCGTGCAGTACGAGGACACCATCCAGCGCTGGCACACCTGCAAGATGACGGCGCCGATCAACTCCAGCAACCCGTGCAGCGAGTACATGTTCCTCGACAACAGCGCGTGCAACCTCGCCTCGTTGAACCTGATGAGGTTCCTCCGCGCGGACGGCACCTTCGACATCGAGCGATTCAAGTCGGCGGTCGAGATTTTCATTACCGCGCAGGAAATCATCGTCGACAACGCGAGTTATCCGACCGAAACCATCGCGTTGAACAGCCATCTGTTCCGCCCGCTTGGCCTGGGCTTCGCGAACCTCGGCTCGCTCATCATGTCCATGGGCCTGCCGTACGACAGCGACGAGGGCCGCGGCCTGGCCGGCGCGATCACCGCGATCATGCATCTGCATTCCTACACGCAGTCAGCCCGCATCGCGGAGAAAATCGGCACGTTCGAGGGTTTCGCGAAGAACCGCGAGCCGATGTTGCAGGTCATGGAAATGCACCGCGATGCGGTGAAACGCATTCACCCGAGTTGCCCCGATTACCTGCGGAGCGCGGCGCAGCGGTGCGGCGATGAGGCCGTCGAGCTCGGCCGGCGGTTCGGCTATCGCAATTCGCAGGTCACCGTCCTCGCGCCCACCGGCACCATCGCGTTCATGATGGATTGCGATACCACGGGCGTCGAACCCGACATCGCGCTGGTGAAATACAAATTGCTCGCCGGCGGCGGCATGTTGAAGATCGTCAATCGCACCGTGCCGATGGCGTTGCGCAAACTCGGCTACACCGAACCGCAAATCACCGACATCGTCAAGTACATCGACGAGAACGACATGATCGAAGGCGCGCCGCACCTGCAGGAAAAACACGTTGCCGTGTTCGACTGCGCGTTCAAGCCCGCCAAGGGCCGGCGCAGCATCCAGTACATGGCCCACCTCAAGATGATGGCCGCCGCGCAGCCGTTCCTCAGCGGGGCGATTTCCAAGACGGTGAACATGCCGCAGGAGTCCACCGTCGAGGACATCATGCAGAGCTACGTCGAGGGCTGGAGGCTCGGCCTCAAGGCCGTGGCAATTTATCGGGACGGCTCCAAGCGATCGCAGCCGCTCAATACCTCGAAGAACAACGGGTCAACACCCGCCGAGACCGCGGCGAAACAGGCGGACTCCTTCCAATCGCGCATCGTCCAACTTCAAGACGAGGTCGGACAGTTGCGCGCCCGGCTCGGCACGCCCGCGCGGCATCGCCTGCCCGACACCCGCAAAGCCATTACCCACAAGTTCGACATCGCCGGCCACGAAGGCTACATCACCGTCGGACTGTTCGACGACGGCACGCCCGGCGAGTTGTTCATCACCATGGCCAAGGAAGGTTCGACCATCGGCGGGTTGATGGACACCATCGGCACGCTCGTCAGTCTCTCCCTCCAGTACGGCGTCCCGCTGGAAACGCTCGTCAACAAGTTCGCCCACCAGCGCTTCGAGCCGAGCGGGTTCACCAAGAATCCCGATATCCCGATCGCCAAATCCATCAGCGATTACCTGTTCCGTTGGTTCGGGTGCCAGTTCATCCCCGGTTATCGCGAGGCCAATTCGCCGAACGCCGGGCAATCCGAACTGCCGCTCAAAGAGGTCGCGGAACAGGAGCGAAAAGCTGTCAACAAACCCGTCGTTGAACTCGCGCAGACCGAGGAAGCACCGGCCCGGCCGACGGGGAACCACGGCGCGATGACCGCCGTGCAGAGGCTCAGCCGGACCGTCGAGCACTTCATGCAGGACGCGCCCGCGTGCGACACGTGCGGGGCGATTACCGTGCGCAACGGCGCCTGCTACAAGTGCCTTAACTGCGGCAACTCCATGGGATGCTCCTGATCCACGGAGCCCCTACACACACACAGGAAGCCCCGAGGGTCACCTCGGGGCTTTTTGTGTGTGTCGCGAAGCTTGACGATGGCGCGCGCAGGTGGTTACACTCACTCCCCTTACACCAAAGACGATTCAGGAGACACATTGTATGGCAACAGCAACAGCACCCAAAGTAGGCACGACGAGCGCACGCCCGAAGCCGAAGGACGACAAGGCGGGCGGCAAAAAAGAGCAGAAGGTTGTTTATCCAAGCGATTTCGGCTCGCACACCAGCATGGCCAATGAAGAATTGACCGGCAAAATCGCCGCCGGCAAACAGGACACGGTCGATCCGTGGGTCATTTTGAAGGATGAACGCGGGGATTACGCCACGCGGAAGTCGCGCCTCGACTCCGGGCTGGCCGACCCGAACCGTTGCGCCGATCAACCCGTTCGCGACAAGGCTGTCAAGGAATTGACCGCCGCCTGATTCACCAGGGCGGGCCCGTGCCTGCCGATAATTGCATGGCACGGGGCAGCCACAGTGGGCTGCCCCCGCATTTTTTCTATGTCAAACGAAACAACTACGCCGCCACCGTCTGATTTCATCCGCGACATCGTCCACGAGCACGTGGCCGCGGGGAAATATCCGAAGATCGTCACGCGCTTTCCGCCGGAGCCGAACGGCTATCTGCACATCGGCCACGCGAAATCGATCTGCCTCAATTTCGGCATCGCCCGCGAGTTCAACGGACAATGCAACCTGCGCATGGACGACACGAACCCGACCAAGGAAGACGTCGAGTACGTTGATTCCATTATCCAGGATGTCGAGTGGCTGATTGACGGCTGGGCGGATGACAAGCTGGGATTCAAGCCTGCGGGCAAGACGCCCGAACCGCAGGCCATCGACGGCAAACCGGATTTCTATCTCGGCGCGGTGAACCCGAGGTCGGCTCCGAAGAGCGAGAAGCTGGAGACGTTTTACGCGTCGGATTATTTCGACCAGTTGTACGTGTGGGCGATCGAGCTGATCCGGAAAGGCAAGGCGTACGTGTGCGATCTGTCACCCGAGGACACGGATCGCTATCGCGGCGCGCCGGACAAGCCGGGCACGGACAGCCCGTTTCGGAATCGGTCCGTCGACGAGAACCTGGATTTGTTCGTGCGGATGAAGAAGGGCGAGTTTCCCGACGGCAAACGCACGCTTCGCGCGAAGATCGACATGGCGGCGCCCAACATCTGGATGCGCGACCCCGTGTTGTACCGCATCCGCCACACGGCGCACCATCACACGGGCGATAAATGGTGCATCTACGCGATGTACGATTACGCGCATTGCCTGAGCGATTACATCGAGGGCGTCACGCACAGCATCTGCACGCTCGAGTTCGAGGTGCACCGTCCGCTCTACGACTGGATCCTCGAAAACCTCGACCTGCCGCGTCCGTTGCCGCACCAGTACGAGTTCGCCAAGCTGATTCCCACGTACACCATCGTCTCCAAGCGCAAACTGATCCAGCTCGTGAACGACAAGGTCGTCTCGGGCTGGGACGACCCGCGGATGCCGACCATCAGCGGGATTCGCCGGCGCGGCGTGCCGGCCGAGGCGGTGCGCGCGTTCGCGATTGGCGTCGGCGTCACGAAATTCAACAGCGTGACCGACATGGCCGTGTTCGACCACGCCATCCGCGAGGACCTCAACAAGCGCGCCCTGCGCCGGCTCGCCGTGTTGCGTCCGCTCAAGGTGGTCATCACCAATCTCGACCCGCATCACTACGAGGAACTCGACGCGGTCAACAATCCCGAAGACCCGACCACCGGCACGCGCAAGGTCCCGTTCGGCAACACGTTGTACATCGAGCAGGACGATTTCATGGAGAATCCGCCGCCGAAGTTTTTCCGATTGAAGCCTGGCGGCGAAGTGCGCTTAAAGTACGCCTACATCATCAAGTGCGACGAGGTCATCAAGGACGCCGGCGGGAACGTCGTCGAACTCCGGTGCACCGCCGATCTCGGCAGCAAGACCGGCGGGCCGACTTCTTCGCGGAAAATCAAGGGCACGATCCATTGGGTGTCGGCCGCCCACGCCATCGACGCTGAAGCCCGTCTCTATGACCGCCTGTTCACCGTCGCCGAGCCGGATGCAGGAGGCGATTTCAAGGCCCACCTCAACCCACACAGCCT
Source organism: Verrucomicrobiia bacterium (assembly GCA_050015495.1). GTDB lineage: Bacteria > Verrucomicrobiota > Verrucomicrobiia > Palsa-1439 > Palsa-1439 > Palsa-1439. The sequence goes on from JBEKBH010000002.1 coordinate 19,163, forward strand.
CGAAGTCGTCACCGCCAAATGCGAACCCAGCCTCATCGACGCCACGGGAAAAGTCCGCTACCAATTCGAACGTCTCGGCTACTTCACCCTCGATCCCGACTCCAAGATGGACTCGCCCCGCCCCAGTGACCACAAGCCCGTCTTCAACCGCACCATCACCCTGAAGGACACTTGGGCGAAGATTGAGGGGAAGCGGGGACAATGACCGACGAGGAGCTAGCTGACTACATCGCGGAAAAAGACATGCCGGCCGCAGCAGCTGCCTATCTTCGGGGAAAATTCGCACACTGCCCACGCTTTAGAGATTTCGCCTCCGCCAATCGCGACAAGATTCGAGAGAAATTTCGAAAGTTCCGAAAGACCAAGGATGAAGAGGACATTGAGGATGTAGCCGCGGAACTCAAGGTCGCGTACCTACTTTTGCTCGATGATCGCTTTTCGCTGACTTACGAAAAGTATAAGAGTGACAAAAGCCACCGGGGCCCAGACATCACCGCGTCATTCTGCGGGCAGGTAGGTTTTAACGTCGAAGTGAAACGCATCCGCGAATCACCTAAGTTCGAGGGTCGCTTGAACAAGTGGCACAGCGAAGCGTGCGATCGCATCCGACGAACCCCCTCCAGTTTATGGTTCTCTCTTGAAGTAACGACGATGGATGGGAATGTCGCAATTATGGATAGACTGGAACCAGCTGCAGACGAAATTGTCGCCTTTTGCGTTCAGACGATTAAGGCCAACGATTCCAGTTTGCCTCTCGAGATTCCCTGTAACTTCCGAGTTCCAAACTTTGACGACCTGCTAAGACTCACGCTTTTCAGATCTAGCAATCGCGGGCCGTCTGATTCAACAGGTCTTTCCGGTCATTGTGCTCCAGTGCTTTCCTCTGGAAAAGAGTGTGAGAAATTCGGAAGCCTGACACTCGACAAGCTGACGCAGTTCATGCCGTCTATTCCAAATGTGCTACTTTTTAAGGTCAGCAGCTTGGCTCTCGCCTATCAAGAAATGCAAATGGGCTTGGATTCGCTCGGAGAGATATTCCGAAAGCGCAACGATGTGTTCCTGCTAGAAAGGACGGGCAAGGATTCTGCACAGTTGTTACCGCATTGGCAGGGCTTAACTGCTGTCGTGTACTTGGAGCATGGTGTCCTTTCGGCTAGAACCCCAAACTTTCTTTGGGCAAACCCTGACGCATCACATCGGTTGCCGGTCGAAGTTAGCCGCTATCTTGAGGAAATGCGATAATCCCCAAGCTATTTGGGCTGTGGGATGTCGCCGAAATACTGAGCGTACGAGCAAGGTCGCAACAGGAGTCGGAGCTTTACAATTTACAGATGGGCGGCGGAAAGCCCGCACGAAACGTCCCCAATCATGTTGGGTGCGGTGAACCACGTGGGACGTGGCAAACTTCAAGAACCGCAACCCAGGTGTTTCCCGACAAGTGTCTTCGCGTGACCCATCGCCACCGCCAGCCTGATACATGGCACTACCATGTATCGCCGATCACCGATTCGGCGAGTGTCGGGATGGGGGATTCAGCAGGGCGTTGATCGCGCGGGTGAAGGCGGTCCACTGACGGCGCTGCTGCTGCCAAACCCGTTGACCGCGCGGCGTGAGCCGGTAGTAGCGGCGCTGGCGACCCTCCTTCGGCCCTTTCCACCGGCCTATCACGAAGCCCTGTTCCTCCAGGTGCCGAAGGACGGGGTAAATCGTGCCATCCTGCCAGTTCAACGTGCCCTTCGATTGCTCGAAGATCCGTTTCCGGATGCCATAGCCGTAGTTTGGCCCGTCCCGCAACACGTCGAGCACAATCAAATCATACGTCCCCGCCGCCAGGTTCCTCGCATATTCATCCCGCTTCATAGATGATACATCGTAGTGCCATGTATCATGTAAGGCAACAGCTTCTGATCAAGAGCGTAGTGGTTCACTGGCTGGCGGTGGATGTTTCATCCTCGGAGCGACGGACAAAACCGGTAGTCGCAGGGTTGCAGCCGGAACGGCATGGCTGCGTCTAGCCTTCGGCTCGTACGATTGTCAGGGTCGACTTTTGACTCATGACAGAAACACTCCCGAGCATCGGACGCGCCTCGGCGATCGTGCAGCCCGTCGGGGTGGTTGGCGCCCTAGCTGTTGCGGGCGCGTTGGACGGCGCTAAGGATGCGGCTTTCATCGTCGCCGATGAGGGTGGCCACCCGAGCGCATTTTCCGTCATAAACGATGACTTGTGGGACGGCGCCGACACGATACTGCCTGGCGAGATCGGGTTGTTTGTAGATGTTGACCTTCTGGATAACAACATCGGAATTCGTTTCCGCGAGTTTCTCCAGACACGACTGAAGAAATCGGCAGGGACCGGACCGGTCCGCATAGAAGAGGACGACCGTGATTTTCCCGAGATCGGGATTGATGGTGTCCTTTTCGATAAAGTGTGAATCGGGGGCTTTGTAAGTGGCGAGGTGCGGACGACGCGGACGTGGCGGGGCCTGGTGTTGGTCACTGACGGTGAAGTCGGTCACGTCCGAGGCGGCGACGAACATCAGGCCATTCGTTGTGGTTAGGGTGAACTTTCCGTCATCGAAGAGCAGCAGTTGACCGTTCAGAGTGACGCGACCGCCGGTGGTGAGCATCGCGGTCTTGCCGTCGAAATCGATATGGGTGACCTGTTGGAAACCGACATGGGTGATGGAGCCATCTTTATTGGCATACTCCAGGCGCTGATTGAGAAGACCAAGAACGCGGCATTCGGTCTTCGTACCATCTTGGAACTCGATCACGTCCGCTCGGGCGCCGACGAGGGCCGTGAAACACAAGCCGGCTAGCAGTATTCGGTTCATGAGTCAGATTCAGAGCAGATTCTCTGCCCGGAACTCACACTCAAGAGTGTGGGACGCTCGTGTAAGTGCTTCCAGGAGAAACACCTGGTGTGCTCGTGGACGGGAGGTTGACTCCTCTGGTCGTGAGGGTCGACCCTTAACTCACGGCACGAATACTCCCCAACATCGGAATCGGTTCGGCAGATACGCTTCGAAGATGCGTTTCCGGATGCCATAGCCGTAGTTCGGCCCGTCCCGCAACACGTCGAGCACAATCAAATCATACATCCCCGCCGCCAGGATCCTCGCATATTCGTCCCCTCTTCATAGATGATACATGGTAGTGCCATGTATCATCCGAGGCAACAGTTGTCTAACAGGCCGTTGAAAAAGTCATTTTGCAGAAAATCGACCCTTGCTAATCAAGCTGTTGCAGAGGCTGTTTTTCCGAATTCAGCATGTTTTTCACCGCCCTGCTGGTGAGGAGCGGAAGGGTTCACTGGCCGGCGGTGGAATTCCTCCTACGCGGTTGTTCGGCAGGTCAAGCGTCGGCAATCGCGAGTTGACCGCGCACCGGATGAATCGCTTCTAGTGCTGCGACACTCTTGATGTGATGGGTGGGCAGGGTGGGAAAATGAACCCTCACCCTGACCCGCCTTCGCCAAACTGCAGGCTACGGCGGGCACGCCCTCTCCCTTGAAACGGGAGAGGGGAACGCACTTCGTCTCCTCTCCCCGCGTGGGGGAGAGGATTAAGGTGAGGGGCAGCCCGTTAAATGAAGTGTGACAGAACATTAACGGCTGCCGCCGGCGTCGGCGATGTCTTGACGGACGAGGGATTCGTTGGCGCCGACGACGGTGTCGACGACGTCGCCTTCTTTGTTGTAGATGATGATGTGCGGAATGGCGGTGACATGGTATTCCTGCGCGAGGTCGTGGTGTTTATCAATGTTCACCTTTTGCAGGACGATGTCAGGATTGCCTGCCGCAATCTTTTCCAGGACCGGGCCGATCTTTCGGCACGGGCCGCACCAATCGGCGTAGAAATCGACAATGGTTATCTTGCCGCGCTCCGGCTGAATGGATCCCCTCGCGGGAGAACGGGAAGCGGTTGCGGGAAGAGCCACGGGTTTGGGCCGGGCAACGGGCGGCCTAGGGGGCTCGTCGACGGACTCGCTGCTGACCGTGAGATCAGTCACCTCGGTAGCGGCAATGAGTTGTTTGACGCCCGTCGGGGCCGCCAACGCGAACAGGCCATCTTCGAGATTCAACAACCGTCCGCTGAAAATCAGGTGGTCACGCGTGGTGATTGCGGCGGTCTTGGAATTGAAATTGATCCGCTTGACCTGCTGGAAATTGACGTGGGAGACGCTGCCGTCCTTGTCCGCGATCTCCAGCGTCTGGTTGAACAGGCTGAGGACATGACACTCGGTCTTCGTGCCGTTCTGGAATTCGACCACGTCCGCTCGGGCCCCGACAGCCGTCACGAAACACAAGCCAGCAAGCAATATTCGCTTCACGCGGGATGATAGGAGCAGGTTTTCTGCCCGAAACTCGCGGTCAACCGTCACGGTTGTGACCCATGAGCGCGCGCCGCAGCCCGGTCCCGCTACTTCTTCTGCTCGTGGACGCTGAGTTGTTTGATGCCGTCGAACAAGTACCAGACGCCGGACACGAGCGTGAAGAATCCGGCGGCATACAGGGGCCACAGGTAGGACGGGCGCTCGACCTTCAACAGCACCCAGCCGAGCGCGATCATCTGGAAAAACGTCGCGCATTTGCCGACAATGCGTGGTCGCGCGATCACGCGGCCCGCCAGCATGTGAATCAGCACACACCCGCCCAGCAACATCAGGTCGCGGCTGATCACCAGCACGGGAAACCACAACGGCAGCAGATCGAATGGCGTGCCGTCCTTGAACCGGACGCTCAAGAGAATCAGCGCGGAAATGAGCAACGCCTTGTCCGCCAGCGGATCGAGAATAATGCCCAGTTCGCTCTTTTGATGGTACCGGCGCGCGATGTAACCATCCACCGCGTCAGAGATCGCGGCGATGGCAAAGACCGTGCACGCCAGGCCGCGCTCCCATTCCCGTTCTTGGTCCTTCTGGTAGTCGCGGATGTAGTCCAGCGTGAGCCACACGAATACCGGGATCATGAAGATGCGCGCGAGCGTGATTTTGTTCGGAAGCGTCATGGGCGGTGCAATGGATTGGTCGGACACGTATGTTTTTGTGAGCCCCTCTCCCCTTGGGGGAGAGGGTTCGGGTGAGGGGTACGGCTTTCCAAAGTTGTACAGATCATCTCGATAACCCCTTCGAACTCGTGAAAAAGCTGATTGTTCCAAAATCGCAGAACTGTCACACCTTCATGCCTGAGATACTCGTCCCGCTGCTTGTCTCGCGCAACTCCGCTCGTCTCGCCATGCTGTCCGCCATCCAACTCAATGGCCAACCTTGATTCGGGGCAATAAAAATCCAGAACGTATGGCCCAAACGACTGTTGGCGGCGAAACTTTGCTCCCGAGATCTGACGGTTTCGTAGATGTTGCCACAACTTCTTCTCCGCATCCGTCGGATGACGACGGAGCGCTTTGACGAGCGGTTCATGTTGTGTCTTCAACGGCTGCTAAACCCCTCACCTTAATCCTCTCCCCCAAGGGGAGAGGAAATGGAAAAATCGGATCATCATATAACACTACGGAATTTCCCGGCGGCGCGACGCAACCGCACAAGTACGCGGTCGCGGCCCAGCACGTCCAGCAGGTGATACAGCGACGGGCCGGCTGATTTGCCGCTGACAGCCACGCGGCACGGATGAATGAGTTCGCCGGTCTTGACCCCGATCTCCGTCGCGAGCGATTTCAAGGCCGTTTCCAGGCCCGCGGCGTTCCACGGGTTTGTCCCCTCAAATTTTCCGGCGAGTTTCGTAAGCCGCTCGCTCGTGTGCGGACCGCTACACGACTTCTTGACCGCCTCGGGATCGAACGGGTAATCCTCGCTGAAAAAGTAGGTCGTCCAGGATGGCAACTCTTTCAGGAGCTTGACCTTCTCCTTCACGAGGCCGAGCACGGTCCGCACATACGGCTCGGCGGGAGGCTCGCCCTCGAATTTCAGGAACGACCGCGCCAATTCCATAAAGCGGTCCGACGACATGGCGCGAATATATTCGCCGTTCATCCACGTTAATTTCGAAGAATCGAACCGGGCGTTGTTTCGCAGGATTTGCGGCAGATCGAAAAGCTTGATGACATCGTCGATCGGCAGGACCTCGCGATTGTCCTTCGGCGACCAGCCGAGCAGGCAGAGGTAATTGCGCACAGCTTCCGGCACGAACCCGTCCTCGACGTAGGTCTGGAGCGACGCGAGCCGGGCCTTGGCGGGGTCGGGATCGCTCTTGCTCATCTTCGTGCCGTCGGGATTGAGAATCATGGGGATGTGCGCGTAGTTCGGCGGCTCGACGCCGAACGCGCGGAACAACGCGATGTGCTTGGGCGTGTTCGAGAGATGATCCTCGCCGCGGATGACATGCGTGATCTTCATTTCGATATCGTCGACCACATTGACCAGGTGAAACACGGGATTGCCGTCGCTGCGGACGATCACGAAATCGGGGTCGAGCATCTCGGTTTCGTTGAGCGGACGCACCACGCTGCCCGCGATGAGGTCGGGCACTTCGATCGGCTGGCGCGACATCTTGAAGCGGACTGCGCCGTCGCGCTCGTATGCCAGGCCCTTGTCCTTCAATTCCTGGATGCGCCGCCGGTAGATGTCGGCGCGTTGCGATTGAAAGTACGGACCGAACCCGCCGCCTTTCTCCGGGCCTTCGTCCCAATCCAGCCCCAGCCACCGCAACCCGTCGAGAATGGTGCGCAAGGATTGTTCGGTATTGCGCGCGGCATCGGTGTCCTCGATGCGCAGGACGAAGGCGCCGCCCGTGTGGCGGGCGTACAGCCAGTTGAACAGGGCGGTCCGCACGCTCCCAATGTGCAGAAAACCAGTGGGACTGGGCGCGAATCTGACACGGGTGCTCATGGCGTGTGCGCAAAATAGCAGACGGCACTCGCGAGCCGCAAGACCCAAACCGATTCCGCGAGAGGCGCGTTGCCAACGGGGGCCGAGGACTGGTGAGGCGGTTCGCGGTCGCGGACGACGTGGACGTTAATACGGGATCGGATGTGATTGCAACCACAGCAAGCGCAGGGCCGTGCCGAAGGCGAGCAACAGATTGAACCAGGTGAGGATGAAGTCGAGGTAGTACGGCGTGAACGGCTTGGCAAGGGCCATCATGACTTCCTTGTACCGGCGCAATTCGGCGAACACACGCCAGAACAATAAACCTGTTGGAAAACGCGCGCCGCGCCGGTAGAGGGCGGGGCAAATGACAATCCAGTGCACCAGGACATTGGCGACGAACGTCACACCAAGGATCAAAAACAATCCGTAGACATCCTTGTTGTCAGCGATCAACTTGTGCATGGCTAGAGTGAATGCATGAAGTCTGCCAGTTCCATGGCGTTGGGGCTGTGGGCTGTGCGCACGTAATACCCGGACGTGCCCACGCCGATCTGTAGTGAGATTTCGTTGTCCGCGCCGACCAGTTTGCCGAGGCAGAATCCCGCATTAAAGTGGTCGCCCGCGCCGGTGCTGATCAGCGGTTTTTCAATGAATGGCCCGTCCGCCTTGACGATGCCGTCCGCGGACGCGGCGACGGCGTAAGCGCGTGCGTGTGCCACAACGCCCGAAATCCTGATTTTGTCATGGATGAATTTTGCCACCGCCTTGATCGCCGATTCACCGTCGTGCCCGCCCTGGTAGCCGAGCACCGCGCCGATCTCGAATGACTCCTTCTCGTTCAGGCCAAGGTACACATCGAAATGCTTCTGGAACCGACCAATCAGTTCGAGGGCGTGCCGGATGTCCCGGGCTTCGCGTTTTTCGGGGTCAGCGAGGTCGAAGAAGAACGTGTGTCGCGGCTGCGCGGGCATGTTCGGGCAGATCTCGGCCAGCACGTGCTCCCAGATGTCGCTCATGTGTGGCAACTGCGTCCAGCTCTCGAGTCCAACCAGACTCGCGTTCACGAACGAATCGACGAGCGTTTTGCGGCCGATCCGCTCGACCAGATTCGCCCAGTTGACGTCGCCCAGCGACGCGTGTTTGCCCAACATGATCTTGCCATCGTCGAACTCCAGCGCGTCCGTGTGCCCGGGCTCGGCGATGCTATACACCACGGCGCGCTTGGCGAATTCGGAAAACACGGGATGGAGCTTCGGATACCCGAGATTGCCAATGCAGGTCACCCGGGCGCCGAACACGGCCAGGGCGTTGGCCATGATCGGGCCGTTGCCGCCCAGTTTGACGCGTTCGACGACCAACTCGGCGTTCGTGCTCTGGCCGGCTGCGGCGCTGACCCGCGCTCCGAAGGCCGCGAGCGTCGGCACCCGCGTGAATTTTTCCGCGGACTCGCGTTTGTCGACGACACTGATGATCTCGTCCACAAACCCATCCAGGCCGATGGTGACGCGATGCGTCGCAATCATCCGTGCGTTCGCGCGCAATTGTTGCGCGGCGCGTTGTGGAAGTCGTTCCATCGTCAACCGATCCTCGGTGAAACCGGCAATCAGCTCAATCGTGAGGCTGTCGTGTTTTCACGCATGCGTGTTTTGTCTAGCAGAAAGGGATGCGTCGCTCAACCACTTTCATGGCCCTGCGAACAAGGCCTTGACGTTTGCGGGCGCGCTGCATAGGCTTTACGGTGTCATGGTCGCTGAACGACGGAACAACGGGTGGGACACAGGGGATCAGGAAAGACGATGAAGAAAATCGAAATCGGCCAGCGCGCGCCGGATTTCTCTCTCCCGGGAGTGGACGGCAAGGACTACTCCCTGAATTCATTCAAGGACAAGAAGGTCGTGGTCGTGATCTTCACCTGCAACCATTGTCCCTACGCGCAGGCCTACGAGGACCGGCTGATCAGCATCCAGCGCGACTACGCCGCCAAGGGCGTGCAACTGGTCGGCATCAATCCCAACGACGAAGCCGGCTATCCCGAGGACAGCTTTGACAACATGGTCCGGCGCTCGAAAAAGAAACAATTCAACTTTCCCTACCTGCGCGACGAGGGCCAGCGGGTCGCCCATTCCTACGGCGCGGAATACACCCCCGAGGTCTTCGTGCTCAACGCCAAACACGAAGTGCGCTACATCGGGCGCATCGACGACAACTGGCAGCATCCTGACAAGGCGCACTCCCACGACCTGCGCGCCGCCCTCGACGCCGTGCTCGCCCACAAGAAGGTCGCCAACCCGGTCACCCACGCGATCGGTTGCTCGATCAAGTGGAAGCTGTGATTCGCCGCCCGTGCCGCCATGCTTTACCGGCTTCTCATCCTCCTCACCAAGTTCGGCATCAACGCGCTCGCGCTGCTCGTCGCCACGTCCATCTTCAAGGGCATCCGGCTCGATAACAATCAGACCCTGATCGCCACGTCCGTCGTGCTGGCGTTGATCAATACCTACCTGCGCCCGTTGGTCGTCATCCTGACGCTGCCGATCAACATCCTGTCGCTCGGCCTGTTCACCATCGTCATCAACGCCGCGATGCTCGAGCTCGTCAGTTGGCTGATTCCGGCGTTCCACATCGATACGTTTTGGACCGCAATGGGCGGCGCGCTGGTGATCAGCATCATCAGCCTCCTGCTGAGCTGGTTTCTGCGCCCCGACTCGCTCCAGGTGCGGGTGTTCCGCGGGTGAAGAAGTTCTCCGCCATCATCTTCGACATGGACGGCGTGATCGTTGACAGCGAGCCGCTCCACCAGAAAGCCTTCGAGACGTTGTTCGCGGAACTCGGCAAGAAACACGATCACGGCATCGTCTTTCACGAGTACTACGGGCGTTCCGATGGCGCGTTGTTGCGCGACTTCATCGACAAACACCATCTGCCGAACGAACTCGAGGACCTGTCCGCCCGCAAACTGAAATACTTCCTCGGCTACCTGCGCGAACGCCGGCCCGTCTTCAAAGAATTGCACGAACTGATTCCCGAACTCGCCCGGCGCTACCAGCTTGCCGTGGCCACCAGTTCCTCCCATCACGTCGCCGATGTCGTGATGGAGATTTCGGGGCTGGGTCCGCACTTCCACGTCATCGTCGCCCGCGAAGATGTCCGCTTTCCGAAACCCGATCCCGAAGTCTATTTCACGACCGCCCGAAAACTGGGCGTTCGGCCATCGACCTGCTGCGTCATCGAGGACAGCACCCACGGCGTCCAAGCTGCCAAAATGGCCGGGATGACCTGCATCGGCATCACCACCAGCCTCTCGCCGGAACAACTCTCCCGCGCCGATCATGTCGCCCGTAATTACGACGACGTGCGGAAGCTGCTGCTCCCCTGATCCGTCACTGCGATCCGTTCCCGCGCGGTGTTGTAGGCCGCGTCCCCTGACGCGGCGTTCCCAGACTTTCCCGCGCGGCGTTGTAGGCCGCGTGCCATCACACGGCGCTGTTATCATCCATAGATATCGGCCCCGGCCTCGGCCAGCTTGGCTTCGTTACCCAAAAACAGGGTGTTTTCGCGCTGTTTTAACGCCCAAAATCGACGCAAACAGACCCGACCGAACCCATTTTGATGGAAACGAACCCACCGAAAATTCGCATTTTGGAAATCTGCAACATATTGTCCAATAGATACTTCAACGCACAACTTCGCGCCAAAAACGGTGGGTTCGTTTCGCAAAAACACCCCTTTTTGCCAGCCGGGCTTCCCTTGGCACCACGGAAGGGGGGTACCAACCATCTCGTTCAGTTGTCAAAGAACAAACAACGGCGCCGACCCTACCACCATCGCCCGACCGTGTCCAGAAGAATAATCGCGTAGCGATAAGCATTGTAGCCGCGAAACTGAATTGTAGCCGCGAAACGTTTTCGCGGTCCGTTGCCTGACTTGTAGCCCTGACAACCGATGTCGGGGTGTGTTCTCGCCGCGAAAGAGTTGCGACAGGCACGCGAAGGCGTGTCGCTTCCCGGCGGACTCGGCTTGCAAACGGTATTCGGTCAGCAGTAGGATGCCGCCCACGATGAGCGATGAGGAGCATTATCTACACGCCCACAAGACGGCGGCTGAGGTCAGCCAAAAGTTTGATTATTACTTGACGGGTCTTGTTGGAGTCGTGCTGGCATATTGCATCCAACATTACACTCCACGGAACTACGATTCCTTCGTCGCCCTCATTGAACCGTTTGCGCTTTTCCTCCTTGCAGGCTCCTTCTGGTTTTCATACAAGAGACTCAGCATCGCTTTCCTGCAATCGAGCATTGGATTCCACAGGGTCGCAGAGCAGTACCGTATCACCACATTGCTAGAGGCTCTCCAGAAATTTCCAAACGGCGCAGAGGATGCGGACACGGGGTTTCGGAGTGCCGAAGACATGCGAGCCGAAATCAAATTGAGGCGCCAAAACCTCACTACACAAAGCAAGCAACTAGAACCCCTAGAACGAGCGTCAGACCGGGCGTACCGGTATAGATTCATCCTGTTCGCCTGCGGACTTGTCTTTCTGCTCATTGCGAAGATTGCCGCCCCTGCAATTCCTGTCAAACCGTTGCAGGTGGAAATTGTGCCTGTATCAACCGATAAACACTGACCGAATGAGGCGAGACGCTATATTCATCGCGATGAGCAAGGCCGCCCACATTCAGAAGGCCATCGAACGGCTGCCGCAAGAGGATCAAGCGACGTTGACGGCTTGGTTGCAATCGCGTGAGAAGCCGATTCTTTCCAACAAGGAGGAAGCGGTGTTGTTGGCTTCCCTCGACAAGGCCGCTGCCGAACTGGATGCCGGCCAGGGCGTGCCCATCGAGACAGTCCGCGAACGGGTAGCCAAGTGGGCTACAAAGTAACCTTCACGCCGCTGTCTCTCCTTACCGCCGCCGCTCCTTCAAGAACTCCCTCAGAAACTTCGCCGTGTATGAACTGGTCTTGATGACCTGTTCCGGGGTGCCTTGGGCGACGATGCGGCCGCCGGCGTCGCCGCCTTCGGGGCCGAGATCAATAATCCAGTCGGCTTCGGCGATGATGTCGAGATTGTGCTCGATGATGACGACCGTGTTGCCGGCATCGACGAGGCGATGCAGCACACGGATCAGTTTCTCGACATCCGCCATGTGCAGGCCGATGGTCGGTTCGTCGAGGACGTACACAGTCGACGGCGGATGACGGACGGCAGACGACCGACCGGAATTCTGTCCGTCCTCTTCGGTCTTCCGTCCTCGGTTTTCGGTCCTCGGTCCCCGGGCCTTCGCCAACTCCGTCACCAGCTTGATCCGTTGCGCTTCGCCGCCGCTGAGCGTCGGACTTTGCTGGCCGAGCGTGAGATAGCCGAGCCCGACCTCCTGGAGCAGCTTCAAGCCGTGATGAATTTGCCGATGCGCCGCGAAAAACTCCACCGCTTCATCGACGCTCATCGCCAGCACGTCGCCAATGGATTTGTCCTTGAACCGCACCGCGAGCGTCTCGGGCGTGAACCGTTTCCCGCGACACGCGTCGCACGTGACCGATACATCGGGCAAAAAGCTCATCTCGATCTTTTTCCGCCCCTGGCCTTCGCATTCCGGGCAGCGACCGCTGGCGACGTTGAAGGAGAACCGGGATGGCAAATACCCGCGCATCTTGGCTTCGGTGGTGTTGGCAAACAGCTTGCGGATCTCATCCCAAAATCCCACGTACGTCGCCGGGCACGAGCGCGGCGTTTTGCCAATGGGCGCCTGATCCACTTCCAGCACGCGCGCGACATGTTCCACGCCGTGAATCTGCTCGCAGCCCTTCAACTGATTCTGCGGAAGTCCCCTGGCATACGACTTCCCGACAAGAACCTTCAGGTTCTCATGTAAGACGTTCCGAACAAGCGTGCTCTTGCCGCTGCCGCTCACGCCCGACACGCAGACGAGCCGTTGCAACGGGATTTTCACGCGGACATTTTTCAAATTGTGGAGAGTGGCGCCGACGATCTCCACGGCCTTGCCGCCAGACTTGCGCGGAGCTTTGTGAAGCGGATGCCGCAACGGTTCGCGCAGCAGCTTGCCCGTCAGCGACTCCTCGCATCGCACAATCTCCTTGATCGTGCCCTCGGCCACCAATCGCCCGCCATCCGAGCCGGCGCCAGGACCGAGATCGATGATGTGCTCGGCGCGGCGAATCGTGTCTTCATCGTGCTCGACGACGACCACGGTATTGCCCTTGGCTTCGAGTTCGTGCAGCGTGTCGAGCAGCATCAGGTTGTCGCGCGGATGCAGGCCGATGGTCGGTTCGTCGAGGATGTAACAGACCCCGCGCAAATTGGAGCCGAGTTGGGACGCGAGCCGAATCCGTTGCGCTTCGCCGCCGCTCAACGTCGGCGCGGCCCGGTCGAGTGAGAGATACGACAACCCGACCTTGTCGAGGAACCGCAGGCGCGACTGCAATTCGGCGACGATGTCGCGTGCGATTTCGGCGTCGCGTCCGCGCAGCTTCGACTCGCGGAAATGGCGCTCGGCTTCGGTGACCGACCACGCGGTCATCGTCGTGATGTTCCTGTCCTGGAACTTGACCGCCAGCGCCTCGGGACGCAGACGCTGCCCGTGGCACGCGGGGCAGGGTCGTTCCTGTCCCTCAAACCAATCATTCCACCAGATTTCGTCGCCCGTGTGCTCCTCGGTGAACCCGGTGAATAGCAATCCCGTGCCATAACATCGCGAACACCAACCGTGTTTCGAGTTGAACGAGAACAAACGCGGGTCGAGTTCCTCGAAACTGCGGCTGCATTTCGGGCACGCCCGCCGGGTGGAAAACAATTTCTCCCCCGGCTTGCCAGGAGACGAGACAATGACCAGCCCCTTCCCAAATTCCAACGCGACATCGAGAAGTTCGCCGAGTTGCCGCTCCCGTTTCGGCGAGACCTCGCACGCGCCGACGGGCAACTCGATATTGTGCTCTTTGAATCGGTCGAGCCGCGGCCAGTTGGCGGTCGGTAGGAATTCACCGTCGACGCGCAAGAGGGCAAACCCTTTTCGCAACGCCCATTGCGCCAGGTCCGTGTAATAACCTTTGCGAGCGACGATCAACGGCGCGAACAATTCGATGCGCTGGCCGCGATAATTCTTCCCCAACTTCGCCAGGATCATCTCACGGGTCTGGGGCTGGATCGGAATGTCGCAGTCCGGGCAGTATTGCGTGCCGAGCTTCACGAACAGCAACCGCAGGAAATGGTAAATCTCCGTCACGGTCGCGACCGTGCTCTTGCGTCCGCCGCGGCTGGTCCGCTGTTCGATGGCGACGGTCGGCGGAATCCCGAAAATTGCGTCCACGTCGGGACGCGAGGCCGGCTGAACAAACTGCCGCGCGTAGGCGTTCAGCGATTCAAGATAACGGCGCTGGCCTTCGGCGAATAGAATGTCGAATGCCAGCGTGCTTTTGCCGCTGCCGCTGATGCCCGTGATGACGGTGAACTTGTCGCGCGGGACGTGGACGTCGATGCTCTTGAGGTTGTGCTCGCGGGCATTGTGGATGCGGATGGAATGGTTGGCGCCTGCCGCATAAGGCATCGCCGGCGATTCGGCAATTTTCGGGAGCGCCGACAATCCCCGTAGCGCGGCGCCGGTGTGGCTCCGTTCGCACTTAGTCACGTCGTCCGGCGCGCCCACACAAATGATTTCGCCGCCGGCATCGCCGCCTTCCGGCCCGAGATCAATGATCCAATCCGCCGCGCGAATCACGTCGAGGTTGTGTTCGATCACGACAATCGAGTGGCCGCGCTCGATAAGCTGGCGGAAGGCGCGTAACAGCGTGGCAATATCGTCGAAGTGGAGGCCCGTCGTCGGCTCGTCGAACAGGAACAACGTGCGCTGGCTCGTGGTTTGCACGAGATGGCCGGCGAGTTTCAGCCGTTGCGCTTCGCCGCCGCTGAGCGTGGGGACCGGCTGGCCGAGTTTCATGTAGCCGAGACCGACGGCGCGCAACGGCTCGAGCGCGCGCAGCACTTCGGGGTGCGCGGCGAAGAATCCGCACGCCTCGTTGGCCGTCATGTCGAGAACATCCGCGATGGATTTCCCCTTGATCCTGACCTCCAGCACTTCCGGCCGGTATCGCCGTCCATCGCAATCGGGGCAGCGCAGATAAACGTCGCTGAGGAACTGCATTTCGACGTGCTCGAAACCGTTACCGCCGCAGGTTGGACAACGTCCCTCGCCGGAATTGAAGCTAAACGTGCCGGCGGTGTAACTGCGCTCCTTCGCGAGCGGCTCGGTGGCGAACAGTTTGCGGATCGTGTCGAACGCGCCGACATAGCTGGCGGGATTCGACCGCGTGGTGCGGCCAATGGGTGATTGGTCCACCATGACCACATCCTCGATCTTCTCGTGGCCGGTGATGGCGCGATGACGGCCCGCAGGCTCGTCGGGTTTGTGTTTTAGTTTGCACAGCGCGTTGTAGAGAACGTCCTGAATCAATGTGGACTTCCCCGAGCCGCTGACGCCGGTGACGCACACGAGCTGGTTCAACGGAATCTCGACATCGATGTTTTTCAGGTTGTGTTCACGCGCGCCAAGAATCTTGAGCGATGCGGCCTTTCCGGAGCGGACGGCGCGCGGGGTCGTCCCAGTCACGGATTTCTCTCCGCGGAGATATTGCGCCGTTAACGAGCCCTTCGCCCCGAGCAATTGCTGCTGCCGGCCAAAAAACACGATCTCGCCGCCGCGTTCGCCGGGGCCGGGACCGAGATCGAGAATGCGGTCGGCGGCGTGAATGACATCAGGATCGTGCTCGACGACGAGTAGCGTGTTCCCGGCATCGCGAAGCCGGTGGAGGATGCCGATGAGCCGGTTGATGTCGCGCGGGTGCAGGCCGATGCTGGGTTCGTCGAGGACGTAGAGCGTGTTGACGAGCGACGTGCCGAGCGCGGTGGTGAGATTGACACGCTGGACTTCGCCGCCGCTGAGCGTGCGCGACTGGCGGTCGAGCGTGAGGTAGCCGAGGCCGACATCGACGAGATAGCGGAGGCGCGTGAGGATTTCGGCAAGCAACAGATCGTCGGCTTCATCGAGCGGCGCGGGCAGTTTGAGATCGGTGAAGAACTCGTAACAACGATCGATGGGCAGCAGCGCCACCTCGTGAATGGTCTTGCCGTTGACGCGCCAGAGGAGCGCGTCCGGTTTCAGCCGCGCGCCGCCGCAGACCTTGCAGGGGACGTAGGTGCGGTACTTCGACAGCAGGACGCGGATGTGCATCTTGTAGCTCTTCGTCTCCAACCAATCGAAAAACCGCTTCACGCCGTACCAGACCTGGTCTTCCCACGGGCCGACGCCGTCGATGACCCATTTGCGCTGCGCCTCCGCGAGTTCGCGCCAGGGAACGTTTGTCGGGATGCCGGTCTTTCTCGCGTACTTGATCAAGTCGTCCTGGCATTCCTCGTAGCTCTCGGTCTGCCAGGGCCGGATGGCGCCTGCGGCGAGCGTCTTTGTGTCATCGGGGATGACAAGATCGTAGTCGATGCCGATAGTGCGGCCGAATCCGCGGCACGTCTCACACGCGCCGATGGGAGAATTGAATGAGAAGAGGCTCGGGACCGGGTCGCGGTAGTGGATGTCGCATTCGGCGCAGTGCAAATCGCTGGAGAATTTGCGGCCATTGACGGCGACGCGGCCATTGCCGACCTTCAGCGCCGCTTCGAGCGCCTCGACGATGCGCGCGCGGTTTTTGTCGGTGAACGCCACGGTGTCCTGGATGACTTCCAGAGTGTCGTCCTGCTTTTCGACCTTGTGATAGCCCTGCTTGGCCAGAAGTTCGCGAATTTCCGTCTCGGTAAAATTCTTCGCAATCGGCACGGGAAACGTGATGAGTAATTCGCCATCGGCTCCGGGAAGTTGCTCGTAGATCGAATTCGGCGTATCGCGCCGCACAGGTTTGCCGCAATTTCGGCAATAGAGTTGCGCGGCGCGCGCGAAGAGAAGTTTCAAATGATCGTTCAATTCCGTCATCGTGCCGACGGTCGAGCGCGAGGTCTTGACGGGATTGGTCTGGTCGATGGCGATGGCGGGCGGGATGCCGTCGATGCGGTCGGCCTTCGGCTTGTCCATGCGGTCGAGGAACTGGCGGGCGTAGGGCGAAAACGTCTCGACGTAGCGCCGCTGTCCCTCGGCGTAGATCGTGTCGAACGCTAGGGATGATTTGCCCGAGCCGCTGACGCCCGTGACGACGATCAGTTCGCCCAATGGCAGCTTGAGATCGATGCCTTTGAGGTTGTTCTGCCGCGCGCCGACGACTTCGATGAACTGGCCAGGATTTGCCCCCATACTCGCGGCGCTACTGTAGCGCAAAGTGGCGGGTTGGCAAGTGGGGGAGTTCGCTTGTCTTGAAGGATTGAGATTGATACCCTACCAACATGCTGCCGGACATTACGCAAGCGCTCAAGGACACGGAAAATGCATTGCGTGATTTCATAGCGGTGATTCTTGAGAAGACACTCGGCAAGGACTGGATTGATTCATGCGGCGTCTCGTCGGACAGGGTTGAAAAATGGAGGCAGCGCAAAGCTGATGAATCGAAACGACAAGAGAGCGGGGTCGTGGAAGAGCGTCTTCTTTACTATGCGGACTTCTATGACATCAGCACGATTTTGAAGAAACACTGGGACAAGTTCGCACCAGCGCTAGGGGATTGGAAAACCATGGATGTTTATCTCGGCGAACTGGAGAAGCTCCGTGACCCAGATGCACACCGGCGGGAGCTCATGCCACATCAGAAGCATCTTGCTGCAGGCATTGCCGGGGATATTCGAAGCAGGATTATTCGGCACAGAAGTCAACAAGAGACCACGGATGCCTACTTCCCGAGAATTGAAAGTGCGCGGGATAGCTTGGGCAATATGTGGACTCCTAGTCACATGGTTGCCGCTTTGCGCTGGTTAGACACAGGTATGACGCTTCATCCCGGCGATCTGGTCGAATATGTCGTCACGGCAAGCGACCCGATGGGTGGCGAGCTTGAATACAAGCTCCGTCAACCGTTCTTCGGCCTCGGTAATCCTTGGCAGAAGGAGAATTCATTTTCCGTTAGGGTCCGTGAAGAAGACATAGGGGAAAGGTTCAACGTGGTTATTGCAGTCAGAAGTAGCCGACCTCACCACGCAAAGGGCAATGAGGATGACCACGTGACCTTCGATTACGCTGTTCTTCCTCTGCGATCTGCAACAGGTTCACGCTAACCGTCGCGTTTAACCCAATCGGTCCATCCACTCGTCGTCGATGAGCACGTCGAGGTCAAGGAAGACCTTCTTGTTCATGGCGACTTCGAGTTCTTTGCGGGCGGCGGAGCCAATCTCTTTGATCTTTTTGGCGTGCTGGCCGATGAGCATACGCTGATGGCGGTCATCGGTCGTGAGAATGGCGGCTTTGATGTACACGAGCGGCTTGCCCTGTTTATCTTTGCGATCCTCGACTTGTTCCACGTGAACCGAAGCGGTGTAGGGGACTTCTTGATTGGTTTGTAAATAAAGCTTCTCACGGATGAGTTCGCCGATCCAAAATTCATTGGTGACGTTCGTGATCTGGCCTACGGGATATTGCGCCGGGCCGACGGGCAGGTGGCGGAAAATCGCCTGAATGATGAGGTCGATATTTTTTTCCTTCAACGCGGACACCTCGATGACCGAGGCGTATTTGGGACCGCGTTCCATCCATGTGTCGCGGTAGTAACGATCGGGCAGGTCGAGCTTGTTAATGACGAGAATCTTCGGGAGCACGCTGCGATCGACCAGATCGTTGACCCGCTGGTCTTCGGAGCCGATGGCCCGTGTCGGGTCGACAACCTGGACTATAACGTCGATGCCTTCGAGCGCATCGCGAACTTTGTGATGGAGATTCTGGACCAGCTTGCTCGGTTGCGTCTTGAAAATGCCGGGTGTATCCACGAACACGATCTGGCCTTCGGGCCGATGAACGATGCCGTGATACGTGTCGCGCGTCGTCTGCGGTTTTGGCGTGACGATGGCGATCTTGCTGCCAACCAACGCGTTGAGGAGGGTCGATTTGCCGACGTTGGTGCGACCGACGAGCACGGCGAAGCCGGCCTTCAAATTGGAGGAGCTTTCCATCGCCGTCATTGTAACCGCGAATGAGCGGGAATACACACGAATCTTTGGCAACCGGGTCAGGTTAAGCGCGGCGCGGCTCGTCTTTTCTTGTTGCGATTCCGTGGAATTGATACAAATTGCACCTTACAATGACTTGGAAAGAAAAACTGGCGGGCAAGGTGTCCCGCGAGCTGGCCGGCGAAATTGACGTTTACGAGACGCAGCTCGAACTGCGCAAGCTCGGCAAGATCGACGAAAAATTGTTCGCCGAGACACGCTTGCGGCGCGGCGCGTACGGGCAACGATACGACAACGGCCAGCGCCACGATGGCGTCAAGACGCAGCAACTGAAATTTCCCGCGTCGCCGTTGACCAAAGGCCCGGAGACGCTGTGGGACGCGCCCGGCATGCAGCGCATCAAGATCCCGTTTGGCGGATTGACGCCGGCGCAATTGGAGACGCTGGCGGATTGCGCGGAGGAATACTCCGACAGCATTCTGCACGTGACCACGCGACAGGATTTCCAACTCCATTTCGTTCACATCGAAGATACGCCAACGATCATGCGACGGCTGGGGGCGGCGGGGATCACGACGCGCGAAGCCTGCGGCAACTCCGTGCGCAACGTCACGGCCTGTCCGCTCGCGGGCGTGTGCCGCACCGAGGCGTTCGACGTGACGCCGTACGCGAAAGCCATTGCGTACTTCCTGCTCGGGCATCCCGACACGCAGGATTTCGGGCGCAAATTCAAGATCGCGTTTTCGGGCTGCGAACAGGAAGCGTGCGGCCTCGTCAACATGCACGACATGGGGGCGCTCGCCATGGTGCGTGACGGCAAACGCGGCTTTCGTCTGTACGTCGGTGGCGGACTTGGTCCGGTGCCGTACCAGGCCAAGGTGTTCGCCGATTTCGTTCCCGAAGAGGAACTGCTGCCCATCGCGCAGGCGATCGCGCGCGTATTTGCCCGACTCGGTGAAAAGCAGAATCGGGCGCGGGCGCGCATCAAATTCCTCGTGGCGAAACTGGGCGTCGACGAATTCAAGCGGTTGGTGATGGAAGAGCGCAAGATTCTGCCGCCCGATCCGCGGTGGACGGCGTTCATTCCCGACGCGCATGGTTTCAAGGAGACGCCGCTCAAATCGCCGGCATCGCTCAACGGTTCGGCAAAGCCCGAGGGTTACGCCGCGTGGGCGGAGACCAACGTCTATCACCAGCTTCAGCCGGGCTACGCGGTGGTGACGATTTCGTTGCCGATCGGGGATTTCACGTCGTCACAGGCGCGGCGCCTGGCCGATCTCGCGCGGAAATATTGCGGCGGCAACATTCGCACAACGGTGGAGCAGAACCTGGTGTTTCGCTGGGTGGCGGAGAAGGATTTGCCGGAGTTGTATCGCGACTTGAAAGCGATTGGGTTGGGCGATTTCGGCGCGGGAACGATTCTCGACGTGGTCGCGTGCCCGGGCACGGACACGTGCAAATTGGGGATCGCTTCATCGCGCGGTCTGGCACGCGAATTACGGCAGCGGCTCGCCGCGCAGTATTTCAACCTCGATGCGGCGGTGAAGGGGCTGCACATCAAGGTGAGCGGCTGCTTCAATTCCTGCGGTCAGCATCATCTCGCGGACATTGGTTTTTATGGAAACAGCCGGACGCTGGGGAACCGCAAGGTGCCGCATTTCCAGGTGTTGCTGGGCGGCAAGTGGCGCGACAATGCCGGCTCGTACGGCTTGGCGATCGGCTCCGTGCCGTCGAAGAACGTGCCCGCGGTGGTCGAGCGCATCACGCAGCGGTTTGTGAAGGAACGGCGGGGCAACGAGGTCTTTCAGGATTTCATCGCGCGCATCGGCAAAGCCGAGAGCCGCAAGATGCTGGAAGATTTGATGGAAGTGCCCGCGCACGAGTTGAGCCCGGGGTTGTATTCCGATTGGGGCGACCCGCGTGAGTTTACGATGGGCGACATGGGCATGGGCGAATGCGCGGGTGAAATCGTGTCGCGGCTGGACTTCGACCTGCAAGCGGCGGAACGGTTGTGTTTCGAGGCGCAACTCAAGCTCGAAGCGAAGGATTTGGCCAAGGCCGACGAGTTGGCCTACAAATCGATGCTGCAGGCGGCGCAGGGACTGGTCAAGGAACTCTGGTACGACGTTCCCAACGATCCCGATGTGATCGCGAAGGAGTTTCGCGCGCGATTGTTCGAGCCGAAACTGTTCTGGGACCGGTTTGCGGGCGGTAAATTTGCCCAGGACTTTTTCCGTCGGCACGAAAATCCGCCCGCGCGATATGAGTACGATGAAGTCCACCGTCTCATCGAGGAATCGCAGTTGTTTATCGAGGCGGCGCACGCCTGCGCCGACAAATTGCGCGAACAAAAAGCCGCCAGCATGAAATTGTAGCCGCGAATCGTATTCGCGGTTGATCGGCGCCGCGAAAGAGTTTCGCGGCTACAATAAAGAGAGACATGGAACTCTATAAAATCGGCGTCAAAATCTTCGTGGCGAATCCACGGGTGGTGGACATTCACGATTTCATTCCGGTATTCCACCGGTGGATTCAGGAGCAAACGATCGACGGGCATCAGTTGATCGATGTGCACGATTACTCACACGTCGCGAACGGCCCGGGCATCCTGCTCGTGGCGCACGAAGGCAATTTCAGCATGGACCAGGAAGGCGGACGGCTGGGCCTGTTCTATTACCGCAAGCGGGAACTGTCGGGCGGACTCGAATCCAACTTGAAGACCGTTTTGAATGCGGCGCTGCAGGCGTGCAAACTGTTGGAGTCGGACCCGAAGCTGAACGGGATCAAATTTCGGACGGATGAGATCCTCGTCATCGCCAACGACCGTCTTCTGGCGCCGAACGACGCGGCGTCGCGGGCGAAGTTTGAGCCTGTCATTGCCAGGGCATTGGGCAAAGCCAAACTCGCGCCCCAAGCCGCCGACCCCCGTGACCGGCTCGCTTTTGTGGTCAGCCGCGGATAAAATGGCGGCGTGACAATTCTTGCGGCACACCGTCAGCATTCGCGGCGCTTCGAGGACTTTAGGTACGTTTACCCGGTCCTCTCCCGTCGCAGTCATGGCATTTCCATCGGTCTAAACGTCAATCCGGACAAGGCGTGCAATTTCGATTGTATTTATTGCCAGGTGGATCGCACGACCGAGTCGCCCGTGAAGAAGTTCGATCTGAGTGTTGCGGAAGAAGAATTGCGCGACATGCTGGAGATGGTCCGCTCGGGAGAGATCGCGCGGCATCCGCCATTCGACTCGGTTTCGCGTGAACTCCTGCGCCTGAACGACATTGCCCTCAGCGGTGATGCCGAACCGACGACGCTGCCCAACTTCGCCGAGACGATCCAGATGATCGCCCGGGTGAAATCGGCCGACGCAAAGATCGTGTTGATTACCGATGCCGGTGGATTGGATCGATCCGACGTGAAACGCGGCCTCGAAATCATGGACGCCAACAACGGCGAAGTGTGGGCCAAGCTCGACGCGGGGACGAAAGAGTATTTCAAGCTCATCAATCGCACGAAGATTCCGTTCGCGAGGATTCTGAACAACATTGCTGAGACGGCCAAGGCGCGCCCAATTGTCATCCAGGGTTTGTTCCTGAAGATTCGCGGGGAAGGTCCGTCGAGCGAGGAGGTCGGGGAATTCTGCCGGCGGTTGCGCGAGATTGGGAACATCAAACTGGTGCAGGTGTACACCATCGCGCGAAAAGCGATGACGGTGGTGGACGGTGTTCCCGCCTGGCAATTCGTCTCCGCTCTGTCGAATGAAGAGGTCGATGCGATCACCGAGCGCGTACGGAACGAAGCGGGCATGCCGGCGGAGAGTTTTTATGGGGGGTAGGCGAAGCGTGCACGGCATAGCATGACAGCGTTATGAGAAATCGCCGCACTAATCGGTTTGACTTCACGGAAAAGAACTGATGAAAGAATTACGTAGAAGGAGGCGAGGTCACAATGATTAAAATTCTGAGCCTACCCCTATGGTGGCGAGCAAAGTCTGACGCTGAGTATATCGAGACCGTTCGCAAATGTGTCCGCATCGGTAAGAAAGCCGCCGTCTTCTTTATTGTCATTTCGCTGCTTGCCGGTTTGGCTGCGATCTGGGTGGCAAATATGATCTTGAGGTCATTTTCGGAGGGTCATGGATTCAGTGCATCAAAGATTGCCCCGGGCATGGCGTTGGGTCTTTTGGTCGGTGGGGTCAGCGGTTTTTTTCTATTCGTTGCCGTCCTTGAGTTGGGTCTTGCGATGAACTTCGTGTTCGGCTATCGCACGGAGAAGCTGTTGCTGAAATATTATGACTTGGCTTCGAGTCCGAAGAGCAACGACCGACCTTCTGACAGTTCATCCCAAATTTCAAGGTAGCCCACTACCGGATTCTCGTCCCGGTTGACACCGGTGTGAGGATGAGCTGGGATCATCGACGGAAACTGCTCGAACTCGTCCATCCGCAGTGAGAAAGCATTGGCGTGCGCCGCTGAGCCGAAGGTGATTGCAAGTGTCTGCCGGAAGGATATAGTTAGTGCATGGCAACGGAGTTACCGCTGAACCAGATGAGCGTGCGTGAGAAATTGACGGCGATGGAAGCGCTGTGGGAAGACCTTTCGCGGACGCCCGAAGCGATCGCGTCGCCGGGGTGGCACCAAGACGTGCTGGAGGACCGACAGAAACGCGTTGCCGAAGGGAAAGCCCGTTACGCGGATTGGGAGACCGCCAAGAAGAAGATTCGCCGCAAGGTCTCGTGAGAATCCAAATCCTCGATGACGCCCAGCAAGACCTGATCGAGGGCTGGCATTTTTACGAGAAACAAGCATCCGGGCTTGGGCCATATTTTCTGGATTGCCTGTTCTCGGACATCGATTCGCTTCAGTTGTATGCCGGCATACACCAAGTCGTGTTCGGCCATCACCGTTGCCTCTCGAAGCGCTTCCCGTTCGCCATCTACTACACCGTGGAAGGTGATCTCGTCCGTATTCAGGCTGTGCTGGATTGCCGGAGAAATCCGACGTGGATTCGCAAGCGTTTGAGAGAGGAGTAAGCGGCTTCGGGAGGAAGGGGCATGGCTAGGTATCTGTGGTCGATATTTTATTGGACTGGGGGTGGCGCTGGTGGTAACGTCGCGGCGTTCTTTGACACAGGGGAGGGGAAAGATGGAGGATGCGGAATGGCCGAGGGGGGAAGTGTAGAAGAGACAGCACAAGAGCCCTCGCGCTGATGTCCCCTTGACTTGGGAGGGGGCGGGACAGGGAGGAAATTACCAAACGAACCCAATTTTTTGCACGCCGGCTTGATTTTCCTTTCGGAAAATTGGGTTCGTTTTGGCCGAACGAAGCCATTTTCGGGGGTAGCGCAGGGATTTTGTTGTTGCGATTTGGCGAAATTCTGGCTAAATCCGTGCAAGGCGCGGGAGCGCGAGTTTCGGCGAGGATGATCTCATGAGTCACTACGGTCTCGAAAATCACGGGATTACGGGCGCGGTAAAGGTGCATTGGAACCTGTCGGTCGCGAAGCTGGTGGAAGAATCCATCAAGCGCGGCGAAGGCCTGTTGACGAGCAGCGGCGCGCTGAACGCGATGACGGGCAAACGGACGGGGCGTTCGCCGCGTGACAAGTGGACGGTGGAAGAGCCGTCCACGAAGGACAAGATTTGGTGGGGCAAGGTCAACCAGCCGATTTCCGAGGAGAATTATCTGGGGTTGCGTCAGGAAGTGCTCGCCTATCTGCAGGGGCGGGAGTTGTTCGTGATGGACGGGTTTGCGGGCGCCGATCCGCGGTATTCGATGCCGATCCGAATCGTGACCGAGTATGCGTGGCACAATCTTTTCGTGAAACAGCTTTTCCGTCGGGCGATGCCGGCACAGCTCCAGTCGCACGTTCCCGAGTGGACGGTCATCAACGCGTGCAAGTATCTCGCGGACCCGAAGAAGCATAAGCTCAACAGCGAGACATTCATCATTGCCGACTTCTCGCGCAAGACCGTGCTGATTGGCGGGACACAATACGCCGGGGAGATGAAGAAGAGCATTTTCTCGGTGTTGAACTTCGTCCTGCCGCAAAAAGGCGTGTTCCCGATGCACTGCTCGGCCAACGTGGGCAAGGGCGGCGATGTGGCGATCTTCTTTGGGCTGAGCGGCACGGGCAAGACGACGCTGTCGGCGGACCCGAATCGCGATCTCATCGGTGACGACGAGCACGGCTGGAGCGATCACGGCGTATTCAATTTCGAGGGAGGCTGCTACGCCAAGTGCATCAAGCTGACCAAGGAACGCGAGCCGCTGATTTGGGACGCGATCCGGTTCGGCTCGGTGATCGAGAATGTGGTCGTCGATCCTGTCACGGGCGAACCCAATTACATGGATGATTCCGTGACGGAGAACACGCGGTGCGCCTATCCGTTGGATTACATTGCCAACGCGGTGCCGAGCGGCATGGGCGGACATCCGACGGCCATCGTATTTTTGGCGTGTGACGCGTTTGGCGTGATGCCGCCGGTCGTGCGGCTGAATCCCGCACAGGCGATGTACCATTTCATGGCGGGTTACACCGCGCATTTGGCGGGGACCGAGGCCAATATGGGCAAGGACCCGACGCCGACATTCTCGACGTGTTTCGGCGCGCCGTTTCTGCCGTTGCCGCCACAGACGTACGCGCAAATGCTCGCGGAGAAAATGAGGAAGCATCGGGTACACTGTTACCTGCTGAACACGGGCTGGGTCGGCAACGCATTCGGGCAGGGGCCGCGGATCCCGCTCGCCTACAATCGGCACAACGTCACGCACATCCTTGACGGCGTGCTGGACAAAGCGGAGTACCGGGTCGATCCGACGTTCGGTTTCGACGTGCCAAAAGCGCTGCCCGATGTGCCGGGCGAAGTGCTCGACCCTCGCGTCGTGGCAAAGGACCCGGCCGATTACGACCGCCGCGCGAAGGATTTGGCGGCCAAGTTCGTGAAAAATTTCGAGCAATTCCAGGGTGTGTCCCCGCAGATTGTCGCCGCTGGTCCCAAAATTTAGCGGACGCTGGGTGATCGATTTGTCGAAGGGCAGCGACTACGGCTTGCACGAAGCCGCCATTGTCGGTTATCCTGCGTTGTCATGCCGAAAACCTCCGAGAGCGCCGAGGATTACCTGGAGCGCATCTACGAACTGATCGAGGACAAGGGCTACGCGCGGATGATCGATATCGCGCGCACCCTGCGTATCCGTCAGGCTTCGGTGACGCATATGGTCCAGAAGCTGGGCGAGACCGGATTCGTGCGCTACGAGAAGTACCGCGGTTTGGTATTGACCCCGAAAGGCAAAGGCGTGGCGCGCGCGGTGCGCCGTCGGCATCAGGTGCTCGAGGAATTCTTTACGTTGCTGGGGGTCAACGGCGGAGTAGCCCAGCATGATTTGGAGGGGATCGAGCACCATTTGAGCCCGGCCAGCGTGGAGCGGATCGAAGAATTGGTGCGGTTTCTCCGGGACAACCCGCGCGTCTTGCGGCAGATCGGCGCGGGGCGCACCGAGAAGAGATGATGAATCGACGACTCGCAATTCTGGCAGCAGCCGTGTTGGCCATCAGCGCCGTGTTGAGGGCGGCGGACATCATTGACGGCGTTGTGGCCATCGTGAACGACAAGGTCATTACCTACAGCGAGGTGATGACGCTGGTGCAGCCTGTCGACCGGGAACTGCGGCGCAGTTTTTCGGGTCAAGAGCTTGAGGAACAGAGACGGAAGGCGCAGGAGGACGCGTTGAACACACTGATCGAGCATGCCTTGATTGTTCAGGAGTTTGACGCCAAGGGGTACAAGATCCCCGAGACGTACGTCGAGGGGCAGATCAACAGCCGGATCGCCACGGAATTCGGCGGCAACCGCGCGGCGTTTATCAAGACGCTCGAAGCGGAGAACCTGACCCTGTCCCAGTTTCGGGATCAGGAACGCGAGCGCATCATCATCGAGGTCATGAGGGACCAACGGGCGCGAAAGACCATGGTCGTCTCCCCGTACAAGATCGAGAAGTATTACCAGGATAACATCGACCGATTCATGGTGGGCGACCAGGTCAAGCTCCGGATGATTTACATCAAGCGCGGCGAGCCGGTCGCCGCCGACACTGTCGCCAACGGACAAGACTCGACGTCGGTCACCAATCAACCGGCGCCGACCAATTCGGAGGCGGCCGTCGCGGTCACGAATTCCGAGGCGCCGGCCGCCGTTTCGACCAGTGTCGTGAGTGGAGCGGCCACGGCGATGACAAACACGGCAGAGGTCGCGACAACGAATACCACGGCATCAACCGCCGGGGGCGAGACGAATGTGGCAGCGACCGCGGCGACCACCGCCACGACGGTGCCGCCCGCTGTCGATCTCCAGCGCAAGCTCGCGGAGGAAATTCTGGGAAAACTGGACGCGGGCGACAGCTTCGAGAGCCTGGCGCGTGTCTATTCCGAAGGCAAGGAGGCGAAGGAAGGCGGCGATTGGGGTTGGATCGGGCGCGACATCCTGCGCAAGGAGCTCAACCAGATCGCGTTTTCCCTGAAGCCGGGCCAGCACAGCCGCGTCATTGAGACGGTGGAAGGCTACTACATCCTGGAGGTCGACGACGTGAAACCCGCGCACACAACTCCCCTAGCCGAGGTTCGGGACGATATCGAAAAGATCCTGTTGCAACGGCAACGCGCCCAAGCGGAGGAGCAATGGGTCAAGGACCTTCGCGCCAAGGCGTACATCCGGCTCTTCTGACGATGTCAACTCGTCCCCGGATTGGGATCACACTGGGCGACCCCGCGGGCATCGGGCCGGAGGTCGTGGCCAAGGCGCTGAGATCCGGCCGACTCGACCGGCGCTTCGACTACGAAATCATCGGCAACCCGCGCACGAAGCGCCGCGCGGACGCTGCGGATTGGGTCGCGGAAGGCGCGAAGCGCTGCCTCGATGGTGACCTGGCCGCGCTCGTTACCGCGCCCATCACCAAGGAGCTCTTGCACCGGGCCGGTTATCCGTTCGTAGGTCAGACGGAATTTCTGGCGCACCTGTCGGGCACGAAGCGGTTTGCCATGATGCTGGCAGGCGGCCCCTTGCGCGTGGCCCTCGTGACCACGCACGCGCCGTTGCGTGAGGTCGCGAAACTCATCACGGGGCGCAAAATCGTCGAGGTGGTCGAATTATCAGACCAGATCTGCCGACGGTTCGGCATCCGTCATCCCCGAATCGCGGTGGCGGGACTGAATCCGCACGCGGGTGAAGGCGGGCTGCTCGGTGACGAAGAACGGCGGGTCATCGCGCCGGCGGTGAGGCGCGCGGCCCGGCACGGCATTGCGGTCAGCGGGCCACATTCGGCGGACACGCTGTTCTATCGCGCCGCGCACGGACAATTCGACGCGGTGGTGGCGATGTACCACGATCAAGGTTTGGCGCCGTTGAAATTGATCGCGTTCGACACCGGGGTGAATCTGACACTCGGGTTGCCGTTTGTGCGGACATCGCCGGACCACGGCACGGCACCCGATATTGCCGGCAAGGGTATCGCCCGCCCCGAGGGGATGATCGCGGCGATCAATATGGCGGCGCAGCTCGCGCGAGGTTCATCCAGGTAGGACGGGCCGGAGATAGGTTGGATTTGCCATTTTCCGGCTATCGATTTCAACTTGTTCGACGGTGGCAAGCCACATAGATTTCAGTCGATGTTGCGATTTGCCTTCGCGATGCTGCTCTTGGTGACGACCCTGCCGGCGGTTGGCGCACCGGGCGACCCGGTCACACTTCAAGACGAGGGCGCACGCGTCAGACTGTCCAACGGAACCATCTCCATCACCATCAACAAGGCGGACGCCACGATCCACACGATGACGCTGGGGAACAGCCCGAATCTGGCCGGGCGGGGGGCCTATTTGGCGGTCGTAAATTCCGGTGGCAAGGACGGGTGGGATGTCCACAACGCCGACTACAAGGTCGTACGGAACACACCCGATCTCGTCGAGCTTTCGTTCGGCGCGCGGATCGGCGGCGTCCGGTTCACGCAGTACTATGTGCTCCGGAGAGGCGACCGCGGATTTTACGTGTACGTTCTCGAACAACGGCGACCGGGCGATGCGCCCGAGCACACCGGTCAGATTCGATGGTCGTTTTACCTGAACAACACACTCTTCAATTATCATCTCGCCAGCGACGCAGAACAGGGTCCCATCCCCGATCTGAAAGATGCACAGCAGGTCCAGGACGCCACATTTCGACTGGCAAACGGGACGGTGTACACGAAATACAATTACTGCGTTTACCTCGAAAACGACTGGGTGCATGGGCTGTGCGGTGACGGCCCCGGGAGTTACGGCGCGTTCATTATCACGCCGAGCACCGAGTTCCTGCAGGCGCCCACCAAGCAGGAAATCACTGTCCATGCCGGCCCGATCATGCACCGGTTTCTGGCTTCCGGCCATTTCTTGCCGCGGGAGTTGTCCAGCCCATCCATCCCCGATGGATGGACAAAGCTATGTGGACCGTGGATGGTCTATCTCAACTCCGGTGATTCGCCCCGGCAACTGTGGGCGGATGCCAAGGCGCGGGCGGCAAACGAAAGGGCCCAATGGCCGTACGAGTGGATGAAACACCCTGAGTATCCACTGCACCGTGGCGAGGTCACCGGAACGCTCAAGCTGTACGATGGAAAACAATCCGCTTCCAACGCGCTGATCGTGCTGACCGCACCGGAGCCAGATTGGCAGCTTGAGGTGTTGAACTATATTTTCAGCACGCGAGCCGATGCCGACGGCCACTTCGCACTGCCCCATGTGCGTCCGGGGGACTATTCGCTCTTCGCCGCGGTGCCCGGGGTAACTGACGAGTTTCGCAAGGACCATATCGCCGTCTCTCCCGGGAAGACGACAGATTTGGGAACGCTGGTTTTTACTCCTGCCTACTACAGCGCCAAGCTGTGGGAAGTCGGCTTTGCGGATCGGACAACGGCGGGCTTTCGCCTGAGCGACCAGCCGCGTCAATACGGGTTGGAGGATGCCGTCCCGTCCAACCTGACCTATCGGGTCGGCAGCAGCACACCGTCGCGCGACTGGTATTATGCACAGGCCAAGGCAGGCGATTGGCAAATTGATTTTGACCTCGATCACACGTACAAGGGAACGGGAGTGTTGACCATCGGCATCGCCGGTCAGACCCTAGATCCCAGGCTGCAGGTGCTGGTCAACAATACCACTGTGGGTTCGTATTCGGGCGGAAACAGCAGCGCCCTGTATCGGAGCGCGGTCCTGGGCAGCAGCTATTACGAGAACAAAATCATCCGATTTCCCGCCTCCCTGCTACGCAAGGGGACCAACGTGGTGACGTTGCGATTGAACCGCGGATCGGTCATGTATGACGTGCTAAAACTGGAAATGGATGATCCGACTCTTCCCCGGCAGATTCCTCATGTGGACAATGGAGGTGGCCCGTGAGAGCCTCCATCGCGCAGTGCGTTCCTCTATATTATTGAGAAATCGGAAATGGCCCGGCCTTCCGATCAATCCAAAAACCTGATTCTTCGGTTACCGGTCATGTTCATCAAGTCGGAGAGATCGTAGTACTTGAGTACACCGTACAAGATGCTCGAG
Source organism: Verrucomicrobiia bacterium (assembly GCA_050015495.1). Taxonomy (GTDB): domain Bacteria; phylum Verrucomicrobiota; class Verrucomicrobiia; order Palsa-1439; family Palsa-1439; genus Palsa-1439. Next base: position 49,668 of record JBEKBH010000002.1, read on the forward strand.
TAGGCATCGTGTTGCAGGGGGTTGTCGACCAGATCGTTGAATGACCGGATCGACCCGGTGATCTCAACGTCATTGATCCGCGGGTCCAGATAGGCGGCATGGATTGCCACGGGGCCGTACACGCCGTTGGCTACGAGCTTGATCGGATGAGCTTTTGCTTGAGGGTCGGAGGAGACGAAGTCCATCACACTCATGACATCCGCCACTCGCTGGCCCATGATCGGGCGGCCAATGTGCATGCTGATCATCGCGTTGCGGTATTCCCGGTTCCAGTATTTGGGATCGTTCCATTCCGACGGGTCGGTCGTTTCGCCGAATCCCCGAAGGTCGCACAGGACGAGAATGTCACCGCGATTCACATGGGAAGCGATGGTGGTATTGTTCGACGCGATCTCGGCTTTGCCGCCTTCGTTCAGACACACCACGACGCATCCCGTGGGGCTGACCGTTTCGGGATAGACGACCAGGCAAGGAACTGGCATCTCGCCGTGGCGGATGATCTGGAGTTTGCGGATAGGGTAGTCTCGGCCGGTAATGGAGCCGGTGTTTTCAACCGTGATGCTGTTGGTCGGCATGGAAACACCGAGCAACTCCAGAACTCTCGCCGTGATGGTTGCGCGGTCGTTCTTCAGAAACGCCGAGCGTTGCGCTCCAAGGTCGCGGGACAACGCAGAGGCGTAGCGGGGCAGGGTGATCTCGTCCGGGTAACTGGTATTGATTTGTCCGGTCGGGGTGCAGTTGAGTTCTTTTTCGGTGAGCCGCGTCTCGTCGCTCTCGTGAACCGGCGTCCGATCATTGCACAACCAGGTTCGGAACCAGGTCACCGCCGCTTCGCGTTTCGGCTTCGGCATTCCGTGTCCGCCTTCGAGGGAGAACATGCCGACCTTCTCCGGCTCGCCAAGCGCGGCGTAAACGCGTTTCAATTCGGCAAACGTCCGGGCCGCGCCCCAATAATCGACGAAATCATAGTAACCGGACATGATGTACACAGGTTTCGGCGCCATCATGAGCAGAAAGTCGCCGATCTCCAGATGTTCCCGGCCCTCGTAGGGGATGTGCTGGCATCCATCCGATGGCCCGCTCAATTCCAGTGTCCGCTCGCGCTCGGAAACATAACTGCAGACCACGGCGACCTTGATCCGCGGTTCGAGCCCGATGAAGTAGGCGGCCTGCGTTCCGCCGCCCGAACTGCCGATGCAACCAATGCGGTCCTTGTCCACTTCCGGGCGTGATTCAAGATAGTCGAGCGCGCGGACGTTGTCCCAGAACTCGCAGGCCGCGACGCCGGTGCCGACGAGATTCAGTCCCGTGTTCAACAACGTGTGCTCCGTGGTCGCGCCGCGCGTCAGGTCTTTGCCAGTCGCATCCGTCAACTGAAACCGTTCACCTTGTCCGACGGGGTCGACCACGAACACGACGAAGCCGTTGCGGACAAACGTGAGCGCCTCGCGCTGGTCGCCGACTTTACCGTTGGCGGCGTGCCCGCAGAAGACCAGCGTGGCCGGGAACGGGCCTTTGCCTTCGGGAATGTACAAATCCGCGGTCACGTGACGATGGGGCACGCTCTCAAAGACAATCTTCTCGATGCGGAAGCCCTTTTGCTGGCTGGTCCCGGTCACCCGGAGATTCAAATCCGTCTTCTGAGGGAGGTCTCCGATGATCGCGCGATAACGTTCCCGGGCGTCGTCACGGTATTTCTCCATGGCTCGTCGGGACAAGAGCGCGTCGGCCAATTCCAGTTGGCGCTCGGCGTATTGCGTGTGGACCTCGCGGAGCAGATACGCGTTGTAGGCCGTGGTCATCCTCCAGGGAAGCGCGTTGAAGTTGTCCTGGGCGCGGACCGACAAACCGCCGAAGATCACAACCGCCGCCAGCGTGATGGAAAAGCGTCTTGGATTCATTGGAGGAAACAGTTACTCGCCGCCCGGAGGAGCCGGTATAGGCGGGACAGCGCCGTCCAAGCCCGTGCCCTGAACATTGTTCGTCGTCAGTAATAGACCGTGAAAACCGGTAACATTGATTCCAAACAAAGCCACATTCGTCATGTTGGCCAGCGTGATGCCGTTGCTGCAGGTGCCGGTGACGTTGGAAATGGACAGGCCATCCAGTGGCCGTTCGGGCGGAATATTCTGCGCGGGCACGAGATCTCTGACATTGTGCACGCGGATATTGCTGAAACTGATGTTGCGGACGCGCGACCACTTCTCCACCGCGCCGGGCACGGGTTCGCTCGCCTGGATGCCCTTCTTCAGCAGGTCAATGGCGAGAAACGTGCGGGCGTTGTTCAAGGTGATGTTGTTGCCCGTAATGTTTTCGATAAAACCGCCGCGTCCCTCCCGGCTCTTGATGGAGATCCCATTTTGCCGGCCCGAGATCAGGCAATCCTCGACGCGCACGTTGCGGATCCCGCCGGACATTTCCGAGCCGATCCCCAGCCCGGCGAAGATGCTGCTGAACAGCGTGCAGTCCTTGATGACGACGTTGTCCGTGGGCCGGCCGAGGCGCACGGCCTCCATCCCGCGCCCCGACTTGAGCGCGATGGCGTCATCGCCGGTGTCGATGTTGCAGTGATCGATCAGCACGTCCTGGCAGGAATCTACGTCGATGCCGTCGCCGTTGAAATTGACGGAGCGAATGGTGAGGTTGCGTGCGCGGAGATTCTGGCAGAACAACGGATGAATCGACCAGAGCTGCTGGTACTGCGTTGTGAAGCCATCGAGGACGACGTTGGTGCCGTTGGCCAGCTCGATCAGCACGGGACCGCGCGGCCGGCGGAGGCTGCTGACGCTGATCGGCGGCCCGAAGATCGAGCCGGGGCCAGCAATGGTGACATGGTCCGCCTTCTCGGACGAAATGAGAGCGCGATGGCCCTGGGCAAATTCGCCCTCCCAACGGACGCGCACCAGCGGGTAATCATCGATGTCCGGGCTGCCCGTGAGGTTCGCCCTCGCTTCCAGCTTCAGCGTCGTGTTTGAACCGACGACGATGCTGCCGATCAAATAATTGCCCGCCGGCACAACGACGGTACCGCCGCCGGCGGACGCGCAGGCATCGAGCGCTTTTTGCACCGCAGCGGTGTCCTTGGTGTGTCCGTCGCCCTTGGCGCCGCAATCGCGGACGCTCCAGGAGTTCGTGGACGCGAGAGACGACGATGAGTTGGTGGACGGATCAGCCGCCTGACACAATGTACAAGCGACAAGGAGCGCGACGCCCCAGATAGCTGCACGAGTCATTGGCAGTCGGATTTGCATGATGCGGTACCCGCCAAACGGTTATCAGCTTATCGGAGCGGATGACAAGACCAAAGCGGCGGTTCAGGAAGGCCCTCGCGCGGATCGGATTGCGTTGCCTGACGGATTGGGTATGATTCCTCGCGGTTTGCGGAAAGCGACGCCCATGAAAGAGTTTACTGTTCGGACAAACAGTCACACGGAATTCTGCGAGATAACGGACAGACTGCAAGAGGCTGTCGACGAAAGCGGAGTCAAAGAAGGCGTCTGCGTGGCTTTCGTTCCGCACACGACCGCGGGGATCACGATCAATGAAAATGCGGATCCCGATGTGGTGTCGGACATGATTTATGCGCTTGAGAAGGCCGTTCCTTGGAAAGATTCGCATTACCGGCATGGGGAAGGCAACACGGCGGCGCACGTCAAATCGAGCATGATGGGGCACAGCGTGCACGTGCCGGTGCGCGGCGGCAAACTCCAGTTCGGCACATGGCAAGGCGTGTACCTTTGCGAATTTGACGGACCACGGAGCCGCAACCTGTGGGTGACGGTCATCGGGTAGCCACGGTTGATCGAGCGCGACGTCGAGAAAGTCTTACCGTGAAGCCTTCTGGCCGTAGCTGGCATCACGGCCATGCTTGCGGAGGAAATGCTTGTCGAGCAGTGCGCGCTGCATCGGCTTGATTGACGGTTTTATGCGAAGGGTTTCGCTCGCCAGTCGCGCCAGGTGTTCGAGCACGACCGCGTTCTCAACGGCCTTGTCGATGGTCGCGCCCCAGGCAAACGGCGCGTGGCTGGCCACCAGCACGCCGGGGAAGTGAAGCGGATCGGCTTTCTTGAATTTCTCCACAATCACGCGCCCCGTGTTCGCTTCGTAGTCCTGCTTGATTTCCCTGGCGGTGAGCAGGCGCGTGCACGGCACCGCGCCATGGAAATAGTCGGCATGGGTCGTTCCGAGGGCGGGTAGTTCGCGGCGCGCCTGCGCCCACGCCGTGGCGTACAGGCTATGCGTGTGAACGATGCCGCCGATTTCCGCGAACGCGCGATACAACACCAGGTGCGTCGGCGTATCCGAACTGGGCCGCAGATCACCTTCGACGACCCGGGCCGTTTCCAGCGAGACGACCACCATGTGTTCGGGAGTCATCGCGTCGTACGGCACACCCGAAGGCTTGATCACCAAATGGCCGCTCGCACGGTCCACGCCGCTGGCGTTGCCCCAGGTCTGGACGACCAGTCCCTCGCGAACCAGTTGTCGGTTTGCTTCGCAGACTTTCTGTTTCAGTTGTTCGAGCATGGTGTTGTCGTGGCGGATGAGGGTTCTAATGCCTGACTCGCGCACGAATCTCCAGCAGTTTCTTCATCACATCGTGCAGGTTTCCGTTCCACTCGCGTGTGCCGAAGGCGTCGTGCAGCGCGCGGTACAGCGGATATAATTCGCGATATACGGCATGCGCCTGCGGGTTTGGCTTGAAAACCCGCTTTTTCACACCGGTCATCGCGTTCTGGGCCTGGGTGTAGTCTTGGTACGCTCCGGCCACGACGGCGCCGGCGACAGCCGCGCCGAGCGCGCACGTCTGCGCCGAGCGCGAGATTTTCATGGGACGGCCCGTCACATCGGCGTAGATTTGCATGACGACGGGATTCTTCTCGGCGATGCCCCCGCAGTTGACGATCTGCTCGACCTTGACGCCGTATTCCTCGAATCGGTTGATGATCGTCAGGGCGCCGAACGCGGTGGCTTCGATCAGCGCGCGGTACATCTCCGCGGGCGTCGTGTACAGCGTTTGGCCAATCAACAAGCCGGTGAGCCGTTGATCGACAAGGATGGTGCGATTCCCGTTGTTCCAATCGAGCGCCAGAAGACCCGACTCGCCCGGTTTCAGTTCCGCGGCCTCCTTGGTCAGGGTTTCGTGCGAGCCGCGTCGTCCGTTTGGCTGGATGTAATTCACAAACCAGTTGAAGATATCGCCAACCGCCGATTGTCCCGCTTCCAATCCATAATACCCCGGCAACACACTGCCGTTGACGATGCCACAGAGGCCGGGAATGTCCGCGAGATGTTGGCTGACCGGCGCGAGCATGATGTCGCAGGTGCTGGTGCCGATGATTTTGACCAACGTGCCCGGCGCGATCCCCGCGCCAATGGCGCCCAAATGGGCGTCGAATGCGCCGACCGCCACGGGAATCCCTTTGGCCAGACCGGTGCGTCTGGCCCAATCCGCCGTCAGCCCGCCGACCGCGCGTTCGATGGTGTGGGCCTTCGCCGGGAGCCGGGTGCGAAGTTCGCCGAGCCGGGGATGCAGCGAACCGAGAAACTCGGCGTCGGGATAACCGCCCCATGTCTCGTTGTACATCGCCTTGTGGCCGGCCGCGCAAACGCCGACCGTCAACTTGTCGGGCGCTTCCGTTCCCGTCAGCATGGCCGGAATCCAGTCGGCGATCTCGACCCACGTGTACGCCACGTCGAATACATCCGGCGATGTGTGCAGGCAGTGAAGGATTTTGCTGAAGAACCATTCACTGGAGTATGTGCCGCCGCACTTCGCGAGGTAGTGCGGGCGCATCTCCATTGCGGCTCCGGTAATCTCCGCGGCTTCGAGCACGCCGGTATGGTCCTTCCACAACCAGGCCATGGCGGCGAGATTTTTGGAAAATCGTTTGTCGAACGCCAGCGCCCGGCCACGGGCGTCGACCGGCATCGGCGTGCTGCCCGTGGTATCGACGCCGAGGCCGACGACATGGTCAGCCTTGAAGCCGCTGACATTGCGTCTGGCCTGCGCCAGCGCCTTCTGGATCGTGATCTCCGCGCCGTCGAGGTAGTCGGCTGGATGTTGCCGCGCCAGGTTCGGGTCGCGTGAGAGGATCACACCCTGCGAGCCGTGGGCGTACTGCCAAACGGCGGTGCCGACCTCGCGTCCATCACATACGTCGACGATCAGCGCGCGGACGGAATTCGTCCCGTAATCCAAGCCGATGGAGTAACTCGCGCGCACGGGAAAATTCCGGCCTACGGCTTCACGATAATCTTGACCACATTGTCCTTGTAGGCGGAATTCAGGGCAAAGGCCTCGGCCACGTTGTTCAGCGGAACGCGATGGGTGACGAGAGAAAGGACGTTCACCTTGCCGGATTCAACCAGGCGAATGGCCCGCGGGTAGGTGTGCTTCATGCGGCGGCTGAAAACGATCGTCAAACCTTTGCGACGCGCCGTGGAGTGCGAGAACGCGCAACGATCCTCGGACGGGATGCCCACTAGGACGACGCGACCACCGGGGCGTGCGAGTTCAATGGCCTGTTCGATGGCCGGGCCACCCCACGCGGCTTCGATGGCCACGTCCACCTCTCCGCGAACCGCCAGGGGTTTCGCCCCCATTTTGGCGGTAATCATAAGACGCCCCGGCAACGGGTCCCGGACGAAGATTTCCCCGGCTCCCGCCAGCTTGGCGGCCTGCACGAGCAGCAGTCCAATTGGGCCGGCGCCGAGGATGGCGACGCGGTCGCCCAACCGGATTTTGGCGAGGTCGGCGGCGTGGAGCGCGACGCCGAGCGGTTCGAGCAGGGCGGCCGCTTCGTCGTCGATGGAGTCCGGCACGGGAAAGCAGGTGCGGGCCGGCACGATCATAAATTCGCGCAGGCTTCCGTCGTCGGGATACAAACCGCAGAAGTGAAGGCGTCGGCAAAGGTTCGGATGTCCGGCGTCGCAGAGGTCGCAATGGTGGCACGGATGCGCCGGGTCGACGGCCACGCGCGTGCCGGCGCGCAATTCCTCGACGCCGCTGCCGATCGCTTCGATGACGCCGGCAAATTCGTGGCCGAGAATGAGTGGGGATTTGAGGACGGTATCACCGATGCGAGCATCAGCGAACGTATGCAGATCGCTGCCACAGATACCGGTGGCCGTGACGCGCAACAGGACGTTGCCGGGACTTGGATTGCCGGGGTGGGGGACACGCTCGATGCGAATATCGCGCGGGCCGTACAAGCGCGCCGCGAGCATGGGACGCGGCGATGACCCCGCCTTTGCCAAAGGAGCCGCGGATAAAGTGCGGGCCATCGGGGACGGAGCTCGCGCGGAAACCGTCGGTTTCGCGATTGTTTTGGCGCGTCGCACTGTGGATCGATTCATTACCAGTTGATCCTTACATTCTTCCCAGTCCCGGCGCGAGGTGATAATAGATTTCGTTGGCGCGCAATTGCTGCTGGAAGGCGCGCAATTCCGTTTTGGCGTCGATCACGTCGATTTCCAGACCGGCCATTGCCGCGAAGTCTTCCATGTGCTCGGCGGTGACGGCGTAACTAAACCCGGTGTGGTGCGCGCCGCCGGCATGAATCCACGCCGCGCAAGCGGTTTTGAAATCGGGCCGGCATTTCCAGATGGCGCGGGCGACCGGCAGTTTCGGCAACAGTTTCGGCGGTTTGACCACGTCCACTTCATTTACGAGCAGACGGAAGCGGTTGCCGAGGTCGATGATGGAGGCGTTGATCGCGGGGCCGGCCGGCGCATTGAACACGAGGCGAACCGGATCCTCTTTGCCGCCGATACTGAGCGGATGAATTTCCAGAGACGGTTTGTTCGCGGCGATGGATTCACAGATCTCGAGCATGTGCGCGCCAAGAACGAGATGTCCGTCGGGGTGAAGATGGTACGTGTAATCCTCCATAAACGACGTGCCGCCCGGGAGATCGGCGGCCATCACTTTCATGGCGCGGACCAGGGCGCAGGTTTTCCAATCGCCTTCCGCGCCGAAGCCGTAACCGTCGGCCATCAACCGTTGCACGGCGAGACCCGGCAATTGTTTCAAGCCATGCAGGTCCTCGAACGTGGTGGTGAATCCTTTGAATTCACCGCTCTTCAGGAAGGCGCGGAGACCGAGTTCGATACGCGCGCCGTCGCGGAGCGATTCATGGCGCGGACCGCCTTGGCGAAGTTCTTTGGCAACATCGTAGCGTTGCTCGTATTCGTCGCACAGACGCGACACGGCGTTGTTGCCAACATCATTAACGGCCTTCACGAGGTCGCCGACACCGTACCCATTAACCGCGTAGCCGAATCTGGCCTCCGCGGTGACCTTGTCACCTTCGGTGACCGCAACCTGACGCATATTATCGCCGAAACGGCAGAACCTCGCGCCCTGCCAGTCGTGCCAGGCCCGCGCGGCACGCATCCAGGCGACGACGCGATCCTGAACCTCTGAGTCCGACCAATGGCCAACGACGACCTTGCGATTCAGCCGCAGACGCGTGTGAATGAACCCCGCTTCGCGGTCGCCGTGGGCGGATTGGTTGAGGTTCATGAAATCCATGTCGATCTCGCCCCAGGGCAGGTCGCGACCAAATTGCGTGTGGAGATGTAGAAACGGCTTATCCAAAGCGGCGAGACCGCCGATCCACATTTTCGACGGCGAGAACGTATGCATCCACAGGATCAAGCCCGCGCATTTGGGAGCGTGATTGGCGTCGAGACAGAGCTGGCGGATGGCCTCGGGCGCGGTGAGCACGGGCTTGAACACGATCTTCAACGGCAGGCGCTTGGTGCCGTTCAATTCCTCGACGATCTTGCGCGAATTGGCGGCGACCTTTTTCAGCACGGCCTCGCCGTACATGTGCTGGCTGCCGGTGACGTACCAGATTTCGACGGGATCGAGGTTCTTCACAAGTGATCTCCTGCTCAGATAAACTCGTTGAGGATGTTTTCCAGCAACTCCTGGTGACCGCTCGTGTTTGCGCCGGCGTCGCCGTTCCGAAGCGCGTAGGCTTCGAGTTCCTTCAAGCCGGCCTTGCCATTCTCGATGTCGCGGCCGATCCCCTTATCCCAGGAGGCGTACCGTTCTCTGACGAATTTGGCGAGGCGACCGTCTTTACGGATCGCGGCAGCGATTTTCAGCCCGCGCGCGAAGGCGTCCATGCCACCGATGTGGGCGTGGAACAAATCCACCGGCTCGAAGCTCTCGCGGCGCACCTTGGCGTCGAAGTTCAGGCCGCCGGTCGTGAACCCGCCCATGCCGAGGACCACGAGCATGATCTGCGTCGTCAGGTAAATGTCGGTTGGGAACTGGTCCGTGTCCCACCCGAGCAACTCATCACCGCGGTTGGCATCGATCGATCCCAGTTTGCCGGCGGAAGCGGCGACGGTGAGTTCGTGCACCATCGTATGGCCGGCCAGCGTGGCGTGGTTGGTTTCGATGTTGAGTTGGAAATCGTCGAGCAGGTCGTACTCGCGCAGGAAATTCAGGCAGGCCCCTGCATCGGAATCGTATTGATGTTTCGTCGGCTCTTTCGGTTTGGGCTCGATATAGAACCGGCCCTTGAAACCGATGGACTTCTTGTAGTCCACCGCCATGTGCAGGAACTTCGCCAGGTGTTCCTGTTCGCGCTTGAGGTTGGTGTTGAGGAGCGTGGAGTACCCCTCGCGTCCGCCCCAGAAGACATAAGCCGCGCCGCCGAGCTCGTGCGTGACTTCGATAGCTTTTTTGACCTGTGCGGCGGCAAACGCAAACACGTCGGCGTTGCAGCTTGTCGCCGCGCCGTGGACGTAGCGCGGATTCGAGAAGAGGTTGGCGGTGCCCCAAAGCAGCCGGACGCCGGTGCGTTGCTGTTCTTCCTTCAGGGTTTTCACGACGGCGTCGAGGTTCTTGTTGGTCTCGCGCAGGTCCCGGCCTTCGGGCGCGACGTCGCGGTCGTGGAAGCAATAAAACGGCGCGCCGAGTTTCTCGATGAACTCGAACGCGGCCCGGACGCGGCGCTGGGCGTTGACAACGGAATTCGAACCGTCATCCCAGGGGCGGACGGCGGTGCCGACGCCAAACGGATCGGTCAGCGGGTTGCGAAACGTGTGCCAGTAGCACACGGCGAAGCGCAACTGATCGCGCAGCGGTTTGCCGTCGAGTTTCTCGGCGGCATGGTAGTGCTTGAACGCGAGCGGATTCTTCGACTTCGGCCCCTCGAATTCGATTTTCGGAACGTCGGAGAAAGCTTGTGTCGTCATAATGGCCCCTGCCTGCCGCCGAAAGCCTGGTGGCGGGTCTGACTCGCACCGGGTCGGATTCGTTTGTGCCACAGACTGGCCATACCGGGCAACAGGTTTCTGAGACTGGCGGAAGACGCTCGCTGGGCGCTCTCTCGGCTTCCGCGGAGGCGGGGAAAACAAGCGGCGTGATCGATTGGCGGGAGACAGACTTCAGGTTTCAGCCAGCGGCACCGGGCCGGACGTGAAGATCGCCCTCATAACGCCCTGGATGAGCTAAAACTGACCCCGTTTCCCTTGGACATCAAAGCCCGTATCCCACCCGGCTCATCCTTGCAGCCCTTCCCTCACTCCTTCACAATCACGGCCACGGCACCGGCGGTTGAATCTCAAGCTTTCAAACTACGAGAGCATGGTGGCGGACGACGGTGACATCGCGGGGGCGGAAATGTGACAATTCGGTGACGGTTTTATGGCGCGACGGAGACGGTTGTGTGACGGCGGCACTGCGGCAATCACTTTCCTCCTGTCGCCGTCGGGGGCGAATGCCTGCGAGATGCCCGGCGCTTTCGGGCTTGAGTTTGGGGCGTGGTTTTGTTCTGCTTCGCGCACGGAGCGGGCCGCGTGGTGGGTTGCGATCAGGATCTGGAGCGCGATACCCGTTTCCGCATTGAGCACAGGGCAGAGGTGCGCCTGGGTGACCCCCAAATGGCTGGCCGCGCGCGGTGGCGGTCAACCGAGCCGGGTCATGTGCGCCCGCGCATGACCGCCTGCTATCACCGATTCGGGATATCCGACTGGCGATATTATCCGGCCAGTGAACATCTCTACTCCGATATTCTCTGATGGACACGTTCTCCAACCAATTACGGAAACTGCTGAGCGCGAAGCAATGGAACCAGTCGCGGGCGGCCAGCGAACTCGGCGTCACGCAATCACAGATCAGCGATTATCTCAGCGGCAAGAGCGAGCCGTACCTGAGCACGGCGGTCGCGGTTGCGAAACGGCTCGGGATCACGCTGGATGAACTATCGGGCGTCGGCCCGTCGAGCCCGGTGGTTCGGGAAGAAATCGCCTTCTATGGGGCCGACGAGTCGTTCGGGGAGTGGGTCGAACGACTCAAGCGGCGCTGGCGGCGAAAGGGCGCATCGCACGCCGAGATGGAACTCGCCATCCGCATCCTGTTTCCCGACGAGGCGGACAGGGTCATCGAGTGGTTGAACGCGCAGCGGTAGGCCGAAGGCGTTGTCACAACGCAAGACCAGCAGAGGAGTGCATCGGGCTGGTTTCTGCCCGGCGTCAGGGCTGAAGGGTGACTTTCAGGTGCATGAATCGCTCGGTGGCCGCGGGGATGGGATTACCGGCGTCGCTGGCCTTGATTGTTTGCGTCAGGCCGGTATTGGTGAGCACGGTGGAGATGATGCCGTTGGTGCTCCACGGGCCGCCGGGATTGCTGGCGGCCTCGGCGCTGTAGGTCAGGTCGATCGCTGAGAGGACTTTTGTGTAGGTCAGGGTGAGGCAGTCACAGGCCGGATCGATTTGCGGCGCGGGCAGACCTTGGACGCTGGGGGCGTTCGGGTTTAAATCCAGAGCGTATGACAGCAGGTTGACGATGCCATCGCCGCTCGGGTCGGCGAGATCGCCGCTAATGGCGGAGTTGTTCGCGTTGGTGCCGAACTCGGTCAATCGCCAGTTGTTGAACGGCGTGTCGTGGACGGTCACGGTCGCACTGGCGGGGGACCCGAGGTTGTAAGAGGCCGAATTCGACAAGGTCAATGTCGCCATCACATCACCGACGACGATGCCATCGTCAATCGGCGCGATGGTGATTGTGGCCGAGGCCGAACCGGCGGGGATGGTGACCGAGTTGGCGATCAAACTGTAATCGACGCCGTTACTGGCGGTGCCGCCGACGGCGTAGACCACGGACTGGTCGATGTTCGTCGCGCCAACGCGTGTGATGGTGAACGCGCCGGGGATTTCACCGAGTTTGTAGGCGTCCGCGGCACTGGCCGCGATACTGACGGCGGGCGACGAGACCTGGAATGGCAGGCTGGTGAGGGCGCATTCCGCAAAAATGTTCGAGCCGCCGAGGATCGTCACCACACCGAAGTAATCCCCGGGCGGAGTGCCCGCATTGATGCCCACGGCGAATACAACATCGCTGTACGTCTCGCCCGCCAGCAGAATGCCGGGCACGTTGGCGTAGAACATGTTCGTGTCCGCGGTCAGATAGTTCGTGGCCACGCCGGTGAAACTGATTTGGATATCGTTCAGAAAGAGCTCGTTCGTCGTGCACGTATTATTCAACGTGCCGGTGAACACAACCTCATTGCTGAGAGCTCCGGATTGCACGGCCGGTGTCAGGACAAAGGCGAGGTCGGCCCGGGAAACTGCCGGCACGAGCAGGGACGCCAACCACAACAGCCAGAGGAGGGATTTGGTGCGCGCCATGTGCGTTCCTCACTGGCCGATGGCGAACAAGATGGCATCGTTGACGGCGTACACCGTACCGTCGACTCCGATCAGAGTCGGCGTGTAGGCTTCGCCGACCCCGGTCGTCAGTACAAACGTTTCCGAGAGCGTGTTGGAGGTCAAATCCCAGCGGTAGAGTCTGCCGTCCTCACTGTTGGCGAGGATCGATTTGGTGAATGGGTCGATGGCGGCGGTATTGATGCACCATTCCCGGACGCCCGGTTGACCCGTATTGGGCGTGGGACCAAGGATGGTCAGCACCTCGTTCATCACTGTCGCGCCCGTGATGGGATCGATTTCCGTATGCATGGGATCCAGGACGGCGATCTTGTTGGACCCGTTGCCGCCGATGCCCGGGTCGGAGTAATTATTGTACTTGGTCATCAGCAGATACGACGAACCGCCGTTGTAGGAGGCGACGAGCGAAGCGGGGACGACGGACGCCGTGTCATCCCAACCGAATGCGCCCGGCGTTTTCAACTGGCTCAACGTACTGTTGAAATGGAGCAACCAGCCGCGATCGTGGTTCACACAACAGGGGTTCTCGAGCACGCCGTAGTAGACGTCGCCGTCGGGGCCGACTGTGGGCGAGGCTGTACCATCGTCGGGCACGTTGGCGTCATTCCCCGGATTCGCCACATCTTTGAGCCGGACGCTGCCGAGTGGCGCGAGCGTGCGGCTATCCAGGGCACAGAGGTAACCGTATACGCCAAAATCGCCATCGGGATTGGCGTTGTTGACGGCCACGTACAACGTCTTGTGATCGTTGCCGAGCGCGGGGGTGCAATTCTGGGCGACCTTGACAATGTTCGGGTCGCCGGCCGCGGTGCTGGCGGAAATCCAGGCGCCGGTCCCGCTGGAGTCAATCCGCGCAACGCCACTGGTCAGATTCAGCGGCGTGGAGCCGGTGACCTGAAATCCGAAGAAGATGTTGCCGTAACGGTCCGACGTAATCGGCGTGTCGATGTCCACGTTCCCCAGATACGCATTCGTATTGGCAAGGTAGTTTGTCAACCCGTAGAACGCGATCTGGCCGATCACGGGGGCATTCGTCGAATCCGGTGAATCGCAGTAGTACACCGTCCCGCCGCCGCCAGGGAAATAAAGCCGGTTTTTCGGCGTCAGTGTCGGCGAAAAGCTCGGCGTCCAGTTGTGCGGCGGCAAAACGTAGTCGGTGGATTGCATCCACTTCAAGGTGCCATTGGTGCCCACATGCGCCTCGATGCGGAATCCGCCGTACGCGCCGGTCTTTACCGGGACAATGACGGTATTGGAGCGCGTGATCAGCGGCGAACCATAGTGGATATACAAGTCACCATTGGTCTGTCCCCCCTCATGTTGCGGATCCAAATCCACCGGCGTTTGCCAGTGAATATTGGCTAGGGGCTGGGACGCCACCGGCGAAAGAGCGCTGTGCTGCGGGTCGTGCGCATAATCACTCCACGGCACGCGAATGCTTTGCGCCCGCGCATTCGCCGTTGCCAGCAGGCCGCAAACGACTGCAATGCCGAGGACAACCCGCAGTTTGTGCCCAACCAGATTGAGTGAAACCCACTTCATCTCGCACCCTCACGCCAATGTTGATGCAAAGACAGCGACCTACAGACCTCGTTCAACATACCGACCGCACGGGGACAGGGCAAGGGAATTTTTTCATCCGGCCCTTGCGGAAGTCGTCATTTTGCGTACAATACCAACAGCGGGGCAGGGTGGCGTAATGAAATCACGGGTCATTGTTGTTGTCGCTTCTTTGGTTTGCTTGGCGAGCACCTCGTTGCGGGCTGCGGACGCGCCGCGCGGCGAGCTTCTCGAGTTGCACTCGTGTCAACTCTACATCGGAGGATGCATCGCTTCGTCCGAGGCTACCCAGGATGGCCGATATCTGATGCGCGTCTGGAGTTTTTCGGGCGGCTCGTATGATGGAACTCCCTTGCGCGGCCTGAATGTGGCGCTCCTCGAGGCTGCCGACCAGAACTTGGCGGTGACAGGGGTACAGCCGACCGAGTCCATGATCTACCTGCCGCAATCGGCTGATGCCGTTCAATGCGAGGCGCTCCTTCACTGGCTGACCGCTGCGAATCCAGAACTCAGCCGCACGAAACTGCGCACGCGCACGGTCCCCATGAAATTCGCCCAAGCGGGCAGCAGCATTTCCTTTGCGGCCGGCGACTTCATCCAGATCGAAACCAAACCTTTCGAGCCCTGCGGCCTCATCAGTTGCGGTGAATCGCTCTGGTACACGCCTCGGTCGACGGTGATTTCCTACACCGTTGACGTCACCAGCAAGGCATTCGTCCAGGAGCCCGCGCTGGCGTTGCGATGGGTTGATCACGGTAAAAACAACATCTTTGACTGCCGATTCGGTGACGGCGCAACTGTCTCGGCTGCCTTTGTCCCACCCGCGTTCGTCTGCGCCGTGGCAAATCATCCATCGCATGAGTGAACGCCCACACAACGAGCCGTTCGATAAAGAAATCAGCCGCCGTTCGTTCCTGAAAGGACTGGGCACGGTTGTCGTCGCCACTGCGGCGGTGCCGGTTGGCGCCGTCGCCGCCGGGACCGAAGAGATCGCCAAACTGGGGGGCGACCAAACTCTCGGACCGGGTCAGGTTCCCGTCACGCTTCAGGTTAACGGCAAAGCGCTCAAACTGAATCTCGAACCTCGCGTGACCCTGCTGGACGCCTTGCGGAATCATTCCGGTCTCACGGGCACAAAAGAAGTCTGCGACCGGGCGACGTGCGGCGCGTGCACGGTCCTCCTCGACGGCAAGCCGGTCTACTCCTGCATGAAACTGGCCGTCGAAGCCCAGGGACACGACATCACCACCGTCGAAGGTTTGTCCCCGGATGGCAAACTCACCGATGTGCAACGGTCACTGGTCGATCACGACGCCTCGATGTGCGGTTACTGTACGCCCGGTTTCGTCATGACCGTGACCTCGCTGCTGAAACGCAATCCGCACCCGACCGCCGACGAAGTGCGCGTGGCCTGTTCCGGCAATATTTGCCGGTGTGGCACACAACGCCGGATGCTCGCGGCGGTGCTCGACGTGGCCGGCACGCCCGTCGCGGAGACAATCGAGGTTATTCGCAATGCTTAGTTGGCCGGCAAAACCAGCCGTAATCGGCGCCAGCACAACGCGCGTCGACGCCCCCGCGAAGGTCACCGGCGCGGCGAAATATTCGTCCGATGTGCAGCCGAGCGGGTGGTTGTACGGCATGATTTATCGGTCCCGATGGCCGGCGGCGCACGTCACCAGCATCAACCTCGACAAGGCCCGCCAGGTTCCCGGCATCAAGGCCGCCGTGGTCGAACGCGAGGGCGCACGGACCGTTCGGTTCTACGGCGAGGAACTGGCGGCGGTCGCGGGCGTATCGAAACAGGCATGCCTCGACGCGTTGCGCGCCATCGTGGTCGAAGCCACGCCCCTGCCGTTCGTGGTGAAGGAGGAGATCGCGAAGAATCCCGACTCGCCGCGTGTCTGGCCGGACGCGGCCAATCTCGCCGAACCAAACGTCAAGGAGAAGGGGGACGTCGACAAGGCGTTTGCGGATGCCGCCGCGGTCGTGGAAGGCTTCTTTACCACGCCGGTCCAGGTTCATCATCCACTCGAAACGCATGGCAACACGGTTTCGGCGACGAACGACGGCGTGACCTGCTGGGCGTCGACCCAGGGAATTTTCAGCGTGCGCGATGGCCTGGCGTCGTACCTCGATATGTCCCAGGAAAAAGTGCGCGTCATCACCGATTACATGGGCGGCGGTTTCGGGGCGAAATTCGGCCCCGGCGCGGAGGGCGGTCTGGCCGCGCGCCTTTCCCAGGCCGCTGGGGCTCCCGTCAAATTGATGCTGACCCGCTTCGACCAATCGCTGGCGGTCGGCAATCGCCCGTCGTCCTTCCAGCACATCCGGCTGGGCGCCAGCGCCGACGGAAAGCTCGTCGCGTTCGACATGGACGCTTTCGGCACCGCCGGCATCGGCGCGGGTGCGGCATCCGCCGGCGGCGGAGGAGGGTCCGGTTTTCCCGCGCCCTATATCTATGCGGTTCCGAATAGTCGCGTGAAGCAGGCGGCGGTGGCAATCAATGCGGGACAGGCGCGTGCCTTTCGCGCGCCGGGTCATCCGGTGGCTTCGTTCGGCATGGAATCGATCATGGATGAGCTGGCGGTGAAACTGAAAATGGATCCGGTCGAACTCCGCCTCAAGAATGACCCGAGCAAGACACGCCAGCGGGAATATCAGATCGGCGCGGAACGATTCGGTTGGAAGCAAAAGTATAAAGCGCCGGGCTCATCGCCGGGCCCGGTTAAAGTTGGCGTCGGGTGCGCCGGCGCGACGTGGGGTGGCGGCGGTCGCGGATCGCAGGCGGATGCACAGATCAATCCCGACGGCAGCGTCGAAGTCCGTTGCGGCACGCAGGATCTCGGAACCGGCACACGCACGCTCGTAACCGTCGTTGCGGCGGAAGTTTTCGGCCTGAAGCCCGAACAAATCACGGCCAGGATTGGCGACACTCAATTCCCGCCCTCCGGCGCCAGCGGCGGCAGTACCACCGCCGCGTCGGTTTCTCCCGCCGTTTTCGACGCCTGCACGAACGCACTCCAAAAGTTGCAGGAAACGACCGGCGTCGCGGACGCCCGTGGCGCGAACTGGGCTGGCGCCTGTAAGAAGCTCGGCGTCAACCCGCTCACGGCCCACGGCGAATGGCACGAGGGGCTGTCGTCGAGCGGCGTGGGCGGCGTTCAGTTTGCCGAGGTCGAAGTCGATACAGAATCCGGGTTTGTGAAGGTCCGCAAGGTCCTGTGCGTGCAGGATTGCGGACTGGTGGTCAACAAGTTGACGTGCGAGACGCTCATCAACGGCGGCATCATCATGGGCATGGGTTACGCGCTCTATGAGGAACGCGTCATGGACTCCACCACGGGCGTCGTGTTGAACCCGAATTTTGAAACGTACAAGCTGCCGAATTTCGCCGACGTTCCGGACATCGAAGTCATCCTGATGGAAATGCCGGAGCGCGGCGTGATTGGCGTGGGCGAGCCGTGCACGATCCCGACGGCCTCCGCCATTGCCAACGCCGTGGCCAACGCGCTCGGCGTCCGCGTCAGCAGCCTGCCGATCACGCCCGCCCGCGTCCTTGCGGCGCTCGGCAAGGCCCTCAAGCCGGGGGCTGCGGTATGAACTCGTTCCAATACACCTCCCCGCGCACGGTGGACAACGCCGTTTCCCTCGTCGCGGATCACGGCCGGTTTTTGGCGGGCGGCATCGACGTGCTGGGCGAAATGAAGGAATACATCGCCAGCCCGCGATTGTTGGTGAACGTGAAGGATTTGCCCGCGACACGCGACATTACACCGGCCGCCGGCTCGTGGACCATCGGCGCGAACGTCACAATTTCCGAAATCGAGGAGCACGCGGAGCTGAAGCGCGTTTTCCCCGGCCTCCAGCAGGCCGCCGCCGAGGTCGGTTCGCCGCAGATTCGCAACGTCGCCACGGTCGGCGGCAATCTCGCGCAACATTCGCGGTGCTGGTACTACCGGCATCGCGATATTCAATGCCTGAAGCGTGGCGGCAACACCTGTTACGCGCGGGAAGGGGATAACCGGTACCACAGTTTGTTCACGGGCAACCCGTGCATCAGCCCGGTCGTGTCGAATCTCGCCATCGCGCTGGCGGCGCTCGATGCCAAGGTTGTCGTTCGTCGTGGGAAGGACGAGGTCACACTGACGGTTCCCGATTTTTACGCGAAAGCGTGGGACAATCCCCAGGCGCACCATTCGCTGGCGCCGACAGACCTGATTCTTCGCGTGGAAATCCCAAACGATGGACGAACCAGCGCGTACAAACAGATCAGCGAGAAGGCAAGCTTCGATTGGGCATTGGTCAGTTGCGCCGCGGCGGCGAAAGTCAATGGCGGCAAACTCAGCAAGGTCCGCGTGGTCCTCGGGGCGGTTTCGCCGGTTCCGTACCAGGTCGAGGCCGCGCACGAGTTTCTCGAAGGCAAAGGTCTCACTGACGACGTAGCGATGCGCGCCTCCGAGATCATTTTGAAGGACGCCGTGCCGCTCGATAATAACGGCTACAAAGTGCCCATTGCGCAGGCGCTCATTCGCCGGACCCTCAAACAGCTTGTGGGGTGAACGATGAACACGAACCCGCCCGTATGCAAATGTCTTCGCACCAAAAAAATGTTCATCCCCGAGCACGAAGCCGAAGCGCTCACCGAACAGCCCGGGCCGGACGCCGGGGCATTCTACTGGTGCAACCGTACGCTCAGCGAAATCGGCAGCGACGATAAACCCGCCCACATCCGCACCTGCATTTTTGGCCGGAAATGCTTTGAAGCCTAGGCGTCACGCCGAATTGCCTCTCTCAATGTATCGCCTAACCCGCGTCCCGTCAGGGACTTGACGGGCCTGCTAGGATTGAACGTGGGTGGCGCAACCCTTGTCAAAATGGTTGCTTCTGGGTTGTGAACCTCAAGAGGATAAAACAATGGAACAAGGCATCGGTGCGATAAACGAACAGGTCAAACGCGAAAGCGAATTTGTAAGAACGCTGGTCGGCGAGATCGGCAAGGTCATCGTCGGCCAGAAATATCTCATAGAACGATTGCTGGTCGGATTGTTGGCAGACGGTCACGTCCTCCTCGAAGGCGTGCCGGGACTGGCCAAGACGTTGTCGGTAAAAACGCTCTCGGCGGCGATCCAAACGTCGTTCCACCGGATCCAGTTCACGCCCGACCTCTTGCCCGCGGACGTGATCGGCACGCTGATCTACAATCCCAAAGACGGCGAGTTCCGCATCAAGAAAGGGCCGGTGTTCGCCAACCTGATTCTGGCGGACGAAATCAACCGCGCGCCCGCCAAGGTGCAGAGCGCGTTGCTCGAAGCGATGCAGGAGCGCCAGGTCACGATCGGCGACCAAACGTTCAAGCTGCCGGACCCGTTCCTGGTATTGGCGACACAGAATCCGATCGAGCAGGAAGGCACCTATCCGTTGCCAGAAGCACAGGTCGACCGGTTCATGCTCAAGCTCTCGATCCAGTATCCGAGCAAGGAGGAAGAGCGCCAAATCATGGATCGCATGGCGGAGACGGGCAAACAGATCGTCACACAACCCGTGGTCACGCCCGATCAGATCCTCAAGGCGCGCAAGGTGGTGGACGCGGTCTACATGGACGAGAAGATCAAGAACTACATCGTGGACCTGGTCCATGCGACGCGCGAGCCGGCCGAATACAAGATCGACGTGGCCCGGCTCATCCAGTATGGCGCGTCTCCGCGCGCAACCATCTACCTGACCGTCGCCTCCAAAGCCTACGCGTTTCTCCAGGGCCGCGGCTACGTCACGCCGCAGGACGTGAAGACCATCGGCATGGACGTGTTCCGGCATCGCGTGATCGTCAGTTACGAAGCCGAGGCTGAGGAAATGACCAGCGAAGACGTGGTCAAGCGGATCTTTGACGAAGTGCCGGTGCCGTAGCGATGATCCCGCGCGAGATATTCAAGAAGGTGCGCCAGATCGAAATCCGCACGAACCGGGAGGTCACGGACGTGCTCGGGGGGCAGTACCATTCCGTCTTCAAGGGCCGGGGCATGGAATTCGAGGAGGTCCGCGAATACCTGCCCGGCGACGAAGTGCGGTCCATCGATTGGAACGTCACCGCGCGGTTCGGACATCCATTCATCAAGAAATTCCGCGAGGAACGGGAACTGACCGTGATGCTGGTGGTCGATGTGAGCGCCTCGGGGCAATTCGGCAGCGTGCGGCAGACGAAGAATGAACTGGCCGCGGAGCTGGCCGCCGTGCTCGCGTTCTCGGCCATCCGCAACAACGACAAGGTCGGCCTGATCATGTTCACCGACCAGGTGGAAAAATTCGTCCCTCCGAAAAAGGGCCGCCGGCACGTGCTCCGCGTCGTGCGCGAGATTCTCGCGTTTCAACCGCGGGGCCGCGGGACGGACCTTCAACGGGCGCTCGATTACCTCAGCCGCGTCCAGCCACGGCGGGCGGTGACGTTTGTGGTGTCGGATTTTCAGGTGACCGACGAGGAGTCGGTCCGCAAAAAACTGCGCGTGGCCAGCAAGCGGCATGACGTCATCGCGTTGAGCCTGCGCGACCCGCGTGAAGAGGAATTGCCCGCGGTCGGCTTGGTCGAACTCCTCGACGCCGAGACAGGCGAGCGGGCGTTGGTCGATACGTTCAACCGGACGGTCCGCGACGAGTTTGCCGCCAAGGCGCGGCTGCGGCTCGAGGCGCTACGCCGATTGTTGCGGTCGGCGAACGTGGACCAGGTGGAAATCCGCTCGGACGCGGACTACGTGCTGCCGTTGATTCAGTTTTTCAGCATGCGCGGGCGACGAATCTGATGGAAGACATCCGCGATATTAAAGGACTCGTTCCGCTGCCACACGGCTGGTGGTGGCTGTGGCTGGTATTGGCCGCCGTGGCGGCGGCGGTGGCGTGGTGGCTTTGGAGACGGCGGCAGCCGGGGGTTTCCGAGTTTGTCGCGCCGCCTCCCACGCCGTACGAAGTGGCGATCCGCGAACTACGTCGACTGCGCGAAGAGAACCCGCCCGTGGAAGAGTTCTACACGCGGCTGTCGGGCGTCGTGCGGCAATACCTCGAAGGGCAGATGGGCTTGCGCGCACCCGAGCGCACGACGGAGGAGTTTCTGTATGAGGTCTCCCGCGACCATTCGCTTTCCGCGGAACACCGGGAATTGCTCGAGGCCTTCCTACAGGAGGCCGATCTGGTCAAGTTTGCCCGGTTTCAGCCGGGCGCGGAGGACATGCGGCGCGCCTTGGATGCCGCCGAGAAATTCGTGAACGAGTCGCAGCCGCACGCCGAGGAGGTGGCCGCAACGGTATGAAGTTCGCCAGTCCATGGTCGCTGGTGTTGCTGCTCGTGTTGCCGGTGTGGTTGTGGTGGGAACGCCGGTCCGCCCAGCGCGGCGGCCTGAAGTTTTCCTCGGTGGCGACCGCACGCTCGTTGTCATCGGTCTGGGCGGCGCTCGGTCCGTCGCTGTTGATCCTGTTGCGCGGGGCGACGCTGGCGCTGTTCATCGTCGCGCTGGCGCGCCCGCAATTGGGCCGTAGCGAGAGCAAAATCAAGACCGAGGGGATCGACATTGTGCTGGTCATCGACATCTCCGGCAGCATGCAGGCGATGGATTACGAGAAGAGCGGGCAACGCGAATCGCGGATCGATGCGGTGAAGGAGGTCGTGCGCGACTTCATCCGTTCCCGCCCCAACGATCGAATCGGGATGGTCGTGTTCGGCACGCACGCGTATGTCGCCAGCCCGCTCACGCTCGACCACGATTGGCTCGAACGCAACCTCGACCGTATCCGCATCGGCTTGGTCGAGGGCAACACCGCGATTGGCGCGGGCATCGGCACGGGCGTGAACCGCCTCCGCGACACCCAGGCCAAGAGCAAGGTGATCGTCTTGTTGACCGACGGCGGCGAGAACATCAAGAACCCACCTGCCCTCGACGCCGCGAAAGCCGCCAAGGAATTCAACGTGCGCGTGTACACGGTCGGCGCGGGCTCCCAGGGACTCGCCCCCATGCCGGTCTACGATCGCGCGGGCAATCTGCTCGGATACCAGCAGATTCAGGCCGACCTCGATGAAGACCTGTTGAAGCAAATCGCGGCGGTGACGGGTGGACAGTATTTCCGCGCGGCGGATACGGCGTCGCTGAAGAAGACGTATGCGCAGATCGACGCGATGGAAAAGCAGAAGGTCGAGACGGTCGCGTATGAAAACTGGCGAGAATTGTTCCCGTGGTTTTTGGCGCCGGGGCTCGGATGCCTCGTGTTGGCCGTGACCCTGGAACACACGCGGCTGCGGAGGTTGCCGTAATGAATTTCGGCAATCCACAATTATTCTGGCTGCTGGCACTGGCGCCGGTCTTCATCGTGTTTCTGGTCTGGGCGTTCCGCGCGCGGCGGCGGGCGCTGGAGCGGTTCGCGTCCCCACCACTGGCGCAGCGGTTGACGAACTCGGTCCGCCCGGTGGCGCGCCGGTGGAAGGCGGTGTTGATCGTAACGGTGATCACCCTGACGGCGCTGGCGTTGACCCAGCCGCGTTGGGGCTTTGAATGGCGCGAGGTGAAACACAAGGGTGTGGACATCTTTGTGTTGCTCGATGTGTCGAAGAGCATGCTGACCGAAGATGTGCGGCCCAATCGGTTGGGCCAAGCGAAGTACGCCGTCCAGGATTTGCTCGAGAAACTTCGCGGCGACCGGATCGGCCTGATTGCGTTCGCGGGGACAGCATTCGTCCAATGCCCGTTGACAGTGGATTACGAGGCGTTTCGGCTGACGTTGAAAGACGCCGACCCGCACATCATCCCGCGCGGGGGAACGGCGATCGGCCCGGCGATTCGCACGGCGTTGAAAGCCTTCGACGCGGGCGAAGGTCGGGACCACGCCATCGTATTGATCACCGACGGCGAACAAACCGAGGGCGACGCCGTGGCGGCTGCGGACGAAGCGGCGAAAGAAGGCGTGAAGATTTTCGCCATCGGCGTGGGCACGGCGGAGGGCGAACTGATCCCGATTCGCGAAGAAGGCAAGCCGATGGAGTTTTTGAAGGACCGCGACGGCGAGGTGGTCAAATCCCGGCTGGATGAAAACACGCTGAAACAAATCGCGCTGAAGACGGGTGGCATGTACGTGCACAGCGCGGCGGGTGACTTCGGCATGGACGCGGTTTACGACAAGGGGATCGCCCAACTTCACCGCAAGGAATTCGCCTCTCGGCTGCAGAAGCAATACTTTGAGAGGTTCCAGTGGCCTTTGGGCATGGCGTTCGTCCTGCTGGTGGTCGAGTCGTTCGTCAGCGACAGGAGGGCGGCATGAGATGGTGGTGGCTGCTCTTGTTGCCGACGGTGGCGCTGGCGAGGACAGAGAACTGGCCGGAACGGTACGATACCGGTGTGACAGCGTATCGGAGCAACGATTTCGCGGAGGCTTCCCAATTGTTCGAGAATGCGACGTCGTCGACCGATCGCACGCTGCAACAGCGCGCCCTGTACAACCTCGGCAACGCCGATTTTCGCCTCGGCCAATCACAGCCGAAACAGGCCCAACAGCTTTGGCAGCGAGCGCTCAAGAGCTATGAGAGCGCGCTCGCCATCGACCCCAACGACGCCGACGCAAAGTTCAACCACGAATTCGTGAAGAAGAAGCTCGAGGAATTGAAGAAACAACAACAACAGCAGCAACAGCAGAAACAAAACCAAAAGAATCAGCAGGACCAGAAGCAAAACCAGCAGGACAATCAACAACAGCAGAACCAGCAAAATCAACAGGACAAGAACCAGGACCAGTCCCAGCAGCAGAATCAACAACAGAACCAGCAGCAACAACAGCAGAAGTCCGACCAGAAACAGTCGGAGCAACAGCAGCCAAAGCAGGACCGACAATCGCAGCAGTCGGCGGAACAGCAGAAGCAACAGGAAAAAGAGAAAGAGAAGGGGCAACAACAGGACCAACAGGCCCAGCAGGACAAGGGATCACCGCCCGAGCAACAGTCCCAGGAGAATGGCGGCCAGCCGGAAGATATGGACAAGATGCAGGCCACCGAGATGCTCGATAACCTGCGCGAAGACGAGCGCAACTGGAATTTCTTCCCCGAAATGCAAATGAAGGACTTGAAAGATTCGGGCGAGCCAGCCAAGGATTGGTGACGATGAGAGCTTGGCTGGTCATCGCATTTCTTTTCGTGGCGACAGGCGCATTCGCCGATGTGTCCGTTGTCGCGTCCGTCGACCGGAACCACATCGCATTTGGCGAGTCGGTGACGCTGACCGTTGCGGTCCAAGGCACACAGAGCGGCACGCAACCCTCGATCCCCCGGGTTGACGCCCTGAGCTTTGATGGTCCGTCCACGCAGAGCAGTTTTTCGCTGAACAACGGGCACATGAGCCAGTCCGTCAGTTTTGTGTATCGGGTCACACCCGCCCGAACGGGCGAATTCACGATTCCGGCGATTACGGTCAACGTCGGCGGCCAAAGTTATTCCACTGAGCCGATCCAGTTGGTCGTGGGCAAGGGCGCGGCGCAGAATGACGCAAGCCAAATGCTCTTCGCGCGCGCGCAAATTCCCTCGCAGCAGCTCTACCTCGGCCAGACCGAGCCGGTGGCCGTGCTCGTGTTCGTGCGGGCGGACGTGCCGTTTCGGGGCCTCAGCGGATTCAGCGAGGAAGCCGATGGACTGGGGTTCAAATACCTGCAAAACCTGAAACAGGGCACACAGGTCATCAACGGCGAATCCTTCAATGTGGGGGTGATCGAGGGCTCCATTTCGCCTGAGCGCACGGGGACGCTGAACTTTGGTCCGTGCATCCTTAAAGCCCAGCTCACCGTTCAAAAGCGCGGAGGCAGCTCGGGCTGGCCGTTTGATGATTCGATGTTTGACCAGATGTTTGGAAGAACCCAGGTGCGCGAGGTGCCCGTGACCGTTGACGCCGTGCCCGTCGAGGTTCTGCCGTTGCCCGAGGAGGGCCGGCCGACGGATTTTGGCGGGGCGGTCGGCCAATGGAAACTCGACGTGACCGCCAAGCCGACCGATATCGCGGTCGGCGACCCCATCACCTTGACGATCAAAGTCAGCGGCAACGGCAACATCGACACCGTGCCGATGCCGAAGCTCGGGTCCTTGGACGGATTCAAGACGTACGATCCGACGACGAAGACGACGAAGGACGAGTTGAATACGACAGGCGAACGCGTGATGCAACAGGTGCTCATCGCGAAGAGCACCGACGTGAAAGAGCTTCCCGAGGTGCGGCTGGCGTATTTCGACCCGGAGGCGCGGGCCTACAAGACGGCCGTCCAGTCGCCGATCAAACTCGTGGTCAAGGCCGGCACCGGTGGCCAAACGACCATTGTCAGCGGCGGCGAACGATTGCGTCCGGATGAGAAGTTGGGGCAGGACATCGTGTATCTGAAAGGCGACCTCGGACCGGCCGTGCCCGGCGCGCCGTTCTGCGGGACGGTCACGTTTTGGGCGTTGAACGTCACGCCGGTGCTGGCGTTGCTCGGCACCGTCGGTTGGAAGCGGCGCACGGACAGGCTGCGCGGCGACGTCGCCTACGCGCGCCGGACGCGGGCGGCGAAAAAAGCCCGCCGACTCCTCACCTCGGCGACGAGCTACGACGAAATCCAGCGCGTGTTGCAGCACTACCTCGGCGACCGGTTGAACATCCCGGTCGGCGGCATTACCGCGTCGATCATCGACGAGCAACTGGTGCCACGCGGCGTGAATGGCGAACTCGCGGATCGGGCGCGGGCGTGCTTTGCAGCGTGCGATACCGCGCGGTTCGCCGGCGGGGAAGCGGATATGAGCGTCCAAGCGACCCGGGACAATGTGGGACGATTGATTGATGAACTGGAAACGAAACAGTTATAAGATCGGCGTGGTCATCTGGCTGGTGGGCCTGTGTAGGGCGTTCGCCGGACCAAGCGACGACTTCAAGTCGGCCAACCAGTTGTACGACACCGGGAAGTTTGCCGAGGCGGCGGCGGTCTACGAGAAAATCGAACCGAAGACAGCTCATGTGTACTACAACCTGGGCAATGCCCATTTCCGCGAAGGCAAATTGGGACTGGCGATCCTCGATTACGAGCGGGCCCGGCGCCTGGCGCCGCGTGACCCGGATATTATGGCGAACCTGAAGTTTGCCGAGCAGCGGTTGGGGGTCGATGATGTGAACGCGCCGCCACGCGCGTGGCAGAGATTTCTCCGGTCGATCATCGAGAGTCGCAGCCCGAACGAGTGGGGGATGTACGAACTGGCGGCGCTGTGGCTGGCGGCCTTGGCGGTCGGAGTGTGCATTTACATTCCCCGACTACGGACCGTATTGCTCGGCATCGCCGCAGCGGCCTTCGTGGGATTTGCGGCGTCCGTGTTTGCGCTTGGCCATGAAGTCCTTGGCGATCGAACGGCTCCCGCCGCGGTCGTCGTGGCCGCGGAGACCGAAGCGCGGTTCGCGCCCGTGCCCGACTCGACCACCCATTTCAAACTCATCGAAGGAACCCGGGTGGTGATCCGGGAAGATCGCGGCCACTGGTTGTTCGTGGAACGGGCCGATGGGCAACAGGGATGGGTGAGGTCGGACACCGTCGAGCGGGTCGTGCCCCAAAGTTGACTCATCGACCGCCGGGGGTGGGTGGAAAACATTTTCACTTGACTGACCAGTCAAGCTGTGGAATCTTCCGCGCATCGTCACGATATGAAGCCCGAATGCGATACCAAGCAGAGACTGTTGGACACGGCCATTGACCTGATTTGGGAGCAGAGTTACGGCGCGGTAAGCGTGGACGTAATTTGCGAGCGGGCCGGCGCCCGAAAAGGGAGTTTCTACCATTTTTTCCCGTCCAAATCAGATCTGACGGTCGCCGCGATTGAGGAGCATTGGGAGAAGTTGCGGCCCGATCTCGATCGCATTTTTTCGCCACAGACGCCGCCGCTTGAACGGCTGTCGAGGTATTGCGATTTGATTTGCGAGCGCCAGCGCCAAAAGATGCAGAAATTTGGGAGAGTTTGCGGCTGTGCGTTCACTTCCCTGGCCTCCGAGTTGAGTACGCAGGACGAGAACATTCGCCGGAAGTCGCAGCAGATTTTGGATCGGCGCTGCCGGTATTTCGCGGCGGCGCTGCGCGATGCGGTTCGCGAGGGATTGGTCCCCGAACAAGACTGTGACAACAAGGCCCGCGAATTGTATGGATGCGTGATGGGCGTGTTGGTGGAGGCGAAGATTGAGAACAACCTCGAAATCATCCAGCATTTGAAACCAACCATTTTTCGATTGATTGGCGTGGGCGAAAAGCAGTTTGCGGGAGAGACGACTCTTCACGCATAAGGTTGACTGGTCGGTCAAGATAAATCAATGCATGAACAGGCTGAATAGAATCATTGTGACGCAACCGCGGAGGACGTCATGTGGATTGTCCGGCTAGCCCTCCGTCGGCCGTATACGTTTGTCGTCGCGGCAATGCTGTTGTTGCTGCTGACGCCGTTTATTCTTCTGCGCACGCCGACGGATATTTTTCCGGCGATCAACATCCCGGTCGTCAGCATCCTCTGGAGTTATACCGGGCTCAACGCGGTGGAGATAGAGCAGCGCATGGTGTACAACGAAGAGCGAGCGCTGACGACGACGGTCAACAACATCGAGCACATTGAGTCCACCTCTTACAACGACATTGGTGTCATCAAGGTATTCTTCCGCCAGGGGACTTCGGTGGACGCTGGTGTGGCGCAAATCACGGCCGTCTCGCAAACGGTCCTGCGCTCGATGCCGCCCGGGACGACACCGCCGCTGATCATTCAGTACAACGCCTCGACCGTTCCCATCCTGCAATACGGTGTCAGCGGCAAGGGGATGTCGGAGCAGGAAATCTTCGATGCGTGCGTCAACCAGATCCGCGTCGGCCTCATCACGGTGCAAGGGGCCGCCATCCCATGGCCGTACGGCGGCAAGCAGCGGCTCGTTTCGATCGATCTCGATTTAAAAGCGTTGCAGGCGCAGAACCTTTCTCCTGAAGACGTCGTGAACGCTGTCAGCGCCCAGAACCTCGTGCTGCCGAGCGGCACGGCGAAGATTGGCCCGATGGAATACGATATCAATCTGAACACCAGCCCGAAGCTGTTGGATCGACTCAACGACCTGCCGATCAAGACGATCAACGGGGCGGTCATCCACGTGCGCGATGTGGCCCAGGTCCGCGACGGTTATTTGCCGCAACGGAATATTGTTCGCCAGGACGGCGTGCGCAGCACATTGATCAGCATTCTCAAGACGGGCTCGGCGTCGACGCTGACGGTGGCCAATGGGGTCAAGCAGGCGATGACGGCAGTCCTCAAGACCGTGTCTGACAGGTTGGTGGTGAAGCAATTTGCCGACCAGTCGATCTTTGTCCGCGCCGCCATCTCCGGGGTGGTGCGGGAGGGCGTGATCGCCGCCTGTTTGACGGCGATCATGATTCTGCTGTTTCTCGGTTCCTGGCGCGGCACCGTGATCATCGCGCTGTCAATCCCGCTGTCGATCCTGGTGTCACTGGCCTGCCTGAGTGCGCTGGGCGAGACCATCAACCTGATGACGCTGGGCGGGCTGGCGCTGGCCGTCGGCATCCTGGTGGACGACGCGACGGTCGAGTTGGAAAACGTTCACCGGCAGATGGCGCTGGGCAAGCCGGTCATCCAGGCGATCCTCGACGGCGCCCAGGAGATCGCGCTGCCGGCGTTTGTGTCCACGCTGTGCATCTGCATTGTGTTCGTCCCGATGTTTTTCCTGGCCGGTGTGGCGCGGTACCTGTTCGTGCCATTGGCGGAAGCGGTGGTGTTTGCGATGCTGGCCAGCTACGCGCTATCGCGAACGCTCGTGCCGACACTGGTGATGTGGTTTTACCGCCATCACGCGTACCACGGTCACGTGGAGGACCCGGAGAAGGCGCCGCGGTTGGTGCGTCCGTTTGTGAGGCTGCAGGACCGCTTCGAGAATGGATTCGATCGGATGCGCGAGGGCTACCGCGGCATGCTCGGGGTCGTGTTTGAGCACCGGGTGGCGTTTGCCCTGGTGTTTATGGGGTTCTGCGTCGGGTCGTGCCTGCTGATACCATTTTTGGGACAGGATTTCTTTCCCTCGGTGGACGCGGGAACATTCCGTCTGCATGTTCGTGCGCGGAGCGGAACGCGGATCGAGGAGACGGCCAAGTTCATCGACCAGGTCGAGGCCGCGATCCGCCGCGAGATTCCGGCTGAGGAACTCCATGGGATTCTCGACAACATCGGCCTGCCGAATTCCAGCATCAACCTCAGCTACAGTGACAACGGGGTGGTGGGCCCGGGCGACGCGGACATCATGGTTTCGTTACGTGAAGGCCACCGGCCCACGCCTCAATACGTCCAGCGATTGCGTCTCCGGCTGAACCGGGAGTTTCCGGGCGCCATCTTTTATTTTTTACCAGCCGATATCGTCAGCCAGACGATCAACTTCGGGCTGCCCGCGCCGCTGGACATCCAGATTGTCGGCCGCGATCAGGTCACGAACCGCGGCATCGCCGAACAGTTGGCGGCGAAGATTCGCCGGGTGCCGGGCGCCGTGGACGTACGCATTCAGCAGCCCAACGATCGCCCCAAGATCGAGTTTGCCATTGATCGCGACCGGGCGTCGGAAATGGGGCTTACCGAGAATGACATTGCGAACTCGGTACTGCTCAACCTGAGCGGCAGCAGCCAGGTGCTGCCGTCGTACTGGGTCAACTTTGGCGTGGGCGTGCAGTATTTGGTGAATATCCGCGCGCCCGAGTATCGGATGGATTCGCTCAATGCGCTGAACTCGATGCAGGTCAGCGCGAGTCAGCCCGGCACGGGCAACGGACAGTTACTGGCCAACGTGGCGTCGTTCGCGCGCACCAACGGCCCCCCGGCGATCTCGCATTACAACGTGATTCCCGTGATCGATATCTTCGGGGGCGTGAGCGGTCGTGATCTGGGCGGCGTGCTTCATGATGTGGAACCATTGATCCGACAGGCCGAAAAGGAGCTGCCGCGCGGCAGTTCGATCCTCGTGCGGGGCCAGGCGGAGACGATGCGGTCCAGCTTTATCGGGTTGTCCATCGGGCTGGTGATGGCCATCGCGCTGATTTACCTGTTGCTGGTGGTCAACTTCCAGAGCTGGCTGGATCCATTCATTATCATTACGGCGCTGCCCGGGGCGCTGGCCGGTGTCATCTGGGCGTTGCATTTGACGATCACCACCACCAGCGTCCCGTCGTTGATGGGGGCGATCATGAGTCTCGGCGTGGCGACCGCCAATTCGGTCCTGGTCGTCACGTTTGCGCGAAACAATCTCCACCGCGGGCTGGATCCGCTGCATGCCGCCTGGGAAGCGGGGGTCGGCCGTCTGCGTCCGGTGTTGATGACGGCACTGGCGATGATCATCGGCATGTTACCGATGGCGCTGGGGCTCGGCGAAGGCGGGGAGCAGAACGCGCCGCTGGGTCGCGCGGTCATTGGCGGCCTAGTGGTCGCCACGGTCGCCACATTATTTTTTGTTCCGGTCGTATTCAGCCTGCTGCGGCGTCATGACGAGGAGCCCAATCCGGCCGACGCGGCGCTGTTGCAACCACACGGCGTTCTCCCAACCACGGCACACACATGAGGAATGTTGTTATGAACTCACTTGAACAGGACAAAGCACGGTCCCCGGAAAACACCGGTCAACCGCCATCCCCGGCCCCGCCCGGGCAGGCGACGGCTTCGCCCGTCCGACTCTCGCGGGTCGCTGCGGTCGTGAGCGTATTGGTCGTGGTCGGATTTCTCGCCGGATTCATTCCCCGCTGGCACCAACGCAATCTGTTGCGGGCGGAAACGGTGGAACTGGCGACTCCTTCCGTCGCGGTCGTCTCGCCCAAACCGAGCCATGCCGTCGCGGGACTGGTATTGCCGGCGGAAGTGAGGCCGTTGCTGGAAGCGCCGATCTTTTCCCGCGCCAACGGCTACCTCAAGCGCTGGCTGGTGGACATCGGGGCGCACGTCGAGGCCGGCCAACTGCTGGCGGAAGTCGATACGCCCGAGCTGGACCAGCAGCTCGAACAGGCCCGCGCACAACTTGCGGAATCGGAGGCGGCGCTGGCACTGGCCAAGACCACGGCCGAACGTTGGGCCGACCTGTTGAAGACCGCCAGCGTGAGCGAACAGGAAAACGCCGAGAAACAGGCCGACTACAAGCTGAAGTCCGCGACCGTTGAAGCCGGCCGGGCCAACGTGCATCGGTTGGAGCAATTGCAATCGTTCGAGCGCATCACCGCGCCGTTTGCCGGCACGATCACCGTGCGCAATACCGATGTGGGCGACCTGATTACGGCGGGGAGCGGCACGGAATTGTTCCATCTGGCGCAGACGCGGACGTTGCGCGTGTACGTCCGTGTCCCCCAGAGCGCGGCCCGGGGGATTACGACCGGCCAATCCGCGGAGCTACTGATTCCCGAGATTCCGGGAAAGAAGTTCTCGGCGACGGTGACGAGCACGTCGGGGGCGATGTCGACAGATTCGCGCACGCTGCTGACAGAACTGCAGGTGGACAATTCGCAGGACGAGATCCTGCCGGGCAGCTACGCCCAGGTGCGGTTCCTGGATCCGAGGGTGAGCACGGCGTTGACACTCCCGTCGAACACATTGTTGTTTCGCGCCGAGGGCTTGCAAGTGGGCGTGGTGGGGCCGGACGACAAAGTGGACCTGCGGAGCGTCAATATTGGCCGCGATTTTGGACAGACGGTTGAGGTGCTCGCGGGGGTAGGCCCCACGGACCGGGTGATCGTCAATCCAGCCGATTCGCTGGTGAGCGGCACCACGGTGCGGATCGCGGACGCCTCCCCGACCACGAAGGCTCCATGACGGCGCCACGAACTCGATCGGCGATTCGCCCGGCGGCCACCGTGGCCCGGCACGCGACGGTGTGGGCCATCACGCTTCTGGCGGGTTGCGCCGTTGGGCCGGATTACAAGCGGCCGGAGGCGACGGCCACGATGCCCGCCGCGTATGCTGCGGTCACCAACGGGTGGAAGGTTGCCGAACCGCAGGCCCATCTGCCGAAGGGCAAATGGTGGGAGGTGTTTGGCGATGAGGAACTGAACGGGTTGGAGACCCGGGCGGCAGCGGCCAATCAGGAGTTGAAGGCCGCCGTGGCCGGTTTCGACCAGGCGCGGGCCATTGCGGACGTCACGAGGTCTCAACTGTTTCCTCAGATTGGCATTTCACCATCCGCGATGGCGCACCGCAATTCGGCGAACCAGCCATTCGAAGGCCAGCCGGCCGGGGTGAGCAACACGACGACCTATGCCGATCTGATTGCGCCGTTGAACCTCAGTTACGAGGTCGATTTGTGGGGGCGGGTGCGGCGCAGTGTCGAGTCGGCGCGAGCCCAACAACAGGCCAGCGCCGATGACTTGGAGGGGGTCAAACTGGCGATCGAGGCGGAAGTGGCGACGGATTATTTCACCCTGCGGGCCCTCGATGCGGAAACTGAATTATTGAGTTCCAACATCGACGTATTCGGGAAATCCCTGGAATTGACACAAAACCGCCGGACGGGCGGGGTCGCGTCCGACCTGGACGTGGCGCAGGCGGAAACCGTGCTGCGGACGACGCAGGCGGAATTGCCGGCGACACAGTTGCAGCGCGCGCAATTTGAGCACGCGCTTGCCGTTTTGACCGGTCAGGCGGCCTCGGCGTTCACGGTGCCGGAACGACCGCTTAACGTCCCGCCCCCGGTGATTCCGCCCGGTTTGCCCTCCCAACTGCTGGAACGCAGGCCGGACATTGCGGCGGCCGAACGGCGGATGGCGGCGGCGAACGCGAGCATCGGCGTGGCGAAGGGCGCATTTTTTCCGGCCATCCAGTTAAACGGATTGGCCGGCATGGAGAGTCTGCATCTGGGTTCGTTGTTTGACTGGCAGAGCCGGTTCTGGTCGCTGGGGCCATCGTTGACGATGCCGCTGTTCGATGCGGGACAGAACAGCGCCAATCTTCGGGCCGCGCGGGCGGCTTACGAACAGGCGGTCGCGAACTACCGCCAGACGGTCCTCGTGGCGTTTGCGGACGTGGAAGATAACTTGGCGGCCCAAGAGTTCCTGACCCGCCAGGGCGATGCGGAAGCCGCCGCGTTGCGCGCGGCGCGCAAACAATTCGAGGTTGCCGACTATCGCTACCGGGCCGGCCTAGTGACTTTCCTGGACGTGGCGAGTGCGGAGAATTCGGCATTGGAGATCGAGCGCACCGCGGTAGAACTCCGTGGGCAACAACTCGTGGCCACGGTGTCGCTGGTCCGGTCGCTCGGAGGCGGTTGGCAGGACCCGAATGCACAGGCTTCTCGCACAGCGAACCGGTAAGCGGTCGAACCGGGCTGACCCCGTCAGCCGGGCGCGGCTTACCACGTGAAATGGTGGAGGCCGTAGATGAGCGATGCGCCCAAGTACCCGGCGGCGCTCACCAGGATGATTCCCAACAGCAAGGTTAGCCGAAAGGAGAGGCACCAACGGTCGGGATTTCCCTTTCGATTCGCCAACTCCGAAAGCGCGGCGATAAGAACGGCCCACACCGCCGTGGCCGTGCCAAACCAGCGATGCCACACAAGGATTTCCGCGGCTGACCCACTGTAGTGTGAAGCGGCGGCGTCAAACCAACCGAGTGTTGCCGTGACCACGGCGCTCGCGGCGCCCAGCACGACGCAGAAACGCACGGTAGTTTTCCACGAGTCCTTTCGGGTGAGCGTCCAGATGAATTCCGCGGGCAACGCGGCGATGAGCAGGGCAATGGGAAAATGTGTCAATGGCGGATGAAACTGGCCGACGTCGCGGACGATTCGCCGTCCCACACTCAATGGAGACGCGGTGTTCGCGCCAGCCGCCGGGTCGTAGGTTGTCCCCGCACCGAGCGCGGTTGACGCGCCGGTTTCGATCCAAGCCTTCACAATGGCCTTTTCTTCGAGCGTCAAGGGTGTGGAATCGCCCTTTGGATCCGGCATTTCGTTGTGCCAGACCATTTGGTAGAGCTCCGATTTCAGCGGGTTACCCGGCACGATCATTTTGGGGTTGGCGGCGACGCGCGGGAGGTCGAGGACGTAGCCGAATTTTCCCTTGGGGTGCGCGAGATCCGCGGCATGGCATTCCACGCATTTGACCTGGAAAATAGCGTGCACCTGCGTCGCCAGCGAGGGTAGTTGATCCCCGGCGTCGGACTCGCGCGCGATCAACGACAGGGTCAGGGCCAGGGCGAGCGCCCCGGCGACGACGCGCCTCACCTTACTGCCCCGGTGGCGCCGGTGGCGGAGGTGAATCCGGCGGCGACCCCGGCGATGGGCCGTGGTGCTTTCCGGCGCCCACTCCGAGTTCCTTGTGGCTCGATTCCTTCAACTGACCGATCTTCTGGATCTCCGCCTTGGCAACGTCGATCTGGTCGGCGGTAATGGCCTGCTTCAACGCCGCGATCTCGGCAATCAACTTATCCAAATCGTTGTGAAACGTATCCAGGTATTGCGTTTGTTGATCGCCGGACATCTTGGAGGCTTTCGGCGGGATAAGTGTTTTGGCTGTCTCGGCGTGTTTTTGCATCTCGGCGACGAGGGCGAGCGTGGACGCCTTCTGCGTAAGGTCGGTGTATTGGCGGTTGACCAGGCGAAGAGCGTGGTTCATCCCTTCCATTTGGTCATGGAGGGGCGATTCATGATCGCCCTGGGCGAAGAGATTCAGCGGCGCGAGCGGAGTGGTCAACAAAACGAACAGCCAGAGACTGCGAACGATGTTTTTCATAAGCATTTCCCGATGACGCATCTATTCATGACCAATTTCGTGGCTTAACGCAAGCCCGGAAGATGTCCTGCGCGCCTCTACTGCGCGGGCGCAAGTTCCGGAGCTCTCTGGTGGTGGCGCAGCTTGAAGCGTTGCCGCATGTGTTCGAACGCGAGATAAATGACCGGCGTGGTGTAGAGCGTGAGAACCTGGGAGAACAGCAGACCACCGACAACGGAAATGCCCAGCGGCTGGCGCAGTTCGGACCCCGTCCCGAGTCCAATGGCCAGCGGAACGGCGCCGAGCATCGCCGCCATGGTGGTCATCATGATCGGCCGGAAGCGAATCACGCAGGCCTTGTAGATGGACTCTTCCGGGCTCAGACCTTCCGTGCGTTCCGCGTCCAACGCGAAGTCGATCATCATGATGGCGTTCTTCTTGACGATGCCCATGAGCAGGATAATCCCGATGAAGGACACGAGGGAAAGGTCGACGCCGCAAAACATGAGCGCCACCAGCGCGCCGACCCCGGCGGAGGGCAGCGTGGACAGGATCGTGATGGGATGAATCAGGCTTTCGTAGAGCATGCCCAAGACGATGTATACGGTGACGAGCGCGGCCACGAGCAGCAAGGGCAGTGTGGCCAGCGATGCCTGGAAGACCTGGGCGGTTCCTTGAAAACTGCCCATGACGTTTTCCGGCATCCGCATCTGCCGCGCCACGTTCTGGATGATCTCGGTTGCCTGACCCAGCGCGACGCCCGGAGCCAGGTTGAACGAAAGCGTCACCGCGGGGAACTGGCCCTGGTGATTGACCGACAAGCTCGTGTTGCCGGTCTCGAAGCGGGCGACACTGGCCAGCGGCACCATCTTGCCGGTATTGGATTTGACGTAAATCTTGTTGAGCGCGGACGGCTCGAGCTGGTCTTTCGGTTCCACTTCGAGCACGACGTAATGCTCGTTGTATTGCTCGTAAATGGTCGCGACCTGTCGCTGGCCGAACGCGTCGTAGAGGGTGTCGTCGATGCTCTGGGGCGAGACGCCGAGCTGGGAGGCGGCATCGCGGTCGATGACGACATTGGCCTCCAGTCCATGCGTCAACTGGTCGCTATTGACGTCCCGCAGTTGCGGGACTTTGCGGAGACTGGCGAGCAGTTGGGCGGACCAGTAATTCAGTGCGCTCAGGTCGGTGGAAGTCAGGGAATACTGATATTGCGCCCCGGTGAATCGGCCACCCACGCGGATGTCCTGAACGGGTTGGCAGATCAGGAAGATTCCAGGAAGAGATGCCATTTTGCGCCGCAGCCGGCCGATGACCTGGTCGGCAGTGACGTTTCTCTGGTTTTTCGGCTTGAGCATGATGAACATGCGGCCATTGTTGATCGTCGAGTTTCCGCCACTGGCGCCAATGAATGAACCCAACGACGCAACGGCCGGATCGGCGAGGACGGTTTGGGCCGCCTGGGCCTGGAGTCGCGCCATCGTGGCAAACGATACATCCTCAGCGGCCTGTGTCTGACCGAACAGGGTGCCGGTGTCCTGTTGCGGAAAGAAGCCTTTGGGCACGGTGATGTACAGCCAGACGGTGGTGATGAACGTGGCCACCCAGACCGTGAGCATGAAGCCTTGATGACGCAACACCCATTTGAGGCCGGTCTCATAGTGGCGGAGCATCCAATGGAAACCGCCTTCGCAGACCCGATAGAACCGCCCCGGTTCACCGTACGCCGACTCCGGTTTGAGGAAACGCGAGCACATCATCGGCGTCAGCGTCAACGAGACGATCCCGGACACCACGATGGCCAGGCTCAGCGTGACCGCGAACTCGTGAAACAGCCGCCCGATCAACCCACCCATGAATAGCAGCGGGATGAAGACGGCTACCAGCGAGGTACTGATGGAGATCACAGTGAAGCCGATTTGCCGCGCGCCGTTGAGTGCCGCTTGCATGGACGACTGGCCCTGCTCGATGTAACGGTACACATTCTCGATGACCACGATGGCATCATCCACAACAAACCCGACCGAAATGGTGATCGCCATCAGGGAAAGGTTATCGAGGCTGTAATTCAGCAGATACATGATGCCACATGTCCCGGCCAGGGCGAGGGGCACGGTGACGTTGGCGATAAACGTGGGCCAGAACCTCCGCAGGAACAGGAAGATGACCATGATCACGAGCGTGATGCTCAACAACAGGGAAATCTGAACGTCGTTCACCGACGCGCGGATCGTCGTCGTCCGGTCGGCGAGCACCTTTAGCTTCACCGAGGGCGGCACCCACCGTTCTAGTCGCGGCAACTGCTCCTTGATGCGGTCGACGGTGTCAATGACGTTGGCGCCGGCTTGTTTGAAGATGAACAAGAGCACCGCCCGACGATTTCCATCCCAACCGGCCAGCAGGTTGTTCTCCACACCCTCGACGGTCTGTCCGAGGGAGGTGAGCCGGATGGGAGTGTTATCCGCCTGTGTCAGGATGAGGGAACGATATTCGCGGGCGTCCACCAGTTGATCGTTGCTGGCGAAGGTATAGGAAACCTGATTGCCATCGATCCCGCCAATGGGTTGAACCACGGTCGCCTGGCTCAAAAACGAGCGGACATCCTCCAAACTGAGTCTGGCCGAGGCCAACGCCGCCGGGTCGATTTGCACGCGGACCGCCGATTTCTCAGCCCCGTTGATGCCGACCAGGCTGACGCCGTCGATCTGGCTAATCTTCTGGCCCATGATCTGGTCGGCGTATTCGTAGACCTGCGCGGGCAGGAGCGTGTCCGAAGACATCGACAGCACCAGAATCGGGGCGTCGGCCGGGTTGACCTTGCGGTACGTCGGCGGACTGGGAAGATTGACCGGCAACTCGCTGGCGGCGGCGTTGATGGCCGCCTGCACGTCGCGCGCCGCGCCATCGATGTTGCGGTCCAAACCAAACTGGATGGTCACCGAACAGCCTCCCAACGTGCTGACAGAAGTGATCTCGGAGACATCGGCAATCTGGGCCAACCGGCGTTCGAGCGGAGCCGCCAGCGAGGACGCGACCGTTTCCGGGTCGGCGCCCGGCAACGAGGCGGACACGGAGATCATCGGATAGTCGACGCGCGGGATCGCCGCCACCGGCAGGAACCGATACGCCACAATCCCCATCAGGAACAGGCCCGCGGCCAACAAGGACGTTCCGACGGGTCGGCGAATGAAAGGCTCGGAGACATTCATGACGGCTACGGACTATCCACGTCCCCGATGGCGCCCTCTTCGAGTTGACCTTCGCTGAGGAGGCCGGCCCGCGCGCGCCGGTCGCGGAACCATTTCGCGCATCGCTCCATGTACAGATAAATCACGGGCGTGGTGTAGAGGGTCAGGAATTGGGAAAGCAGCAAGCCGCCCACAATCGAAATGCCCATGGGCCGGCGCAATTCCGACCCCGTACCCTGTTCCAGGGCCAGTGGCAGCGCGCCGAGCAGGGCGGCCATGGTGGTCATCATGATCGGGCGGAACCGCAGCAAGCAGGCCTGATAGATGGATTTCTCCGGCGGCAATCCCTCGACGCGCTCCGCCTCGAGCGCGAAATCGATCATCATGATCGCATTCTTTTTGACGATGCCGATCAACAGGATGATGCCGATCAGGGCAATCATCGAAAATTCGATGCGGCAGATCATCAACGCCAGCAGCGCCCCCACTCCCGCTGACGGCAGAGTGGACAGAATGGTGATGGGATGAATATAGCTTTCGTAGAGCACGCCGAGGACGATGTAGATGACGACGATGGCGGCCAGCACCAGATACGGTTCGCTCTTCAGCGAGGTGCGAAACTCAGCGGCACTGCCGGAGAATGTCGTCAGAACGGTCGCTGGCAGGTCGATTTCCCGCTCGGCGCGTTGGATGGCGTCGACCGCCTCACCGAGGGAAGCGCCCGGGCTCAAGTTGAAGGACAAGGTGACTGCGGGAAACTGCCCTTCGTGGTTGATCGCCAACGGAGCGGTTCCCGTTCGCAAATGGGCGAAAGCACTCAACGGCACCATTCGGCCAGTGGTGGATTTGACGTAAATCTTGTCCAGCGACTCCGGAGTAAGTTGATAATGGGGCGCCGCTTCGAGGATGACGCGATACTGATTGAGCTGGGTGAACATGATGGACACCTGTCGCTGCCCGAAGGCGTCATAGAGCGTGTCGTCGATGTTTTGCGGGAGGACATTGAGGCGTGACGCCGTGTCCCGATCGACGTCGATATTGAATTGCAGTCCGTTCAATTGCTGGTCGGTGGCCAGATCGACCAACTCGGGAAGCGTCCGCAGCTTGTTGAGCAGTTTCGTTGACCACTGCGAAAGCTCGGTTTCGTCGGCGTCCTCCAGCGTGTATTGATACTGGGTGCGGCTGACGCGGCTGTCGATCTGCACGTCCTGCACGGCCTGCATGAACAGCGATATGCCCTCGACATCCTTCGTCGCCTCGCGCAACCGGTCGATCACTTCGTTGGCGCTGGCGCGG
Source organism: Verrucomicrobiia bacterium (assembly GCA_050015495.1). Classification (GTDB taxonomy): domain Bacteria; phylum Verrucomicrobiota; class Verrucomicrobiia; order Palsa-1439; family Palsa-1439; genus Palsa-1439. The sequence goes on from JBEKBH010000002.1 coordinate 89,131, forward strand.
CGCTTGTTCCGCGGTTTGAGACTGATGTAGAGGCGGCCGGTGTTCACCGTGGGGTTGACCGTGCCCGCTCCGACGAACGACGCCACGTTCACCACGTCAGGGTCCTTGCGCACGATGTCGGCGATCACGTGCTGGCGGTCGACCATGGCCCGGAAGGAAATGGATTGCGCCGCGTCGGTGACGCCGGTGATCAGGCCGGTGTCCTGTTGCGGCAGCAGGCCTTTGGGCACGATGATGTACAGGAAAATCGTGATGACCAGGGTGGCAATCGCCACCATCAGGGTCAACGGCTGGTGTCGAAGCACCCATCGGAGGCCGCGGTCATACCAATCGAGCATCCCTTTGAACATGCGCTCGGTGATGTCGTAGAACCGTCCATGCGGTTGATCCTTCTCGGACTTCAGCAGGCGGCCGCACATCATCGGTGTAAGCGTGAGCGAGACGACGGCGGAGACTGCGACCGCCACGCTCAGGGTGACGGCGAATTCGCGGAACAGCCGGCCGACGATGCCGGTCATGAACAGCAGGGGGATGAAGACGGCGATCAACGACACGCTCAGCGAGATCACGGTGAATCCGATTTGCTTCGCCCCTTTGAGCGCGGCTTCCAATGGCGGGTCCCCGGCTTCAATGAAGCGGACGATGTTCTCGATCATCACAATGGCGTCGTCCACGACGAAACCGGTCGAAATGGTCAGCGCCATCAGAGACAAGTTGTCCAGACTGAACCCGACCAGTTTCATGACGCCGAACGTGCCGATCACCGCCAGCGGCAGGGCGACGCTCGGGATGACCGTGGCCCAGAACTTTCGCAAGAAGACGAACATGACCATGACGACCAAAACCACGGTGAGGATCAGCGTGAACTGGACGTCTTCGACCGAAGCCCGAATGGTTTCCGTGCGGTCCGTGAGAATCGACACTTTGACCGATGGCGGTATGGACGCGCGCAACCGGGGCAATAGCGCCTTCACGCGGTCGGCGGTTTCAATGATGTTGGCGCCCGGCTGGCGCTGGATGTCCAGAATAACCGACGGTTGATCGCCGACCCAACCGGCCAGGCGGACGTTCTCGACGTTGTCGACGACCTCGCCGATGTCGCCGAGCCGCACCGGTGAACCGTTCCGGTACGCAACGATCACGGGCCGATACTCGGCCGCGGACAGGATCTGGTCGTTCGCGTTGATGGTGTAGGACTGCCGCGGGCCATCGAAACTTCCCTTGGGCGCATTGACGTTGTTGGCCATGAGGGCGGTGCGCACGTCTTCCAACCCCAACCCGAACGACGCGATGGCGGCCGGGTCGATCCGCACGCGAACGGCGGGCTTTTGGTTGCCCTCGATGGTGACCAAACCGACGCCGCTGACCTCACTGAGTTTCTGCGCCAGCACGGTATCGGCAAGGTCGTTGACCTTTTCCAACGGCAGCGTATCCGACGTGATCTGCAAAGTGAGAATGGGCGTGTCCGCCGGGTTCACCTTGTTGTACACGGGCGGGTTGGGCATGTTCTTCGGCAGGACGCCGCTGGCGGCATTGATGGCGGCCTGCACGTCCTGCGCGGCAGCGTCGATGTCGCGATTGAGATTGAATTGTAAAATGATGGTGGTCGTGCTGAAGGAACTTTCCGATGTCATTTGCGACAGGCCGCTGATCTGGCCGAACTGCCGTTCCAAGGGGGTGGTGACCGACGAAGCCATGACATCCGGGCTGGCACCGGGGTACTGCGCGGTCACCTGGATCGTGGGGAAATCCACGGGTGGCAGGGCCGAGATCGGCAGGAGTATGTAGCCGAGCAGGCCCATGAGCACCACGCCGGTCATGAGTAACGACGTGGCCACCGGTCGCTGGATGAAGGGTTCCGAGATGTTCACAGCAGTGGGCTGTCAGGATCCGGTGCTGGCTGGCTTGGTGGCGGCGGACGGCTTCACGTGGGAACCGGCCTGCAATTTGTACTGGCCATCGACGACGACCCGCTCGTTGGCTTTGAGCCCGCTGTCAATCAGCGCTTCGGCCTGTTCGATCTGCGCCACCTTCACCGGGCGAACTTCGACGGTATTGTCGTCCTTGATCACAAAGGCATACGGGCCGTCCGGCCCGCGCTGCACGACCGATGCGGGAACCACGAGCCCGCCCTTGCGCGTAGTGAGCAACAGGCGCGCGTTCACAAACTGGCCGGGCCACAGGCGGAGATCGTTATTCGGGAAGTTCGCCTTGAGTCGAATCTGGCCGGTGGACGTGTCGATCTGGTTGTCGATCACCGCCAGCGTCCCCTGGCCCAAAACGGTGCTATTATCGCGATCCACCGCGACGACGGTGATGCCGCTCGCCGTGCCCTGTTTTTGGATCTGGCCGAGCGTTTGTTCCGGGAGTGTAAAGATCAGAGAGATGGGCTTGAGCTGGGTGACCACCACCAGTCCGTTCGTGTCGGTGGCGTGGGCGATGTTTCCCTGGTCGACCAGCCGAATACCGGTGCGGCCATCGAGGGGGGAGACGACGGTGGTGTAGTTGAGTTGAACCTTGGCGCTGTCGATGGCAGCCTCATCGGCCTGCACCGTCGCCACAAGCTGGTCAACGAGGGCCTTTTGCGTGTCGTAGGTTTGTTGGGTCGCGATTTTCTGTTGGTAGAGATCGGCGTCCCGTTTCAAATCCAGTCGCGCGTTGGCCAGTTGCGCTTCGTCTTGGAGCTTCCTGGCTTCGGCCTGTTCCAGCGCGGTGCGGAACGGGTCGGGATCGATTTGTGCGAGCAGATCACCGGCGCGCACGTCCTGGCCTTCGACGAATGCAACCTTTTTCAGTTCGCCGTCGACACGCACGTGGATGGTCACCGTATTGTAGGCTTGGACGGTACCGAGTCCGTCGAGGTAGATGGGGACATCCTTCTGCTGGACGTTGCCTTCGATCACGGGCACTTCGGGGATCATCGAGCGGGCGCTGGCGGCGGCCTTGGCGGCGACAGCCGCGCGGTAGTAGTGTACCGCCCACAACAGCCCGACAAATAGCAGCCCACACCCGATGGCGATACCCATGTTCCGTTGCGAGACGGGCGCTGGCTTCTCCACTTGAAGATTCCTCGGCGCGGCTGCCGGTGCGTCTGCGGGTCCTCGATCGACCCGTACTACATCCTGTCGTTCTTGAAGTTGGTCGTGTTTCAACATAAGAAACTGGCTCCGTGCTGTCGGTTCACCCAACGCCCGCAGCCCCAATGGGGCTCAACGTATGTCACGCATTATGAATGTCAAATAATGACCTGCTCAGCCAGCCGGTTCAATGACAATCCCATGGGATAAGACACCGCCAGCCCCGTTCTGGTTACAGTTTTCCGCGCAATCTTACGGGTTGGTGGCGCCCGGATTGCCATCCGTTCATGGCGGCGCTCGCAAGAATTCGTTTCACAAGCGGGTCGGTTTGGATAAGATGGGGGTTCTGGCATGTTTACCATACGCACATTACTCGAGGGCAAATGGCCCATCGTCGTGCTGGCCGCGCTGAGCGCCGCAACGATCTTCGGTTGCCCGGTGTGGTGGGCGCCGATCCCGCCGCTGGCGTTGCTGGGGTTTACCATCTCGTTCTTCCGCGACCCCGAAGCGAACGTACCGGTCGAGCCGGGGCTCATCGTCGCGCCGGCCACGGGCAAAATCGTCGAGATCAAGACCGTCACCGAACCCCGGTTCATTCGGGGCGAAGCGGCCATGGTGGCGATTTTCCTGTCGGTGTTCGACGTGCACGTCCAACGCGCGCCGATCGGCGGGACGATCCGGTTCGTGCAGTACAACCAAGGCAGGTTCCTCGATGCGCGCAACCCGAACGCTTCGCTCCAAAACGAGAACCGCATCGTCGGCATCGAGTCGGCGGATGGGTTTCGAGTGACAGTGCGGCAGATTTCCGGCCTGATCGCGCGGCGGATTGTCGGCTGGGCCGGGCCAGACGCGCCGTTGGCGAAAGGGGAGCGGTTTGGTATGATTCGGTTCGGTTCACGCGTGGAGTTGTTCCTGCCGACGGGCACGGAAATCGCCGCGAAGGTGGGGGACTACGCGAAAGGTGGGGAGACGATCATTGCCAGACGAACATGACATGATTCAGCCGCAACGAGAAGTTCGCCCGTTGAAGGCTGGCCCTTCCACAGGCGATGATGAGAAGGTCCGCATCTATTTTGTGCCGAACCTGCTGACGGCGGGCAATCTCGCCTGCGGCTTCTTCGCGCTCACGTGGATTTTCAAGTATCAACAGGGCGACGACTTCGAGCCGATCAAGACGGCGATCAAGCTGATTCTGTGGGCGTTTGCGTTTGATCTGTTCGACGGGCGTGTCGCGCGTTGGGCGCACAAGGAATCGCGGTTTGGACGCGAGTTCGATTCCCTGGCAGACATTGTGAGCTTCGGTGTCGCGCCGGCGTTTTTGATCTATCGGATCGTGCTTCAGGAATTCGATCTGGGTTGGGTGATCGCGGCCATCTACCTGGTATGCGGCGGGATTCGCCTCGCGCGATTCAACATTTTGACCACGCGACCCGGCCATACGGACGGGCGGGAGTTTGTGGGGTTTCCGATCCCGTCGGCGGCAGCGTTGGTGGTAAGCGTGACGCTGTTCATGATGTGGATGGTGGGACATGATCGGACGCTGGGGACATGGGGATTCGCGTTGCCGGCGTTGATGCTGTTGCTGTCCGGCTTGATGGTGAGTAACGTGCGCTATCCGACGTTCAAGTACATCGACTGGACGAAAGCGCGGTCGGTCGCCACGTTTGCGACGGTGGTCATCGTAGGACTGCTTCTGGTGCGGTACTTTCAGATCACGCTGGCGTTGTTGTTCATTGCGTACCTGCTCTATGGTCTGGCCCGTCCGTGGGTGAGCAAACGCTGGCAGCGCGAGATCGAGTCGGACGAAGAGGACGAGGACGATTCGCCGGAGGGCTAGGCGGCGGCACCGTGGAAAACCTGCATCTATTTCGATCTTTCCTGGCGGGAATCGTGTGCGGACTTGTCGTTTCGGTGCCGGTCGGTCCCGTTAATCTCACTGTGATCAATCAGGCGCTGCGGCGGGGGTTTGGCGCGGCGTTTCTGATGGGCTTGGGGGCGATTTGCGCGGACTCGATCTATGCGTCGCTGGTGCTGTGGGGGCATTCTTCCATTCTCCAAACGCCGAGCGTGTGCGGCATCTCGCGCAAGAACATCGTGCTCGGCGTGCGGGTCGTAGCGGTGGTGGTGATTGCCGTGCTGGGCATTCGGTACCTGCTGTTCAAGGCCGAGCGGCTCGATGTCAGCGAAGCCGCCGCCGACAAACTGGATGACCGCTGGCACCATCCGCAATCGTTCTTCCTTGGGTTTGCCCTGACGATCACGAATTTGATTCTCGTCGTGGTGTGGGCGACGTTGATCACCGTGGCCTTCGCGCACGAGTGGGTCACCCCGAGGTTGGCAAGTCGAGTGTTGTGCATCACGGGCGTGCTGGTGGGCGGCGCGGTTTGGTTCTTTCTGGTGTCTTTTTTCGTTTCCCGGGCGCACCGCCGCGTGAAGAGCCGAACGTTGACCCTGCTCGTGCGCGCCTGCGGGGTGGTGTTTTTGTGCTTTGCCGGCCTGCTGGCGTACAAAACGTTCCACGGATAACGGCCTCTCCCTCCCGGCCGGAACGACTGTGAGTTGACTTGGCCATCGGCGAACCGTAGACTTTTTTTGCGATGGCCAAGCAGAAGCAAACCGCGCTCGCCGGCTGGCACGCGAAGGCGAGGCAATTCCTGGACGGATCCCTCGCCGAAGGAGTGCCTACACGTCCGGTCCTCCACAACCTGCGCACGGCCATCCACTTTGTCACGCTGGTGGTCCGCGGGTTCGTTGACAACCGCTGCCCGTTGCGGGCGGCGGCGCTGTGCTACACGACGTTGCTGGCGCTGGTGCCGCTGCTGGCGGTGGTCTTCAGCATCTCGAAAGGGTTCCTCCAGAGCACGAGCGCGGATCTGGCCCCGAAAGTGATCGACGCGATTGTCGCCCGGGTGGCGCCGCAACTCGAGTACGTGCCCGCCGATGGCCAGGCCCCCGTCGACGGTCCGATGGCCAAGGGCCACGTGGTGGTTTCGACACAGGCCCGGCGCGAGGTTGTCGAGAACATCCAGACGTTTATCCGGAACATCGACGCGGGAAAACTGGGCACGGCCGGCACGATCCTGCTGGCGCTGGTGGCCGTGCGGCTGCTGATGACCATCGAGCAGACCTTCAATGACATTTGGGGGGTGCCGAAGGGGCGCTCGCTGTGGCGCAAGGTCGTGTACTACTGGACGTCGATCACGCTCGGGCCAATTGTCTTGTTTGGGGCGCTGGCGGTGACGGGGACCGCCGAGTTCTCCGACGCGCTGGGCCGGCTGGTGTTGGTGCCCGACTTCCAGCGCTGGCTCCTGCGTCTGGCACCCTACGTCATCCTGTGGGCGGGCTTCTCGCTAATGTACGGCTTAATGCCGCACACCCGCGTGCGGTTTCATGCCGCCGTGATCGGCGGTCTGGTGGGGGGAACGCTGTGGCAACTGAACAGCCAGCTCAACACGATGTATTTGTCGCGCGTGGTCACCTACAGCAAGATCTACGGCGGCATGGGAATCGTGCCGGTCTTCCTGTTGGGCCTGTATTTCTCGTGGCTGATCGTGCTGCTGGGGGCGCAGGTGTCCTTTGCCGCGCAAAACGTTCACCTCTATATGCAACAACGCGTGAGCGACCGGATGGACCAGGCCCGGCGTGAACTGCTGGCGTGCCGCGTTGTTCTTCAGGTGTGCGCCGGTTTCCTGCGCGGCGTGCGGCCACCCAATACTGAGGCATTGGCGAGCCGGCTTCACGCCCCGTTACAGGCTCTCAACCAACTCGCCCATCGGCTGGTCGAAGGGGGCGTACTTGTGGAGGTTGCCGACGGCGAGGGCGGCCTGCAACCGGCCCACCCGCCCGAATCCATCACGATTGCCGACGTGCTGCACATCGTTCGGACGAACGAAGACACGTGCGTGGAGACACCGAGCCACCCGACTTCCGAACCGGTGGAGCAGGTGCTTCTGGAACTGGCCGCCGTGCTGCGGTCAACCCCGGCGAACGCCAATTTCGCCGAGTTGGCAGAGAGGCTCGAATAACACTTTGGGCAGTCTTCCGGGCCAGGTTTGGCAAGGCACGGAGGCTGGATGGACTGTAAAGAAACTCTTACACTGGCGGCCAATTTGTCTGGGAAACTTTACACTTGGACGTCGGATGGAATCGCCGCCAGCGATTCGTGATCCGCAAGGCGCAAGAGGTAACTGCCACCGCTAATGGTGGTTACGGGCCATCCCCCCATGGTAACCTACACCCCTTATTTTTTCTGGCACGTAACGCGCTGGCTGTAAGGGTGGAGAAGTGCCTTCGAGTGGGTATAGGGCTCAATCGCAAGGCAGTGGTCGTATTGTGTCAAGTGGGGAGTGTGTAGGGAACTGGCAGGACAGAGGGAAGGGTGTCGGGTGAGTATCAAGGGAAAGTTTGGCAAGGGCCTTGGCGTGAGAGAAGACGTGTCCGCTGGACGATTTCCAGCGATGCGGGGAACGGCTCGCTCCGGCGGTGCCCGCGCTGTGTCGATCCACTGCTTGGCGTCTCGCTTCGTCGCCCAAATGTTTTGTGGGAAGTCTTCTCTCCTCCGGTCAACTTGAGAGAGAGCGTGGGAAACTTGTTGCGTAAAACGCGAATTTTTATGGAGCGACGGGGAGAGGGACTGGTGGAGTTTGCCTTGGTCCTTCCCATGGCTCTCCTGCTCATGTTCGCGTTGATTGATTTGGGTCGGTGGTACTGGATCAGGGAGACTCTTCAGAATGCTGTTCGCCAAGCCGGGCGGTATGCGGTCACAGGCCAGTCTTCGAATGGATATACGCGCGTACAATCAGTTGCGATGGTCGCGCAGAATGCGGCGGCCGGACTGGAGAACCTCACGATCACGGTGAGCAGCAGCCCAGATGCGCTGGCCGGTTGGACACTGGGCACGGCTGGCGGCCCGGGCGATTTTGTAAAAATCGAAATCCAGGCGCCATTGGGATTCTTCACGCCTGGAATCGCCCGGTATTTTGGGCCGTCCGGCAGCAACACGATTGATGACGCCGTAGCGTTTCGTAATGAGAACTTCCCGCCGAGCGAGGCGAACTGAGGAAACATGAACGAGATCTCCACGAAAGCGAAACCGACAATCTCGCGGGCTCCCTGTGGTAATAGGTCCGGCCAGGCGCTGGTGGAATTCTCGCTGGTGATGCTCGTGCTCATTGTTTTGACGTTTGGCCTCATGGACTTTTGTTCAGCGATCTATGAAAAGCAACTGCTGGTAAACCTGAGCCGGGAAGGGGCGAATCTCTCCGCGCGCGGCGTGGGGGGGTCCCAGTTGGGAATCATGCAGAACGCGCTGTTGGCGGTGCAGGTGGAGGCCCAGCCGTTAAATCTGAGCAACTCGACCAGTGGCCTGGTCATTCTGACAGCGCTGAACAACACCAACGCCAGTGCCGGGTATTACGTTGTCAGCCAGCAAGTGAAGTCGGGTCAATTGAACGCCACAAGCCTGGTCGGACCGAGTGGAGTGGGACATGCCGCGACGATTCCCACCAATTTCATTGTGGGAGTTAATCATACCATCTATGTCGCCGAGGTGTTCTACAAATTCAAGGCACCGGCCCCCCTCCAGAACCTGATCCATATCACCTTGCCCACTCAGTTTTATGATGTGGCGTACTTTCCGGGAGGCTGAACACGGATGCAAGGGAATCTGAACCGACAAGGCCAACGGGAACCTGGACACGTGTGTGAGCGCGGCCAGATGCTGGCTCTGTTCGCTTGTTTTCTTACCGTGCTATTGCTGTTTGTCGGATTGGGCGTCGACCTTGGGTTCGCCTACATCACCCAGGCTCGATTGGCCAAGGCCGTCGACGCCGCGGCGTTGGCCGGCATAAGTAACTTCTACCAGGGAGCGGCCACAGCCACCACCGTTGCCAACAACACGTTTACCGTCAACTTTTCACCCAATAACAAGCAGCTTGGCTACATCCAGGGCACGCCAACCGTCCAAACAAGCTTCAGTGTGGACCCGAACAGCAATGAGTTGTTTACCGTTTCGGCAACGGCCACAATGAACACATTTTTTATTGGCGTCATTGGGTGGCCGACCCTGAACATCTCCGATTCCAGCACAGCGACACGCGCGCCGGTGGCCGTGACCCTGGTACTGGACCGTTCCGGATCGATGGTTGATGACGGCGGCAGTACGTATCTGCCCCCCGCGGTCATCAACTTCATCACTGTTTTTCAGGACAATGTGGATCAAGCGGCAGTTCTTACGTTTGCCACCACGGTGACAAACGACGTTCCCATGACCACACCATTCATCGCGAAGGTCACCACCGCGGTAAACAACATCACCGCGAATGGGGTGTGGGGTGGGGGTACCTTTTCCGACGGGGGCATGACAAATGCCTTGGCGATCGAAAACAGCGTCACCGTTCCTGCGAATCAAAATTTGATCAAGGCTGTCGTGTTCTTCACCGACGGCTTGGCCAATATGATCCAAAACACATTGATTTGCCCCGCCACCAACGCGTGGGTCATTGGCGGCTACGATAGCGGAACCGCGGTCGATTTTTCTCCCACCAACCTTCTTATCACCGCTGACGCCCAAGAAAACCCGCAAAATTATGGCGGCTGCTACTACGACAACAGTTGTGCACAGAGTGCCCCGTCCTGCTGCGGAGCGAGTCAGTTCTTATCAATCGACGGCACGATGAAAAACTTCTGCCGGGTCAACGTCACCGAGGACGCCACGAACCGTGTTATTCAGGTTGCCAACCAGATGCGGGCCGACGGCATCTACGTCTACTCAATCGGGTTGTCTGATGGCACCCTTCCCATAGATTTCCTCCAGAACGTGGCGAATGATCCCAATGGTCCCCAGTATGATCCCACGAAGCTCGTCGGCCAGGCTGTGATCACGGGCAACGGGTCTGATCTCAACCAGTTGTTTCAGCAGATCGCCGGCGACATCCAACTGCGGCTTGTCCACTAGCTACGTTTGGCATTTTTCACTTCGCGAGGCTTCCTTCCATCAGTTACCAATGAGGTGGTAATCACTGTTCAATCTCTGAACACTCGGGGTGTTCAGGTGAACTGGACACCTGTGTCCAGCGTGTCAAGGCAGGTGAACAGTTGACGGACGCATCCCGCCAGGCATTCGTTTCGCCTTGAAAAATACAATCGTCACAACCCCGCCTAACCCGCGCATTGACTGGATGTTGCGCCCCATGAGGGTACTCGCCTTGCAAGCCTTGCATTTATTGGCATAGCGGGCGCTAGTAGAATGACCGACTTGGAGAAGTTGTCGATGAGTTGCGGTGTGAACACAGGTCTGGTGTGCCTGGTTCCTGCCTAACATGAAGTGCTGTTCCGAAGCATTCGGGCGAGCGAGGGGATGGTGTTGTTATCATGACTGAAAACTTGATTGTCAAAGAGTTGCAGGGGATCGCGACGAAGCTGACGAGCGATCCGGACGTTCAAAAAAATCTGATGCACGAGATGTTCCTGCATCTCGTCCGCATCCGGACGGTCGATCCCGACCGGGCCCTGGGTTGGTACCTGAAAAGCTGCGAATTTCACGCGCGCAATTTCCTCACGCCGGGCGAGCACGCCGGCTCGTCGACCGCTGAGCGCCACGGCGCGCGCTTCGACGAGATCATGCCTGTCGGCGTCGAGCGCCACGGCCTGGGTGCGCGTTCCTCGTCTCCGTTGGTTGGTCAGATCGAGATCCAGGGCGAACTGATCACCGGCGATGTCCTGAACCTCATCCTTCCGCTGCTGTCCGACATGCAGCAACAAGTCCTCTTCCTCCTGATGAAGGGTTGCGGCGTCCGCGAGGCCGGCCGCGAACTCGGCATCACCCACCCCGCGGTGATCAAACACCGCAAGAAAATCGCCCGCATTGCCCGCGAACTTCTCCAAGAGTCCGAAGGCATCGGCGTCGCGGTCGCCGTCCGCGACGCCGCCAGGGAAAACGGGAACGGCAACGGCCACGCCAACGAAAACAGCAACGGAGACACGCACCAGGCAGCCTAGGGTACATGTCACACCGGGGACACATAGGGAAAGTAGTTCTGCGGACGGGGATTGCCCTGCTCGGCCTTCTGTTGCCGGTCTGGCTGCAAGCTCAGACGTCGGTGCATCTGAGCAACACGGCGGGCACAGGCACGTTCAACCTGTCGTCAATTTCGACATGGAACCCAGCGGGAGTGCCGACCAACGGTAACAATGTTTTCATTGTCTTTACCGGCAACAATTTCAGCGGGAACACGGCGACCTTCACAAACGCGCCGTCCAACGTGTTCGTCGCCGACAGCCTGACCATCACCAACGCGTCCACTGGCTTTAACGGCGGCACCCTGTCCGTCACGTTCAGCGGCATGGCCTACTTTACGAGCGGGGTGGCCCAGGTCAATTTTGCCGGCGGCGGGAATGCCGATGCCACCAACACGAAACTGACGTTTTCGAGCAACGTAACGTTCGGCGCCATGAACTTCATTGGCAACACGGGTGGCAACAGTAGCGATACCGCCACGCTCACGCTGGCCGGGACGTCGCAAGGCAATACGCTTCTGTTCACCGCCGGCGGTACGGAAAACAATTTGTTGATCGTCAGCGGCGCGCTGGGATTGACCAGTACGCTCACGGTGAGCAATATCAACAGCACGAGCGCCGGGACGATCTCGGGCAATTCCACGGTTGGCAATGTGTTTATCAACACTGCCGCCGACAACCGGTTCACGATCACCAACTCGACGATGAGCATTACCGGCGCGGTGGCCAGCGTGGCCGGCGGGTTCACCCTGGCCAACAACGCCACCATCACACTGAGCGGCGGCGGCGGTCTGGTCATCAGCAACGTGGCGCCGGTGATCAACGGCACGCTCAACGTTGTCGGGCAAACCGTGACCGGCAAAACGAACTGGTCCAACAACGGAACGGTCGCGTTGGCCGGCGGCTACATCGTTGGCAACAACCTTACCAACAGCAGCGGAGCCACGCTGTTGGGCTACGGCAATCTGTCCAATGTTGTCGTCAATTTGGGGACGATCTGGGCGACCAACAACACGCTCGCTTTCGCCAGCAACATCGTTCAGGGCGGAACGGTGACGATTGGCAGCGGCAGCACCCTCAGCCTGCTCGGGTCCGGCGCGTTGACGAACTCCGGCACGATCAACCTCGTGGGCGCGGCGGGTGTGGGCAACAATGCCATCCTGAACCTTGGCACCGTCGCACTGACCAATCTCGCCGGCGGCACGATCACCGGCGGCGGCATCATCCAGAACGCTTCTCAGGTCGTCAACCTTCTCGGCGGCAGCATCATTGCCACCAGTACGGTGGTCGAACTACAGTTCACCAACGGCAACACCTTCGGCAACGCGGGCACCATCGGTGCGACGGCGGGCGCGACGCTGACCTTCGGCACCGATTCCGGCACCGCGATGATCACCAACTTCGGCACCATCAACCTCACCGGCGGCACCCTCGACAGCGGCGCCATCACCAACCTGACTACCGGCTTCCTTGGCGGGAACGGCACGGTGACGGCGCCAGCCGTCGTCAATTCCGGAATCGTCAGCGCCACCAACGGCGAACTGGTCCTGCAAGGAGTTGCCACCGGGGCGGGCGCGTACCGTGCGGTGGCCGGGGGTTTGGGGGGCACCCTGACGTTCGCCGGCGGCGGCTCGATCAGCGCGTTGTTCAACACCAACGCCACGATTCAACTGGAGAGCACGCTGACCAACAATAGCGTGTTCGTCAATCAGGGCACGATGGTGCTCAACGCCGGCACCTACCAGAGCAGCGCCAACTTTACCAATGCAGCGAACGAATTCGTCATTGCCAGCGACGATAGCACGTTGAACGCGGCGAACGTGGTCAACCGCGGCACGATCCTCACCACCAATGCGACGCTCTTGGTCAGCAACCTGGTTGTCCAGGGCGGCACCGTCACCATCGGCAACGGCGGCACGTTGATGCTGGTCGGCGCCGGCGCGCTGACCAACTTCGGCACGATCAACCTCGTCGGCGCGATGGGCAATAATGCGGTGTTGAACCTCGGGTCGGCGGCGTTGACCAATCTCTCCGGCGCCACGATCACCGGCGGCGGCATCATCCAGAACGCTTCTCAGGTGGTCAATCTGGGCACGATCCTGGCGACCAACACCGCGGTGGAACTGCAGTTCACCAACGGCAACACCTTCGGCAACGCGGGCACGATCGGTGCGACCGCGGGCGCCACCCTGACCTTCGGCACCGACCCCGGCAGCGCGATCATCACCAACTTCGGCACCATCAACCTCACCGGCGGCGCGCTCGACAGCGGCGCCATCACCAACCTCGGCACCGGCTTCGTCGGCGGCTTCGGCACGATCAGCAGCAACGTCATCAATGGCGGCCTCGTGATGGCCACCAATGGCACCCTGACGCTGGCGAGCACGCTGGTGAACAATGCCACGGCGATTGTTGCCAACGCGTCGGCCCTGACCGTGTCGAATGACTGGACCAACGGCGGCGTGCTCAGTAACGCGGTCACCGGGACGGTCAATGGCGGCAACCTCACCAATACCGGCACGATCAACGGGTCCGGGTTCTACAATTCGCAGGTCATCAATCAGAACCGCCTGAACTTTGGCGGCACGATCAGCAACAACTTCCTGCAGACCGCGGGCAGCTTCACCGTCAGCAGCGGCGGCAGCACGATCACCGGGTCGGCAACGGTCAACGGCGGGACGCTCGATCTTACGGGGAATCGATTGACGGCTGGCCAACTCGTGATCGCCAGTACGGGAGTGCTTTCGAATTCCGTGCTGGGCGCGACCCTCAACGGCAGCATCAGCAACGCGGCCACCGTCAACTTCTCCGCCGACGCCTACATCACCGGCACCGTTACCAACACAGGGTTCTGGCTCCAACGTGGCGCGATCAGCAACAGCGTGGTCAACTCCGGCACGATGTTGGTACTGTCCAACAACATCGCGGCGCGGATCACAGGGGGTATCGTCAACTCCGGCTCCCTGACGTTCACCAATGTCTTTGTCAGCGGTTCCGTGAACAATTCCGGTTCGTTCTCGATGAGCGGTGCGATCAGCAACAACTACGTGCAGACCGGCGGCAGCCTCACGCTGGCCAACACGTCCACCATTACCGGCACCGCCAGTATCACCGCCGGCAACTTCGACCTCAACGGCAAGACCTACACCAACGGGCTGATGGTGGTTAGCGGCACGGGCGTGCTGACCAGCAGCGTGGCCAACGCGACGTTCAACGGCGGGTTGAGCAACGCCGCGACCGTCTACTTGTCGCAGAGCGTGACCTTCAACGGCCCGGTCACCAACGCAGCCGCGTTCTCCTGGTTGGGCACGATCAACAACACGTACGCCCAGGGTGCTGGGACCAACCAGTTGCTCGGCAACGGCACGATCACCGGCAACGTGAGTCTCAACGGCGGGGTGATGGACCTCAATGGCACCAACGGAGCCTTCGGCGCGCTGACCGGCGGGGGCGGAACGATTCTCAACAACGGTGCTGCGACCGGCACGCTGACCATCGGGGCCAACAACAGCAGCGCGACCTACTCGGGCACGATCACCAATGGCAATGGCACCCTCGCGTTGGTCAAGACCGGCACGGGCACGGAAGCTTTGACCGGTGTGAACGGCTACAGCGGCGGCACGACGATCAACGGCGGAACCCTGGTGGCCGGCAGCTCCACGGCGTTGGGTTCGGGCGGGCTGGCGATGACCGGGGGCACGCTCCAGTTGCTGGCCAATCTCTCGATCGCAAACCTGTCGGGCACCGCCGGTACGATCGGGATATTCTCCAATAACCTGAGCGAAACTCTCACAGTGGGTTCGGACAACAGCAGCACCGCATTTTCCGGCGTGATCGGTCAAGGTGGCAACGCGAACACCCTATTGGCCCTCACCAAGATCGGCTCCGGCAACCTGACACTGACCGGCAACAACACCTACAGCGGCGGGACCACCATCGATGGCGGGGTGCTCGTCGCCAACACGCTGCCGAATGCAGGCAGTACGTCATCGAGCATTGGCACGGGCAGCTTGACGCTCAACGGCGGCGCACTGCGTTACAACGGCGTTTCCCTCGGCACAGCCAACTTCTCGACCACGGTGGGCGCCAACGGCGGCACCTTGGATGCCGTTTCGTCCATCTTCTACAACGGCACGCTCTTCGGATCGGGCACGCTGAACATCCTGGATTCCAGCGGAGGCGGCAACGCCTGGCTGTTCACCAGCGCCAGTCCTTCATTCAGCGGGCCGATCGACATCGGTAACGGCTCGGCCAACAGCGGCTGGCTGCAGGTGCGCGGCGTGACCAGTGCCAATCAGGTTGGCACGGGCACGGTCACGATCAATGGCGGCGGGACGTTCTCGTACGACCAGGGGTCGGCGGCGACCATCGCCAACCCGATCGTCCTCAACGGCGGCGCGTTGGGGGCGCAATCGGTGACCATCACGTATTCCGGCCCGATTGCCATCTCGAACAACTCGTTCATCGGCGGCGTGCAAGCAGGCGTCGGCACGACCATGACGTTGAGCGGCGTGATCAGCGGACCCGGGGGATTTGCCACGGCTGGCGACAACGGTAATACGACACTGATCCTCACCGGCACCAACACGTATGGCGGCAACACGACCATCAACTCCGGCACGGTGGAACTCAACAACTCTCTGGCCGTCCAGAACAGCACGGTCAACGATCTGCTCAACAATGCCCTGACTTTCGGTACACCCACGGCCTACACTCTTGGCGGTCTGGCGGGCACTGGGAATATCGGGTTGGGCAGTATCGCGCTCAGCGTCGGCAACAACAACTCCAACACCGCTTACTCCGGCATCCTGAGCGGCTCGGGCAGCCTGACCAAGATCGGCACCGGCGTCCTGACATTGAGCGGCGCGAATACGTACAGTGGCGCCACGACGATCAGCGGCGGCACGTTGAAGCTTGGCGCCAGCAATGTCATACCGGATGGCGCGGGCGCGGGTAACGTGACCGACAACGGCACGCTGGACATGGGAGGGTTCAGCGACACGATCAACGGTCTCAGCGGCAACGGCACCGTGGATAATTCAGGCGTCGGCGCTTCCACGTTGACGGTGGGCAACAACAATACCAGCAGCAGTTTCTCGGGTGTCGTCCAGAACACCGGCGGCGCACTGTCCCTGACCAAGACCGGTACGGGAGTTCTCACGCTCAGCGGCAATAACACCTTCAGCGGGGTGCTGACGGTTCAGGCCGGCACGCTCAGCGTTGCGACGGTCAATGACACCGGTGCCGCCGGCCCGTTGGGTGAGAGCGCCAATGCCGTGGTGTTGGGTGGATCCAGCACGCTGGGAACGCTGGAGTACACTGGCGGGACGGCGGCGAGTGGCAAGATGTTTGCCATCGGCGCGGCCGGCGATAACAGCGCGCTCGGGGGTGTGATCCAGGTGGATAACAGCGGAACCGCGCTCACGCTCAGCGGCGAAGTCTACCAGGTCAGCCAGGGTCTCCTGACCAAGACCGGCGCTGGCACGCTCGTTCTGGCCGGCACGCAGGACAACGTTGGCCTCGGCGTGATCGTGGACTCCGGCACTCTCGTGCTCGCCAAGACCAGCAACAGCGGCGTTCACGCCATCGGCGGCGCCGGTTTCACGCTGGCCGGCGGCACCGTTCAACTCGGCGGCACTGGCGGTCAACAGATTTATAGCAATTCCGTGGATATAACGGTGAACAGCGGCACCTTCGATTTCAACGGGAACAGCACGATGATGGGCGGACTCGCCGGCACCGGCGGCACCATCCTGAACAACGGGGGCGGCGCCAGCACGATTACCTTTGGGTTTAACAACGATTCGCCCACGTACTCCGGCACCATCACGGATCACAGTGCCGGCAACGGGACCATGGCGTTGGTGAAAGTCGGCACCGGCACGGAGACCCTCGGCGGCAGCAACAGCTACAGCGGCGGCACCACGATCAGCGGCGGCACGCTCAAGTTGGGCAACGCAAACGCGCTGGGCACGGGCGGGTTGGACATGAACGGCGGCACGTTGAACCTGAATCTTTACAGTATTTCCATCGCAGACCTGTCGGGCAGTAGTGGGACAATTCTCGCCAATAATGGAGGGACGGCGGGGACCTACACGCTTACCGTCGGCTCGGACAACACCAGTACGACTTACGGCGGCATGATCGCGAATAACACCGACGGTTTCGGTGAGAAGGTTGCGCTGACCAAGACCGGCACGGGAGTTCTGACTCTGAGTGGCAACAGCTCCTACAACGGCGCGACGACCATCGGCAGCGGCGGTGCCATCAACATCCAGAGTGCGAACGCCCTCGGCACCAGCGCCGTAACCGTGAACAGCGGCGGCGCGCTGCAAATCCAGGGCGGGATTACCGCCGGGCAAGCGCTCACCCTCAACGGCACGGGTCTGTCGAACGACGGCGCCTTGGAGAACGTGAGCGGCAACAACACCTATGCCGGCGGCATCACGCTCGGCAGCGCCACCCGTATCGATTCCGATTCCGGCACGCTCACCCTCAGTTCGTTCACCAGCGGCGGCAATTTTGCGCTGACCATCGGCGGCGCGGGCAACGTGTCCCTGACCGCCGCGCTTCCGGCCACGGTCAATTCACTGACCAAGGATGGCACCGGCACATTGATTCTGGCGAACACCGGCGACGCCTATGTCGGGGCCACGACGATCAGCGCCGGCACGTTGAAACTCGGGGCCAACAATGTCATACCGGATGGCGCGGGTAAGGGCGACGTCACCGACAATGGCACGCTGGATATGGCCGGTTTCAGCGACACCATTAACGGCTTGAACGGCAGCGGCACGGTGGATAATTCGACCGGCACGGGCAACACGCTGACTGTCGGTGGCAACAATGCCAATAGCACTTTCTCCGGCGTCATCCAAAACACCAGCGGATCACTCGGTCTGGCCAAGGCCGGCACCGGCGTTCTTACCCTCAGCGGCAGTTCGGCGAACACCTACAGCGGGTTGACGACAGTCAACGCCGGCGAGGTGGACCTGAACAAGACCGCGGGAGTCAACGCCATCGGCGGGAACCTCACCGTGGCCGGTGGCGAGGTCAAACTGCTCGCCAACGAACAAATCGCCAACGGCGCAGTGGTCACGGTCAACAGCGGTAGTTTCAACCTGAATGGCGCCACCGAAACCGTTGGCAACATGATCATTGGTTCCGGCGGCTTGTTGACCAATGGCATTGCGGGCGGGACCCTCAATAACGGAATCACCAATGCCGGCGCGGTGTTCGTGTCACAGAGCACCTTCTTCAACGGTCCGGTGACCAACACCGGCGCAATGTTCTTCCAGGGCGCGATCAGCAACAACTTGGTGAACGCGGGCGCGGGTACGATCACCTTGAACAACACGGCGACGATCACCGGGACCGCGGCGATCGACGGCGGCACATTGAACCTGAACGGCCAGACGATGACCAACGGACTGCTGATCGTGGACGGCGGGACAGGGGTGCTGACCAATGCCGTCGCCGGGGCCACGGTCAACGGCGGTATCAGCAACGCGGCGACGATCAGCGTTACCGCCAACACTTTCTTCAACGGCCCGGTGACGAACACGGGCGCGATGTTTTTCCAGGGAGCCATCAGCAACAACCTGGTCAGTTCGGCGGGCGCGGTCACGCTCAACGGCAACGCGACCATCACACAGAACGCAACGGTCAGCGGCGGAACGTTCAACCTCAATGGCAAGACGTACACCAACGGGCTCATGGTGGTCAGTGGCACCGGGGTGTTGACCAACGGTCAGGCCAACGCGACGTTCAACGGCGGGCTGAGCAATGCGGCGACGGTGGCGCTGACGCAAAACACGTTTTTCAACGGCCCGGTGACCAACACCGGCACATTCCTGTGGCAGGGGGCCATCAGCAACACGTTTGTCAGTTCCGGTGGCGCGGTCACCTTGAACGGCAACGCGACGATCACGCAAAACGCCACGGTCAGCGGTGGAACATTCAATCTCAACGGTCAGACCTACAGCAACAACCTGATGGTGGTTAGCGGGGCCGGTGTACTGGCCAACAGCGCAGCCAATGCGACGTTCAACGGCGGGTTGAGCAATGCGGCGACGGTGTCCTTCACGCAAAACGTGTACGTCAACGGCCCGGTGACGAACACGGGCGCGATGTTCTTCCAGGGAGCCATCAGCAACAGCCTGGCCAACAGCGGCAGTTTCAATCTGAACAATAACGCCACGCTGACGGTCGCGCCGGCCAACAGCGGAACGATCAACGTCGCCGCGAGCACGTTGACGGTCAACCCGGCGTGGGCCAACCCGGGCACAATCCTGATCGGTGGCGGGACGGTGGCCGGCGGCAACCTGACCAACAACAGCGGGGCCACCATCAGCGGCGCGGGCACCATTGCCCCATTATTGGTTAACAACGGGCTGCTCACGGTCACCAATGGCACGCTGACGCTCAGCATTGCGCCGCAACAAAACGGCCTGGTCAATGTCGCCGACGGCGGGGCACCTGGCACGTTGAGCGTGACTCCAGCGTGGAACAACAACGGCACGGTCAGCATCGCGTCGGGCGGCGCGGTCACCGGCGGCAATTTCACCAACTTGTCCAGCGGGACGGTGACCAACCTCGGCGCGATCAACACGTTATTGGTCAACCAGGGCAGCGTGGTATTGGGCGGCTCGGTCAGCAACTTCCAACAGGCCAAGGGGACAAACGTCATCAGCGGCAGGGGAACCGTGACCGGCACCGCTACGATCAGCGGAGGCCTGTTCGACCTGAATGGCGGCACGTATTCCAATGGCCTGATGGTTCTCGGCGGAACGGGTGTGCTGACGAGCAGCGTGGCCAACGCGACGTTCAACGGCGGCTTGAGCAACGCCGCGACCGTCTATTTGTCACAAGGCGTGACCTTCAACGGCCCGGTCACCAGCATGGCCACATTCACCTGGCAGGGCGCCATCAATAATACGTATGTCCAGGGCGCCGGCACCAATTTGCTTACCGGAAACGCCACGATCACCGGTGGCGTCACGGTCAATGGGGGTGTGGTTAACCTCAACGGCTATAACGAAACCACGGACGGACTGAACGGCAACGGCGGCACCATTGACAATAATGGCGGTGGCGCGAGCACGTTGACGATCGGTATGAACAACGGCGGCGGCACCTACTCGGGCGTGATTACCAATGGCACCGGGACAATTGCGTTGGTCAAGAACGGGACCGGCTCGGAAACGTTGAGTGGCAACAATGGCTACACCGGCGGCACAACGATCAATAGCGGGACGATCCTGGCGGGCAGCTCCACGCCGTTGGGGACAGGCAACGTGGTGGTTAACGGCACCTTCGACGTGGGCAGTCAGAGTCCGACGATCGGCGGGTTGTCCGGCAGCGGCTCAATCAACATGAGCGGCGAATCCGGTAACGAGACCCTCATCGTTGGCGGGAACAACGCGGGCGGCACATTTAGCGGAATCATCAGTGACTCCTCCAGTGATTATCAGCTTGGGTTAACGAAAGTCGGCACCGGTACGGAAGTCCTCTCCGGCAACAACGTTTATTACGGAGCGACCACGGTGAGCGGTGGCGCGTTGCAACTCGCCAGCAGCACGGCTTTGGGAAACACCGCCTACCTTGGTGGCGTGACGGTGAGTAACGGCGCCGCGTTGCAGCTTTCCAACAACATCACAATTAGTGGCGGCACCTACGGCTCGCCGGCGTTGACCTTGAACGGCACCGGCATCTCGAACGGCGGCGCTTTGGAGAACGTGAGCGGCAACAACACCTATGGCGGCGCCATCACGCTCGGCAGCGCCACGCGCATCAATTCCGATTCGGGCCTTCTCACTCTCAGTTCCTTCGGTTCGGGTGGCAATTTTGCGCTGACCATTGGCGGCGCGGGCAACACGTTGATCACCGCCGCTCTTCCCGGGACCGTCAATTCACTCACGAAAGATGGCACCGGCGTCCTGACATTGAGCGGCGCTAACGCCTACGTCGGGGCCACCACCATCAGCGCCGGCACACTGAAACTGGGGGCCAACAACGTTATTCCGGATGCCCCAACGAGCGCGGGCAACGTGACCGACAATGGCACGCTGGACATGGGAGGGTTCAGCGACGCGATCAACGGCCTGAGCGGGAGCGGCACTGTGGATAATTCGGGCGGTGGCACTTCGACGTTGACGGTGGGCAACAACAATGCCACCAGCGTGTTCGCCGGCACGATCCAAAACACCAGCGGCACACTGGCCCTGGCCAAGACCGGCACGGGAGTTCTCACGCTCAGCGGCACCAACACCTACGGCGGGGCGACAACCGTCAGCCAGGGCGTGCTGCAACTCGGTTCCTCGGGCGGCCTGTCCTCGAATTCCGCTGTTTCCGTCAGCAGCGGCGGCACGCTGGACCTCAACGGGCAGGCGGGGACGGCTCGAACGGTGACGATTAGCAGCGGTGGCGGGTTGACCAATGGCGTTGCCGGCGCGTCGCTCAACAACGGGCTCACAAACGCCGGCACCGTGTTCGTGTCGGCGAACACTTTCTTCAACGGTCCGGTGACCAACACCGGCGCGATGTTCTTCCAGGGCGCGATCAGCAACGCATTGATCAACTCCGGTAGCTTCAACCTCAACAACAATGCCACGCTCACAGTTGCCCCTGTCAACAAGGGCACGATCAACGTTGCGGCGAGCACGTTGACGGTCAACCCGGACTGGGCCAATCCGGGCACGGTACAACTCGGCGGCGGGGTACTGACCGGAGGCAACCTGACCAACAACAGCGGTGCGAGTGTGGCCGGTTTCGGCACCGTTTCCAACCAACTGGTCAATGCCGGCGTCGTCACCGCGACCAACGGCAACCTCAATTTGGTTGGGGCCGCGAATGGGTCCGGCACGTATCGGGCGGTGGCGGGCACGTTGGCCTCGACGCTGACCTTCGTGAACGGCGGTTCGATCAGCTCGTTGTTCGACACGGGCGCGACCATCCAGGTCGAAGGCGCACTGACCAACACCTCGTCGTTCGTCAACGAGGGCACGCTGATGGTGGCGGGCGGCACCTATCAGAGCGCCGCCAACCTGACCAATGCCATCGGCGCGTTGATCGCGAATTCGGGCGCGGGTAGCATCAACGCCGCGGCGGTGGTCAACCTGGGCACGATCCTCGCGACGAACGCCACGTTCGTGATCAGCAACTTTGTCGCGCAGGGCGGCACGGTCACGATCGGGGCTGGCGGCACGCTCACCCTGCCAGGGGCATCCTCCCTCACGAACTTCGGCACGATCAATCTTCAGGGAGCAGCCGGCAATAACGCGATCCTGAACCTGGACGGCGCGGTGCTGACGAACGAGTCCCATGGCACGATCACCGGCGGCGGCATCATTCAGAATGCCGCTCAGGTCGTCAATCTTTCCGGCGGGAGCATTCTCGCCACGAGCACGGTCGTGGAACTCCAGTTCACCAATGCCAGCACGTTCGGTAATGCGGGCACGATCGGCGCAACCGCGGGCGCGACGCTGACATTCGGCGCGGCGGGCGTCGGCAGCGCGATCATCACCAATGTCGGCACCATCAACCTCGCCGGCGGCACCCTCAAGAGCGGCAATATCACCAACCTCGCCAACGGCTTTGTCGGCGGCTTCGGCACGATCACCAGCAACCTCATCAATGGCGGCCTCGTGATGGCCACCAATGGCACCCTGACCCTGGCGAGCACGCCGGTGAACAATGCCACGGCGATTGTTGCCAACGCGTCCGTATTGAATGTGCTGACGGACTGGACCAACGGCGGCGTGCTTAGTAACGCCGCGACCGGCGCGGTCAGTGGCGGCAACCTCACCAATACCGGCACGATCAACGGCTCCGGTTTCTACAATTCGCAGGTCGTCAACCAGAACCGCATGAACTTTGGCGGCACGATTAGCAACAGCTTCCTGCAGACCGCGGGCAGCTTCACCGTCAGCAGCGGCGGCAGCACGGTCACCGGATCGGCGACGATCAACGGGGGAACGCTCGATCTTACGGGGAATCAATTGACGGCCGGCCAACTCGTGATCGCGGGCACAGGATTGCTCACCAACGGCGTCGCCGGTGCCACGGTCAACGGCGGGGTCAGCAACGCCGATGTCATTGCCGTCACCGCCACCACTTTCTTCAACGGCGCGGTGACAAACACTGGCGCGATGTTCTTCCAGGGAGCGATCAGCAACAATTTGGTCAACAGCGGCAGCTTCGATCTGAACGGTGGGAATGCGACGATTACCGGTTCGGCGGCCAACACCGGCACCTTCAATGTGGACGGTGACACGTTGACGGTCAACCCGGCGTGGGCCAACTCGGGGACGATCCTGATCGCCGGCGGCACGGTGGCCGGTGGCAACCTCACCAACGCCAGCGGCGCGGTGATGAACGGCGCGGGCAACATCTCCTCGTTGCTGGTGAACAACGGGCTGCTCACCGTTACCAATGGCACGTTGACCATCAGCGTCGCGCCGCAACAAAACGGCCTGGTGAATGTCGCGGACGGCGGGGCGCCTGGCACGTTGAGCGTCACCCCGGCGTGGAACAACAACGGCACGGTCAGTATTGCGTCGGGCGGCGCGGTGACCGGCGGCAATTTCACCAACCTGTCCAGCGGCACGGTGACCAACCTGGGCGCGATCAACACGCTGTTGGTCAACCAGGGTAACGTGGTATTGGGCGGCCAGATCAGCAATTTCCAGCAGATCAGCGGGACAAACGTGATCAGCGGCAGGGGCACCGTAACCAATATCGCCACGATCAACGGCGGTCTGTTCGACCTGAATGGCGGCACGTATTCCAACGGCCTGATGATCCTCAGCGGCACGGGAGTGCTGACCAGCAGCCAGGCCAACGCGACGTTTAACGGCGGGTTGAGCAATGCGGCCACGGCGTCCTTCTCTCAGAACACGTACTTCAATGGCATCGTCACCAACCTGGGCGCATTCATCTTCCAGGGTGCAATCAGCAACAACCTGGTGAACGCGGGCAACGGCACCGTGACGCTCAACAACACGGCGACCATTACCAAGACCGTGACGCTCAACGGCGGGACATTCAATCTCAACGGTCAGACCTACTCGAACGGGTTGATGACCCTCGGCGGGACCGCCGTGCTCACGAACGGCATTACCGGGGCCACCTTCAACGGCGGCCTCAGCAACGGTGCCACCGTCGCGGTCACGGCCAATACATTCTTTAATGGACCGGTCACCAACACCGGCTTCTTCTTCCTGCAGGGAGCGGTCAGCAATAGCTTCGTCAACACGGCCAACGCCACGCTCACGCTCAACAACAACGCGACGATCACCGGCCAGTTGGCCAACCTTGCGGGCAACCAGGTCAACATCGGCGGCAACACGCTCCAGTTGCTCTCGGCCCCGACTCAGAACGGCACGGTGACGATCGGGGCCAATGGCGCGCTGGACGTTTCCACGGCCTGGGCCAACGGCGGCGCCATCCTGGTCAATGGCGGTTTCGTAAATGGCGGCAACCTGACGAACGTTTCGGGGGCAACGCTGGCCGGGTTTGGGACGATCTCGAACGCGGTGATCAATTCGGCCGGGGCATTGATTACCGTCAGCAACGGCACGCTGGCCTTGGTGACTGCCCCGGTGCAAAACGGCGGCGTCGTTGTCAACGGCAACGGGGTGCTCAATGTGATTCCGGACTGGTCGAGTGGCGGCACGATCAGTATCGCGGCCGGCGGAGCGATGACGGGTGGCAACCTGACCAACACCAGTGGCAGCGGGACGTTGAGCGGTTCGGGATTCATTGATAACTTCGTGGTCAACCAGGGCCGCATGAACTGGGGCGGCACGATCAGCAACAACTTCCTGCAAACGGCGGGCAGTTTCACGCTGAGCGGCGGGGCGACGATCACCGGCGCGGCGACGATCACCGGCGGCGCGCTCGACCTCGTGGGGAATCGATTGACCGATGGTCAACTCGTAATCGCCGGCGCGGGATTGCTCACCAACGCCATTGTCGGCGCCACGGTCAACGGCGGCATCAGTAACGCGGCCACCGTCAACTTCTCCGCCGACGCCTACGTTAACGCCCCGGTGACGAACACCGGTTTCTGGCTCCAACGCGGCGCGATCAGCAACAACGTGGTCAACTCCGGCACGATGTTGGTATTGTCCAACAACATCGCGGCGCGCATCACGGGCAGTGTTATCAACTCCGGCTCCCTGACGTTCACGAATGTCTTCGTCAGCGGTCTCGTCACCAATACCGGTTCGTTCTCCTTCAGCGGCGCGATCAGCAACAATCTGGTCAACACGGCGAGCGGCTCGATCACGCTCGGTGGCGCGGGCACGGTCACGGGCAGCACGCTGGTCGACGGGGGGACGTTTAACCTCAACGGCCAAAGCTTCACCGACGCGCTGATGGTCGTCGACGGCTCGGGCGGCATATTAACCAACGGGGCGGCCAACGCCAGCCTCGGCGGCGGACTGAGCAACGCCAGCGTCGTGGCCGTAACGGCCAACACGTTCTTCAAGGGCCCCGTTACGAATACCGGGACGTTCCAGTGGCAGGGGGCGATCAGCAATACATTCGTCAACTCGGGCACGACGAAGCTCAACGGCGCCGGCACGATTACAGGCGCGTCGTCGATTACCGCCGGCAGCTTTGACCTCAATGGCAAATCGCTCGCCAGCAGCCAGATGATCGTTACCAGCGCCGGCGTGCTGACCAACTCGACGGCGGGCGCGAGCATGAGTGGCGTTGTGACATTGCAGAATTCCACGCTGTCCGGCCAACTGGTGACGAACGCCGCGGCGCTCAGCGGTTCGGGCACGATCTCCGCGCCACTGGTGAATGCGGCGGCTGGCGTGCTTACAGCCAACAGTGGACTGCTCACGGTGACAGGGGCATTAACCCAGAACGGCACGGTCAATGTGGCCGCCGCCAGCACGCTCAACGTCCAACAGGCATTTGGTAACAGCGGCTCGCTGAACATGCAGGGCGGCTTCCTCACGGGCGGCAACATCAATAATACGGCGGGCAATAATATCAGCGGCTTCGGTACGATCTCCAACAGTGTGGCCAACGCGGGCCTCATCACCGCGACCGGCGGCACGTTGACGATGGCCGGCGGCGCGCTGACGACGCAAACAGGCAGCGGTATCAATGTGACCGGGTCGGGCGCCTTGAGCGTCACGCACGACTGGGCCGACAGCGGCACACTCGCCATTGCCGCCGGCGGGGTGGTCAGTGGCGGGACGTTGACCAATGCCGGCCCGCAGTTGAGTGGATCAGGATTGATCACGTCGTTTGTGGTCAATCAGGACTACATGAACTGGGGCGGCACGATCAGCAACAACCTGCTGCAGACGGCGGGCAGCTTCACCCTGAGTGGCAACGCCACAATCACGGGCACGACCACGATCAACGGCGGCACCCTTGACCTTGAAGGGAACGTCATGACCAACGGTCAGCTGGTCATCGGCAACGGCGCCGTGCTGCAGAACGGCGGCGGAAGCGCCGCGATCCTCAACGGCAACATCACCAATTCCGGGACAGTGGACTTCTTTGTAAGTGCGGAGGCGGATATCAACGGACTCGTTGTCAACAACGGTACCTGGTTCCAAACCGGCATCATCAGCAACAATCTGGTGAACAACGGAACGATGGAGTGGCTGACATGGGAGGGCGGTGGGAACACTCCGCTGATTACCGGAAGCATCAGTAACTCCGGTTCGCTGGCGCTGATCTCCGTGGATGCCGCGCAGGTCAACGGCTCGGTCACCAATACCGGCACGTTCGCGCTGCACGGGACGATCGGCGGCAGCTTTGTGCAGAGCGCGGGCTATTTCGTCTCGTCCAACGCAACGATCGACGGGACGGCGACGGTCACGGGCGGCAGCTTCGATCTCGCGGGTAATACGTACACGGGTTCGCGCATGATCGTTAGCGGTACGGGCGTGCTGACAAACGGCGTGGCGGGCGCAACGTTCAACAGCGGGCTGAGTAACGCCGCCACTGTGTTTGTATCGCAGAACACGTTTTTCACCGGCCCGGTCACCAACACCGGCACGTTCGCGTTTCTCGGCGCGGTCAGCAACACGCTCGTCAACTCCGGTGACGTCATTCTCAACGGCAGCGGCACGATCAGTGGTCTGTTGGCCAACAGCGGCAGCGTCAACGTCAACAACGGGACCCTTTCGCTGGTGGTCGCGCCGACGCAGACCGGCACGATTACCGTCAATAATGGCGCGACAGTCAATGCGGCAAAGGCGTGGGTCAACAACGGCACGATCACGATGCTCGGTGGCGTGGTCACCAACGCGGCGATCACCAACGCCAACTTCGTCAGCGGGTACGGCACAATTGACGGCGGCGGGGTGGTCAACAACGGGAAGATCCTCGCGAACGCCGGCAGCATTTCGGGCAACGGCACGCTCACGGTACGCCTGGCCAGTTTCACCAACAACAACGCGGCGACCATCGGCACAGCCAGTTCCAACGCGGTGTTGAACATCCTCCAGGCCGGCAACATACTCATCAATCAGGGCACCGTCTCGCTCTCGGGTGGCACGATCGACTTCAATGGCGGCGCGGGCACGATCACCAACTTCAACACCATCGCCGGTGTTGGGAACGTGGCCAACTTCGCGATCGTCAACGCCGGCACGCTGGCGTCGTTCGTGGCGCAAGCGCCGATCAGCGGCCTGAGCAATTTGATCGCGACGATCGGCGTGACCAACAACGGCCTGCTGGGAGCGAACAACCTGATCAATGGCGCGGCGACACTGTCGTTGACGGTCAGCGGTGGCGGGTCGGCCATTGTCAACCAGGGCACGGTGGCGTTGCAGGGCGGGTTCCTGACGGTCAATGGCGGCGCGGGAGTGATTACCAACGTCAACAACGGCCTGATCTACGGTGTGGGCACGCAGGCCCTGAGCGTGGCGAACCTGGCGACCGGCAAGATTGTGGCCAGCAACGGCGTCTTCTCACTGGGCCTGCAAAGCAACGCCAACGCCGGATTGCTCAGCAACGGCACGGCGGCGTCGACGATTCAACTGACGAACGCGTTTTTGAAGAATACGGGCACAATTGTCCTCAATGGCGGCGGGCTGTTGATGAACGGGGTGATCACCAACGAGAGCAGCATCACCGGGCCCGGGCTGATTGTGAGTTCGCTGTACAACGATACGCCAGGCGTCGTGTTGGCGACGAACGGATTGTTGACTGTGGCTACAAACGCGGGTGAGGTCGTCCAGAATCTGGGACTGTTCGCGATCACCAGTGACGGCACGTTGGACGTGGCGCCCTCCTGGGTGAACACGAACGGGACTGTGAGTATTCTGGGTGGCGGGCTAATGGGTGGCGCGGTGACCAACGTGGGATTCGTGAGCGGGTTTGGCACGATTTCGAGCCAGCTCGTGAACATGGGAGGCGGCACATTGACTGCCTCAGGGGCGGGTTTGTTGACGTTGGTTGCCGCGCCCACTCAAAACGGCTGGGTTAATATCGCCAATACCGGCACGCTGAACGTGCAGCAGGCATGGCTGAACAGCGGTACAGTCGACGTGCAGGGCGGGAGCCTGGTCGGTTCCACCGTGACGAACTCCGGCACGATCTTCGGTTCCGGCACGATCACGCCGCAGGTACGTAACAACAGTGGCGGCACGGTGACGGTTAGTGGCGGTACGCTGACGCTGACGATCGCGCCGAGCCAGTTGGGTAGCGTCATTATCAGCAACGCGGCGACGTTGAATGTGCTGCAAGCCTGGCAGAACGGCGGCACGCTGAACCTGCAGGGCGGCACGGCCATCGGCTCGAGCATCGCGAATGCGTCGGCCATCACCGGTTTCGGAACAATTACTCCGCAAGTACAGAACGCCATTGGCGGCACGGTCACGGCGGCTGGCGGCGCGTTGGCGCTGACGGTGGCGCCGAGCCAACTCGGCACGTTCGCGGTGGCCAACGGCGGCACGCTGAACGTGCAGCAGGCCTGGCAGAACAGCGGTTTGTTGAGCATGTCCGGCGGCACGGCGATTGGATCGACGATTACGAATGCGGCCAACGTCAACGGTTTTGGCACCATTACGCCGCAACTGGTCAACAACGTCGGGGCCACGGTGACGGCTACCGGCGGCACGTTGACGTTGACGGTTGCGCCGGTGCAGTTGGGCAATCTGGTCATCAGCAATGCGGCGACGCTGAACAGCCTGCAGGCCTGGCAGAACAGTGGCTCGATGATAATGCGCGGCGGCACGGTGATTGGTGCGGGAATCACCAACAGCGGCAGTCTTGAGGGCTTTGGCACGATCAATCCGCAAGTGGTCAACGACGCCGGGGCGACGCTGACGGCAGACTCGGGTTTGTTGACCCTGGCGCTGGCGCTGATGCAGAACGGCACGGTCATTGTCACGAATGGCGGGACATTGAACGTGCTCACGGCGTGGCAGAACAACGGCACGATCGCGATGCTCGGCGGGAATATTGCCGGCTCGACCGTTACCAACGCAGGCACGATGACAGGTTTCGGCGGCGTGCAGAATGCCGTCAACAACGGCCTCATTTTCGTCACGAATGGGACGTTGCAGGCCACGGCTTCCTTCACGCAGAACGGCACGGTGAGTGTTGCAGCCAATGCCCAACTGGATGTGACACCGACATGGTTGAATAATGGGACGATCCTGCTCAACGGCGGGTATACGAGCGGCGGCACGATGACGAACGCCGCGTCATCGTTGCTGGTTGGTTTCGGCACGATTTCCAACGCCGTTGTCAACGCCGGCTCGCTCGTGGCCACGAACGGCACGTTGAATCTGGTCAACGCGCTCACGCAATCCGGCACCATCACCGTGGCCAACGCCGCCACGTTCAACTCGGTGCCGGCGTGGCAGAACGGCGGCTTCCTGAGCCTGCTGGGCGGCAGCGTGGTTGGCGGGCAATTGACCAACGCAGGCAGCGTGACCGGCTTCGGCACATTCAGTCCATCCGTGATCAACAACAGTGGCGCGACAATCACTGCTTCAGGCGGGGGCACATTGACATTGACGGCCATCCCCTTCCAAAACGGCATCGTCAATATCCTCGGCACCCTCAATGTTGCCTCCGCTTGGAGCAATGGGAGCGCGGGTACGGTCACGATCAACGGCGGCGTGCTGACGGGCGGCACGTTCACCGTGGACGGGACGGTTGGCGGCAACGGCACCATCGCCGCGAACATGATTGTGGGCAGCAAGACCGTGACGGTCAACGGTGGGACGTTGAACCTGACCGCGTTGACGACCATCAACGGCGGCGCGATCAACAATGGCGCCCTGGTCAATTACGGGACGATTTCGGGTGACGGGACAATCGGTTCCACGTTGTCCAACCCCGGCTACGTTCGCGCGACGAACGGGTTGTTGTACATCCAGGCGCTGAGTGGCAACCAGGCGACCGGGACACTGGAAGCGAGCGCGGGCGGCACGTTGCAAGCCAATGGCGTGACACCGTGGCTGAACAATGGCCAGGTCATTCTTTCGGGTGGCACGGTCATTGGCGGGGACATCAGCAACAACACGTCACACATCATCAGTGGGTACGGCACCATCGCTCCGAATGTTTACAACAACGGCCAACTTCTGGCCAATAACGCCGGCCAGACGCTCACCCTGAACGGTACGTTGGTCAACCAGTCCGGCGGCGCGGTCACGGTGAACACGGGCAACCTCGTGGTTGATGGGGCGTTTGTGAACCAGGGGACGCTGGCGATGGCGAACAGCATGGGCACGTTCGCCGGCACGGTTGTCAATAGTGGCGCGTGGATCACGGACCCGACAACCAACGTCTTCCAAAATACCTACACGCTCGCCAACAGCGGCTTTATCCAATCCAGTGCGGGAGACGTGTACATTTTCAGCAACAACGCGACCTCAGCGGCCAGTTTCATCAACTTGAGCACGAACAAGACGCAATACAACACGCTGAATGGCAATTTCCAGTTCGCCAACACGTTGGGCGTCACCCAGGTGTTCGCCACGGCGGGTCTGGACCTCGAACCGGCCCAGCCAACCGCTACGAATACGATTCAGGTGTTGGACCGCGATCTGTTGTCATTGCCCGGATACAGCAATAACTTCGCACTGGGCACGCTGGACATTTCCAGTTTCACGACGGTGCGCGTGGATAATGCCTTCCTCGCCGACGAGGGCGATACGAATGCTGACCTCACGGCCGGGTTGTATCTCAACAATCTGGACATGGGCACGGACTCGCTGCTGATCATCAGCACGAACGTGGAGGTGTATTTCATCAACTCCAATAGTTGGAGCCTCGCCAACGTGCAACTGCAGGACAATCCCAATTACGATCAGACCTTTGACGGGATTCATCAATTGGTGGTCGTGCCCGAGCCGACCATTGTCCTGCTGTGGTTGAGCAGTATCGCCACGATCTACGCGGCCCGGAAACGCGGCGCCGGCAAGAAATAGGGCCGCATTTTCCTGTCGTGACAAGTTTCGCTCGGCGGGTACACTGCGGCCATGCTCGATGGCCAGACTCCGAAATGGATCGACCGGCTCGAACGCCTGATGCCGGGGTTGGGGATTCCGAACCTTGCCTTGTACCTCGTCGGGGCGCAGGGGCTCGGGTTTTTCCTCGTGCTGGCCAATCCGCAGGCACTGGGCCTGTTGATTCTTGACCCGTATCTGGTGCTTCACGGCGAGCTCTGGCGGCTTGTCACGTTCCTGGCGGTGCCGCTGACACTCAGTCCGTTGTGGATGGTGTTCGCGCTCTGGTTTCTGTACTTCATCATCAACAGCATCGAGCAGGAGTGGGGAGAATTTCGGACGACGTTGTACGTACTGGTCGCGGTAGCGCTTACCATCGTGTTTTCCCTCGTGTTCGACTGGCGCGTTTGGAGCATTATCCAATTGCAATCGACGCTTTTTCTCGCCGCGGCCACGATTGCGCCCGAGTATCAGATCCTTCTGTTCTTCATACTCCCCGTCAAAATGAAATGGCTGGCGTGGGTGTCGGTGGCGTTCATCATCTGGTCGCTGATCGTCAATTCGTGGCTGGGACGGTTGTACCTGCTGGTGATGTACGCCAATTACGTGTTGTTTTTCGGGCCCTATTTCGCGGGCCGGCTCCAAGCGTTTCGTCGCCGCAAGAAGTTCCAGCAGGAGGTGGCGGCCGGAAGGGTTTCGGACGAAGAACCACGCGAATGACCACGCCGATGAAATATCGCCGGTTTGGGCGCACGAACCTGCAGGTCCCGGTCATCTCGTGCGGTGGCATGCGCTACCAGCATTCCTGGAAGGATGAGGAGGCCGGGGGCATTACTCCCGAGGGCCAGGCCAACCTCGAAGCCACCATCGCGCAGGCGCTGGCGTTGGGCATCAACCATATCGAAACGGCCCGCGGGTACGGCACCTCGGAAGTGCAATTGGGGCGGATTCTCCCGCGATTGCCGCGGGCGAGCATGATCGTGCAAACCAAGGTCAGCCCGCGCGCGGACACGAAGGAGTTTCGCGCCACGTTCGACCAGTCGATGAACAACCTGAAACTGGACCACGTCGATTTCCTCGGCATCCACGGCATCAACAACGAGGAACTGCTCGAGTTCACGTTGCGTCGCGGCGGTTGCCTCGAGGCCGCGCGGCAATTCCAGAAGGACGGCCGGGTCCGGTTCATCGGGTTCTCGACGCACGCGGTGCCGCGGGTGATTGCGAAGGCCATCAAGTCGGGCGAATTCGATTACGTGAACCTGCATTGGTACTTTGTGAACCCGCTGAATTGGCCGGCGGTGCTGGCGGCCACGAAGCACGACATGGGCGTGTTCATCATCAGCCCGAACGACAAGGGCGGGATGCTGCAGAACCGGCCGACGAAACTGGCGGAGCTGTGCGCGCCGCTGACGCCGATGCAGTTCAACGATCTGTATTGCCTGGCCCGGCCCGAGGTGCACACGCTCAGTTGCGGCGCGTCGCGCCCGACGGACTTCGACGAGCACATCGAGGCGCTGAAGTTCTACGATCGCGCCGCCGAGACCATCGCGCCGATCGAACGCCGGTTGCGCGCGGAAATGGAGCGCGAGCTCGGCGCGGACTGGTGCGCGCGTTGGACCGAGGGCTTGCCGGAGTTTACCGAAGCGCCGAACCGGGTGAACATCATCGAGATCGCGCGGTTGTGGATGTACGCGAAGTCGCTGGGCCTCGTCGAGTGGGGCAAGATGCGGTACAACCTGCTCAGCGGCAATGGCGGACACTGGTTCCCCGGTGAGATGGCCAGCAAGCTGGAAGACGAACGCCAATTGCTCGCGGCGGTTGCGAAAAGCCCGTTTGCGGCGCGTCTTCCGCAGATTCTCCGGGAAGCGCACGAAATGCTGTACGCCGAACCGAAGAAGCGCCTGAGCCAGAGTTAAAGCCGTACGGGTGGCGCAGTATTTCCGCAGTCGCTATCTCGCGGCTTGTGGGTGGGCGGCGATATAGTCGTTATACCCGGTCATATCTCGGAGACGGAGCGTGCAGGGAGGGTCGTTGCCTGCCCCGAATTCTTTTCGGGGCTCCCGCACGACCGTTGCCAACTCTTGCAGAAGGTTGCTCTTGCAATCGCGCCGACGATTGTCGTAAGATAGCCTGTCAATTGGGTTGGGTCCGTATGAAGGTTTCGTTCACGATAGCCTTTACTGGGTTTGTCCTGTTGCTTAGTCTCTCCCAAGCCTACGGCGACACCCTCTACGTATCCACCGGCAATCTCAATACGATCTATAAAATCGATTCAAGCGGGAACGAGTCGGTCTTCGCGACAGCTAGTTCAGGACTGAACGACCCTTCCGGTCTCGCCGTTGGCAGCAGCGGCAATTTGTATGTGTCGAATGAAGGAAATGACACGATTGAGGAATTCGGCGCGAACGGAGTCGGGACGGTCTTTGCCAATACGGCCTTGGCTCTGCCTTCCAGTCTCGCGTTTGATAGCAGCGGTAACCTTTATGTCGCAAATGCTGGCAACAACACCATTGAGGAATTTAATTCGAGCAGAACCGGGTCGGTGTTCGCATCCGCCGCGTCAGGCTTGAGCAATCCTGGTGGCCTCGCATTTGACAGCACCGGTAATCTGTACGTGGCGAATTACAATAACACGATTCTGAAGTTCAATACAAACGGAGTCGCGTCGGCGTTTGCCAGTTCTGGCCTGAAGAATCCCGCCGGTCTTGCCTTTGACGCCAGCGGCGATCTTTACGTGGCAAACTACGGCAACAATACCATTTACAAATTCGACCCGAGCGGAGACGGTTCTTTCTTCGCAGGCACACACACTGCGCTTACAAACTCCGGGGTGAGTTTTCCAATCGGACTGGCATTTGATAGCAGCGGTAATCTGTATGTGGCGAACCATGGCGATGGCTCGGTTGAGGAAGAGAACTCAAGTGGAATCGGTTCTGTATTCGCTTCCGGGTTGGGCAACGCGGCGTACTTGGCCATCGACGACATTCCCGAGCCGTCCTCTTTTCTCCTCCTCGGCCTCGGCGCGATGACCCTGTGCCTGTTCCGCAAACCCCACCGCGCGTAGGCAGCTATCGCGGTCGATGCGGCACCACTGACAGGAGGCGACCTATTCGATTTTCGTCAGCGGAATGAATCGGCGAGATCGTCGGCCACCGTGCCGGGTTTGCGCGGCGCATTTCTCTGGAAGCGCGACGCGGCGAATTTTTCCTGGAGAAGTTTCTCGTACGCGGCGGCATCCAGCGGCAGATCGACGGTTTGATTGCGAAAAGCAGAAAAGAGGATGGCGTTCGCAAGCTCCACGGAATGAATACCTTCCGTCGCCGGAGCGATCAACGGTTTGCCGTCGAGGATGGCGTCGACAAAATTCTGGAGTACTTCGACGTGCTGGCCGCCGCGGTCGGGAAAGGTGAACTTCGATTCTTTCGCGGCCGGGGCCGCAAACGCTTTGGTGGCGGCGCGGCTGAACTCCGTCATGGGCGTTTCATTTTTCGTGAACGAGAGCACATCGTTCTCGAACACGAGCCGTCCGTTCTCGGCGGCGATTTCGAGACGGTTGGTGCCGGGCGCTTCGCCCGTCGAGGCGATGAACACAGCGGTCGCGCCGTCGGTGTATTCGAAGTACGCGGTCACGTCGTCCTCGACCTCGATATCGTGGTAGCGGCCGAACCCGCAGAACCCGCGGACGCGGTTGGGCATGCCGAAGAACCACTGGAACAGGTCGAGATTGTGCGGGCATTGATTGAGGAGCACGCCGCCGCCTTCGCCGGCCCAGGTGGCGCGCCAAGCGCCGAGTTTGTAGTACGCTTCGGTGCGGAACCAATTCGTGATGATCCAGTTCACGCGGCGGACCTGTCCGAGTTCGCCGTTCTGGATAAGCTCGCGCACCTTTCGGTAATAGGGATCGGTGCGTTGGTTGAACATGGCGGCGAAGACCTGTTTCGGACCCTGGTGGGCAGCGACGAGGCGTTGCCCATCCGCTTTGTGGACGGAAATCGGTTTTTCCACGAGCACGTGCAGGCTGTGTTGCAGGGCTTCGATGCCGATGGTGGTGTGAGCGTAGTGCGGGGTGGCGATGAGCACGGCGTCGACCACGCCCGAACGAACCAACTCGTCGCTCCGCGTAAAGCCTTTGGCGTTCGGGAACCTGGCGAATTTGGCCGGGGTGGGATCGCACACGGCCGCGAGTTCGCAGCGGTTGACGGCGCCGGACGCAATCTTCTCGGCGTGTCCCAAGCCCATGGTGCCCAGGCCGATGACTCCCAATCGGATGGATTTCATTGTGCTCGCATTTTCAAACTTTGTGCATCCTACGCCATCGGTGGTACAGCGAACAAGTCTTTAGGACCGGAGACGGTGTGGACATGCGTCCGCCTCGGCCGCTCCGTTCATCAAATGTGGTTGACGAAATCTATGCGGAAATGGATGATTGATCCACCGGCGGCGCGGGGAAGCCCGACGGACAGGTTTGTTCAGCGTGACCGCAAGAGTTTTCTTCATTCGCGAGCAACGAAAGTTCAGGAAATGAAAGCAACTGGAATCGCCTTGAACGCGATCGACAGCCGACCGGCGATGGTGGTGGCACTTGTGCCGTGTCGGCTTCGGCTTGGAGCCAACCGGGGCCCCTCTTGATGGCCGCGACTTCCGGCAAACGAACGATTCTCGTGACCGGGTCCAATGGGTTGATCGGGTCAGAGGTGTGCCTGTACTTCGCGGCGCGAGGGTTCGAGGTGTCCGGTATCGACAACAACCAACGGGCGGTTTTTTTTGGTCCCCAAGGTGACACGCGGTGGAACCAAAGCCGTCTCCAGAAAGCGATCCGCGATTTCCATCATTACGAAGTGGACCTGCGGGACCGCGACCGCATCGAACAGACGATCAAGGAGGTTGCTCCCCAGTTGATCGTGCACGCAGCCGCGCAACCGTCACACGATCTGGCCGCTTCCATGCCCTTCGCGGATTTCGACACCAATGCCGTCGGCACGTTGAACATGCTGGAGGCGGCGCGGCGGCACTGCCCGGAGTCGCCGTTCGCCTATTTATCGACCAATAAGGTTTACGGAGACGGGCCCAACACGATCCGGCTGAAGGAACTCGAAACGCGCTGGGACTACGATGATCCCCGGTTTGTGGAGGGGATTCCGGAGTCATTCGGCGTCGATCAGGTATTGCACTCGCTGTTTGGGGCCTCGAAACTGGCGGCGGATACGCTGGTCCAGGAATACGGACGATATTTTCGGATGCCAACCTGCTGTTTGCGGGGGGGCTGCCTGACCGGGCCCAATCATTCCGGAGTGGAACTGCACGGATTTCTCAGTTATCTCGTCAAATGCAACTTCGAGGGCAAGCCGTACAAGGTTTATGGCTACAAGGGCAAACAGGTCCGCGACAACATTCACTCGGAAGACGTGGCGGCATTCATCTACGAGTTCTATTCCCGGCCGCGTTGTGCCGAGGTCTACAACATTGGCGGCGGTGGCGGGAACTCGTGCTCGATTCTCGAAGCGTTTGCGATGGTGGAACAACTCAGCGGACGAAAACAGATTTACGAATACGTCGATCAGAACCGTATCGGAGACCACATCTGCTATTACAGTGACTTGCGCAAGATGAAGGAGCATTATCCGTCATGGTCGATTACCATAACCCTGCCGCAAATATTCGAGGAGATTGCGGCCTCCTGGAGCCAACGGCTGGTTGGTGGAGCTGCGAATCAAGCTAGCCCATGACGAGAACGGGGCCGGGGGAACATGAAGATACTGATCACCGGGATTTGCGGGTTTGCGGGAAGCACGATCGCGGAGGAACTGGCCCGGCGGTCATCGGGCTACCAGTTGTTTGGGTTCGACAACCTGAGCCGGGCGGGGAGCGAACGAAACCTGTCCCGCATCAAGAGATGCGGAGTGCGGTTTTTCCCCGGCGACGTCCGTAACGCCAGCGATCTGGAATCTTTGCCCACAGTCGACTGGGTAATTGACGCCGCGGCGAACCCGAGCGTGCTCGCCGGCATTACCGGGCAGGTCAGCAGCCGACAGCTCATCGAGCACAATCTGTTAGGGACCATCAACGTGTTGGAGCACTGCAAGCGGTCCGCCGGTGGACTGGTGCTGCTGAGCACGAGCCGCGTGTATTCGATTGCGCCGCTGGCGAGCGCGCCGATGGACGTGGTGAACGACGGCTTTGTGCCCCGGCAACAGGAGATCGACCTGCCGGGCTGGACCGACCGGGGGATCAACGAAGACTTTTCCAAACAACCTCCCTTGTCCTTGTACGGCTGCACGAAACTCGCATCGGAACTTCTGGCGCTGGAGTATGGAGCGGCGTTTGGGTTGCCCGTGTA
Organism: Verrucomicrobiia bacterium; assembly: GCA_050015495.1. Taxonomy (GTDB): domain Bacteria; phylum Verrucomicrobiota; class Verrucomicrobiia; order Palsa-1439; family Palsa-1439; genus Palsa-1439. The sequence goes on from JBEKBH010000002.1 coordinate 127,002, forward strand.
CATCAATCGTTGTGGGGTCCTGGCCGGCGCGGGTCAATTCGGGAAGCCGGACCAGGGAATTTTTTCCTTCTGGATTCATTCGTACTGCCAGAAGCGGCCGCTCAAGTATATCGGGTTTGGAGGTCACGGTCATCAAGTGCGCGACTGCCTGCATCCACGCGATCTGGTGCCGCTGTTGCACAATCAGATGCAGAGCTCGGGCAAACTGGCCGGGGAGATCATCAATTTGAGCGGAGGAATCGCCAGCGGCATGTCACTGGCGCAGTTGAGCCAATGGTGCCGGGAGCGATTTGGCCCGCACACCGTGGAAGGCGACAATACACCGAGACCGTTCGACATTCCCTGGGTCGTGTTGGATTCATCCCGCGCGGAGCGCTTGTGGGGATGGCGTGTGGCGACACCGGTGGGACAGATATTGGACGAGATCGCCGAGCACGCCGTGGCGCACCCCGAATGGCTGGACCTGTCGAGCACCGCATGACCGGGTCATCTCCAACGGCACCGCCCTTGTCATTGCTTTCCGTGGTGATCCCCGCGCGGAATGAGGAGGGTTGCATTTCCTCCACCGTGGAACACCTGCACGTGGAGTTGCGCCTTCATGACGTGCCGCACCAGATCATCGTGGTGGATGACGGGAGCACCGACAAGACGTGGCCGCAATTGTTGGAGCTTCAAAAGCGGATTCCCGCGCTGAGCCCGGTCCAAAACCAGGGGCTGAACGGGTTTGGCCGGGCGATCATTTGCGGACTGGACGCGATGCAAGGCGACGCGGTCGTGATCATGATGGCCGACGAGTCAGATGACTGTCGGGATGTCGTGCGGTATTGGGTGGAATTGAACAAGGGGTACGATTGCGTGTTTGGCAGCCGGTTTATCAAGGGCGGTGGGGTGATCGACTATCCACGGCACAAACTGTTGTTGAACCGTCTGGCGAATCTTTTTTTGCGGATCCTGTTTCGGATACGGCTCAACGACACCACGAACGCCTTCAAAGCGTATCGCAAAGAGGTCATTACCGGCTGTCGTCCGCTGATTTCCCCGCACTTCAACCTGACGGTGGAGCTTCCGTTGAAGGCGATCGTGCGCGGCTACACGTGGACCGTCATTCCGATCACCTGGCGCAATCGCCGCACGGGCGAAGCCAAACTCAAGATCAAGGAGATGGGCAGCCGCTACCTGTTCAGCTGCCTGTATGTGTGGCTCGAAAAGTACTTCAGCCGCGGCGATTATCGGAAGCCCGGGGAGGAAAAGGCCTGAACCGCGGATTTTGGGGACCGAACAGCGCATTCCCGCCAACTCGCAGGACGTTGTCCTTCCAGCCCAGCCAATACTGATTGTGGCGTGCCTCATACGAAAAGAGGGCGCAGGCGGCCACCAACAACAGACAAACGATCACCGTGTTGATCCAACGGTTTGGGGAGGCTCCACTCAGCCTGAACGGATATCTGACAGACACCGGAAAGCGTGTCGAGGCCGAACATTCCCCATTTCCTTGGGGCGATGGGAAATTCGCGGCGTATTCCGAGAGCAACTTGAGCGGGCAAATCCGTTCAAGCGATGTGTGGCCTGGGATCGGCTTGCTTTGGAATGCCGTCTTGGGAAAAAAGCATCGTTTCCCGTGACCCATGAAACAGATTCTCATTCTGACACCGACGTATGATCCTTCCAAGGACGGTGTGGCGGAAGCGGCGAAGGTCACGGCGCGCGGTTTGGCCAGCCGTGGCTTTCGGGTGACGGTAGCAACTGGTTATCTTCCAGATCGCGGGGCGCAAGCCGCCGACGCCAACCCGGTGGTGAAGCAGTTCCGGGTAGGCGGGACTTCGAATCTGCGGGCAGGCATTCATGGCGACGTTGCCGCGTACCAGGAGTTCATCGCGAACTTCCCGGGGGATTTCATCCTTTGTCACAGTTGGGAGGCGTGGACCACCGACCTGGCGGCTCCGGTGTTTTCCAAGACTCCGGCCAAGAAGGTGCTTGCGAGCCACGGGTTTAGCGTGCATCTCGTGCATTGACACAAGCGTTTTCCGTGGGGACTGGGCCAATGGCTGGGATGGCTGCCCTACGTTATGCGATCGCCGTTGTTGATGAGGAAGTTTTCGCGGGTCGTGCTTTTGAGCAACCGGGTGGATCGGCGGACACCTTGTACGTGCCGAAGAGGTTCGATCCGAAGGCGCCATCAATGAGGAGATGAAACTCGAACTGTTCAACAACAGCCTCTGACTAACACAACCCCTGGCACGAAAAAAGCAGCATGGTCACGTCAGGCTAGTGCTCTTGGTTGACCCAAGCTCCCAAGTCCTTGGTCACTTGTATCCGTGAAGGACGAACTCAACTACCCTTGCTTGTTCGGCACCCGCGTCGCGCAATTCACGGCGCAGGAATGGCCAGATCTGTTGAAAGTACCCGGCATCAGCCACGCGTGTGGTATTGATGCGAACTCCTGAGAAACCAGCGTCCTGAGCACACTGCTGATACACACCGACTGGCCATCGGGTTGCCCGGTTATAGGGCGGGAACATCAGCCAGTAAAGCCAGTTGGGGTATATCTGAAAATCGAGGGGAGGCGCAGGATCTTCGAAGGGGCCATGGCCGCCAAGATCAACCGCATGAATCATCACGCCTCCGGGTTTCAGAGCCCTGTGGCAGGACGAGAAGAAAGCCGGCAAATCCTCAACATGTTCCACGACGGAAAAAGAGAAAATCAAATCATAGGTATCGCGGATATTCATTTCTTCCATGAATCCCATTCGGTAGGCCACCCAGGACGAATTCAGAGACGGCGGATCACCGATGAGCACAGCATCAACATTCACCGGCAACCCCGTAGCGGCAACCCGTTCCAGCACTTCCTTCTGGCGGCGCGTAGCGACCGGTGGGTTGAATTCCACAATCTCAACTCGGCGCGCACCTAGCCCTAAGAACAACCCCGCCGTGGCGAGACAATCGCCGGCGCCAACTTCACAGGCAACAAGGCCATCCAGCCTTTGATTGCCGGGCAAGCTTAGCAGAGCAAGGTTGCAGATTTGCGTATACCGCTCAACCGCCTTGTCCATCGACCCGGAGATTACCGGAGCAACAGGTTTGGGTGGAATGCGAAGGAGCCGCCGCAGGTGGCGACGTAAGCCGTAGTATGTCGCCCGCGCGACGATGCGCGGGCCCCACCCAGGATAACAGACGAAAACAGGCATAACGCGTTCCTTAGAGCGTGTGTGAGAAAGCGATTTTAGCCGACATTTCCCATATGACTCCCATGAGGGGTAATTAGTCAAGCGCGGAGTAGAACTTCCCCAATTGTGAAGGCGAGTGCGGTCAGGTAAGCAGCCGGGCGAATCGAGCATCAAACACCCCTTTCCCCCGCAGGGTCGGCGGCGGTGTTCGCACCCGGTGCGGCGGTTGTCGCCTCGCTCACGGGCTGCCGCCGCACCCCAACACTTCGTCCGCCATCGTGCTCCACAGAATCCACTGGCTGAGCAGGCGTGCCGTTTTCTTCACGCCCCAGTCCCGCCACGCCGCTTGGGTCTCCAGCCACAGTCGATACGCTTCCTGCAAGGCCAGCCCGACCTCCCATAACAGCCGCAGTGCTTCCTTCGCTGCCGCATCCTTCAGGTTACGCCCGTTTGCTGCCGACCACCGCGTTGGAGTGCTTGAAGCCGTTGTTCTCAATCGCCCACCGTGCGTGCGCCAACTCCCGCATCTCCGCCGCCCGTAGGCTCTCGTCGGTCGTCAGCACCCAGAACTCGAAAGTCTGGCCGGCATACATACTTGCCTTTCAGATGCGTTTCCCGCACCCACGCCAGTTTTAGCGGGGACACCAACCCCGCCCACCGCATCCCGCCTTGCGCGCACACCGTGTAACTCACCGCCCGCGCCTCATCCACGCCACACACCACTTCGACTTCGGTGGCCCGCAACTGTTCGGGCGGCCCCGCGCTCCACACACCGCCCGCGAGTCGGCGACCAACGCCAACGCCTGCTCCGAGGTCTTCACTACCAGATGCAACCCCCATTGCCGCCGTGCCGTGGCGAAGTCGGCGCGATCCGCCATCAGCCCATCGTAGAGCAGATGGGTCGCAAACCCGGCTCCCAAGGGCTGCGTGGCTCGCGCCAACACCGCGCGCGACGCCGCTAGTTCGTGCCCGCGTCCCACATAGCGTTCCATGTCCACGCTGTAGTAGAACGCCCCGGCAAAACCCAGCACGCTGGCCCACACGCCCCCAAAGCAACTGCCATCCACCACGGCCAAGCGCACTGATCGTCCGCTGGACAGCAGCCGATTCGCCCGTCCCTGATCCTGCTGCCACAAGTGCACCGCATGCGTCGCGTCTCGCGCCGGTCTCAATTCCCATTGCCCCAACGCCCGCAACAGCGTCGAGTCCGAACCCCGACACCGCTGTGCCCTGCGGGCACGGCCCGACCCCAGCAAGAAAGAGAAAGCGGGCCGTACACTCCCGGACGCCAGCCCAATCCATACGGAAATCGTCCGTGCGCCAGGGGCACGAGAAAGAGAAAGAAGTAACCGCTGGCCTCTTACGTCAAGATCCAAGAGATCAAAGGCCATCCCTTGAAAACGTTGGGGTGTTTGGATACCGAACACCGGTCAAGCAAACTCTGTGATTTTGTTCAACTCAGGGACGGTGTCCAGATCTTGTTCGCCGTCGTAATCCTCCTGTTTCCAATGATCCCGATTCAGAACAAACGTAGCGATTTGGCTGCCGTCGCCTGCTGGGGGATCTCCTCGATGAGCAAATCCTCATTCCGGAACAACGTCTTCCAGCCATCGGCGACATGCGTCAGCTTTGCGTCATCGGTTTCCCGCACCATGCTGCCCTTGCCAGCGAAAAAAAGACAACGCGTCCGCGGCGTATTCCGAGAGCAACTCGAACGGGCAAATCCGTTCGAACGCGGTGTGGATTGGAATCGGCTTGCTTTGGAATGCCGTTTTGGGTAAAAAGAATCGCTTCCCATAGCCCAATAGCTCATGAAACACATTCTCATTCTGACACCGACATATGATCCTTCCAAGGATGGCGTGGCGGAAGCGGCGAAGGTCACAGCGTGCGGTTTGGCTGGCCGAGGTTACCGGGTGACGGTAGCGACTGGCTATCTCGCGGATCGTGTGACGCAAGCCGCCGACGCCAACCCGATGGTGAAGCAGTTCCGGGTGAGCGGGGATTCGAGTCTGCGGGTGGGCATTCATGGTGACATTGCCGCGTATCAGGAGTTCATCGCGAACTTCCCGGGCGATTTCATCATTTGTCACGGTTGGGCGATGTGGACCACCGATCTGGCGGCGGCGGTGTTTCACAAAACACCGGCGAAGAAAGTGCTCGTGAGCCACGGGTTTAGCACGCATCTCGTGAATTGGCACAGGCGTTTTCCATGGGGACTGGGCCAATGGCTGGGTTGGCTGCCCTACGTTATGCGGTCGCCGTTCTTGATGAGGAAGTTTTCGCGGGTCGTGCTTTTGAGCGAGCGGGTAGACTGGCAACGCTTTTTTGACCATCGAGTGGCCAAGCTCACCGGCTATCGGGGGATCGTGGTGATTCCCAATGGTATCGACCCGGGCGCATGTGACAGGCCACTACCCGACTTCCGCCGCGAGTTCGGTGTCGGGGACGGTTGCATGTTCTTGTGCGTCGCGAATTACTGCACGCGCAAGAATCAGGAACTGGCTGTGCGCGCGTTCCGCAAGACCCGGGTAGCCGGGGCAATCTTGGTGTTCATTGGCAGTGAATTCAATGAGTACCAGGCCATGGTGCGCGACCTGGATCGGGAACTGGCGAAGTCTCATCCCGAAGGGCATGTCATGTTCATCGAGAAGATCAACCGCGACATGACGCTGGCGGCGTTCAACGCGTGTGATATTTTCGTGCTGACCTCGAAAGACGAAACTCAGCCGATTGTCCTTCTGGAAACGATGGCTTGTGGAAAGCCATTTATCAGCACGGAAAGCAGCGGTTGTATCGCCGAACTGCCCGGAGGACTCGTGGTGCGCTCGGAACAACAGATCAGCGAGCAGATGAAACGTCTTGCGGAAAGCCCGGACGCCCGCCAATCGCTCGGAGAAGCCGGGCGTAACGGCTGCCTGGCGCGTTACACTCACGAGCGCGTCGTGGACGCGTACCAAAAACTCTTGGAGTCTCTCGGGTAAAGTCCAATCGATAACGTCTTGCCGGGCAGGCGGGAGTCCCTCAACACATCAGAGACCCAGTCGACGCCGCAAACGCTGACAAGCCATTCTCATCAGTTCTCGACCGGGGCGAAACCGCGCCCGATTGTATTTCCGATAATCTTGTTCGGTTGGGTATTCCTTGGCGTAAGGGAAAAACCCATCTGGCGTAATCAAGAATCCGGCCGTTGCATATGGGTCAAAACCGGGGGCTGGAAAAGAGCGCTGCTGAAAATGGATGTACGCATATTCGTGGTCGATAGTACTGCCGTCTCGATGCCGATAGGCTTGAAACACCTTGCCCTTGCACCAGTAAAACACTTGATCGGGATAGTTTGGAATCTCCGTTCCCTCGAATCTGGTATATTTCCACCGTGTCGGAACCTTTATGTCGACGATGAACTCCGCATGGTATTGCACGACATTGTGGTATCGCAGAATCAGGTGGATCCCGCGCCATTCGTCGAATTGCACCGTGCGCGGAGTGCGAAACGCAGCGCGACAATCGATGACGTTTGGAGCCTTCAGCATGAAGTAGAGGCTCACGTCCGGAGTGTTGTGATAAAGGCTCAGGTGGGCACGGTTGAGGACCTTGTTGTGAGAGGAGATGATGTCCTCGGCGAGGAACGCCCGCTAGACGTGGCCCCCGCCTTCTTACCCCCCGTTGGTTGTGGCGGAACGACCTGACGGTGGACGACATTGAAGAGATAAGGGACTGGAAGCCATCTCATAATAGAATTCTGCCAGTTTTTCTGTGTTTGGGGACGGAGCTTTTGCCCGAAAACAGGTGTTTTCATCACTCAGAGCACCCCAAAGACCAGGCTGGTATATTATGAGACTGCTTCTAGTGAAGACTTGAATCCGATGGGATTCTTGGATTAAAAAGGACGTACCGATCCAACGCGGAAGTAACGTCCCTTGGTGGGGATTCACCCAACTGGATCGAGGGATAGCCATGAACGTTGCGAATCAAAAAACCGATCAGGCACCTCGGGTCTGCCCGGTGTGTGGCCACGATCATCAGGGCACCGTGGATCGCTTGACGGGCGGTCAGCTGCGCACGTTGTGGGCGCAATTCGGCACCCAATTGAGTGAAGTGGCGTGGGGTCATCTGGCCGAAGATTCGGTCGTTGAACTCTACAGTTGTGCGCAATGCGGTTTTGAGTTTTTTGACCCCGCCTTTGCTGGTGGGGAGATGTTCTACCGCGAGCTCGAGCACCCTCAATACTACAGTGCCACGAGGACGGAGTTCACGCATGCCCTCCAGTTTGCTCACAGAAGGCAAGTCCATCGGATCCTCGATGTGGGTTGTGGCAGTGGTGCTTTCTTGGACTTGGCAAGGCAGGACGGATTTGATGTTTGCGGCTTGGAATTCAACCGAGCGGCTGCCGAACGGGCGCGGGCAAGAGGACACACGGTTTTCATGGAACCACTTGCCAACTTGGCTGGGAAGAGCAATTTGGGCCGGTTCGACCTGATCACATTCTTCCAAGTGTTGGAACACCTTCCCACCCCGGTCGAGGTCATGAAAGACGCCACACGGTTTGTGGTCTCGGAAGGACACATTGCAGTGGCCGTTCCCAACGCGGCAGGCGTGATCGGGCTCGATCCTTGGGATCCCTATAATTGGCCCCCGCATCATATCACGCGTTGGCGCAGACAGGACTTGGAACGGCTGGCCACACAGTGCAACTTGCGGCTCGTGGAAATCGCTGGCGACCGCTTGGAAGGGCCGGCCATCAAGTATTACTGGCAGACGCACAACAAACTGGCACCCGTCTTGGGGATCCGGCCGCTCCGGGGCGGTATGCTGCTGCCAAGTGTGCTCTCTCGGATCTACCGGCTGTCGCTCCTCAAGGTAGTATTCCCCAACTGGGGGCACAGCATTTACGCGTATTACCAGCACGTCGAATCTCCTGGTGCTGTCGCCCATATCACCACCGAGTCGTCGACGGTGCGCGCGGGGTGATCACCACAGTAACCCCCGCGGGCGTCGCCGAGAACAAACGGCTCTTGTCCTTGGCCGAGCACGGCGAAACCAACGTCGAGCAGTGCGTGTGTATGATCGCGGGGGTCACAAGTACGGTACGGTGGAGAATTTCGTGGTCTGCTGGCAACGAGGGATGCGCATGCACCTGGGCGACGCCCGCGCCGCAGCGTCCGGATGCGTGCCGCGACCGCCATGAACACCGGGACGAGCGGGATCGCGCCCACCTCTGACCAACACTTTTGTCGATTGCAGGGTTACTTATCGGCACCCAAAAGAGGGGCCAGCACCGGCTGGAAAAATCGTGGCACGTGCCCGAGGACTTCGACGCGCATCTCCCTGGTCGTGCCGTAGCGGAGAAACAGGACAAGACCGAGGGGGCCGAGCGCGACTGCATTCAATACGAGCCGTGGAATGGGCGAGAACCGCTGGCCGATATACCACAAGACGAGCGCCGTCAGGATCATGATGCCCGCGACTCGTACCGCTGTGGCCAGCCACCGAAGTTCCAATTCAGGGAAATGGAACCCGAAGTAGGCGTTGATGCGTTTGATACCGTATGGCCCGGTGAAGCAGGCGCTGCACAGAATCGACGTGCCGATAATCGCTGGAAACCCTCCTCGAGGAGCCGCCAGACTGGCGACGATGACAAATACGAGGCCTTCCAGCAGATACACGTACCGCATGAAGCCAATTCGTTTGGTCAGAACGGTAAAGCAACTGTCGGCATGAACGACGACGGTAACAATCAGCCAGCAGTCCAGCAGCACGTCATTCCATCCCGACCATGAGATCTTGCCCGCGGTCCACACCGTGACGAAGGTGCTATTGCAGGATGCGTAGATCACCGCGGCAATTGTGCCGATCACTTCCGAGACAACGAGGATTCCACTGAAACGCGCCCGCAGCCGTTCCTTCTCGCCCCGGACAATCATTTCGGAGAACGCCGGCTCCGAGTAATCATAAAACTGGTAGATCAATTGGCTGAGGAAGGCAAAAGCTTTCGTGCCCACAGCCCAGGCGGCCACCGCCACCAAGCCCATGGTGCGGGAGACGATCACGGACTGGGAAGTCATGATCAGTATGCTGCCGAGGTGGACCACAAACACGTCCTTGCTATACATGAATAGCTCCTTGAACCGTGACCACACGGGTCTTCCCCAGGCATGACGCGGGGGGAGCAATCGCAGCCTGAGGCAGTTCCAGCAGTTGGCGGACACACTAAACACCAGGGCGAACGCATTCATCCACAGAATGCTGTACACGCCCGACTGTGCCTTTAATGCCGCATAGAAAACTCCGAGCTGGGCGAGAAACACAACGGCCTGCATGTGATTGATGATGTCATTACGTTGGTGCGCATACAAAATGTTCCGGAACACGCGCACCGCAAAGGTCGCACCGGCAATCGCGCATTGATACCGCACCAGGATGTCGAACTGCGGCCGGAGTTCAGTTGGTATCCGCAGGAGATTGGCGAAGGATGGGGCCAGTAGCAGCCCTGCCGCCAGAATCAGGAGTCCCTGAACCAGATTCACCAGAACGGCCGTCTGGATCAGGCTCCCGTACGCGCCGCTGTCGGGACGGTCCTTCTCTTCAATCAACAGGCGCGACACTGCTGGCGACATCCCAAAATCGATCACCACCAGGTAGCTCGTAATCTGAAACATCAATGCCCACAACCCGAACTCCTGCTTGGTTATGAAATGGAGAGCCAGTGGCACGGAAGCGACCGAGTAAATGAGGTTGCTTGCCAACGACACATAGCTGGAAGCCACACTATGAAGAAAAAAACGGAGTCGTGACATGGCCCGGTCGTCTTACACCAATACCTCGAGGGCGCGATCGTGTGGCCTCGTCGTTAGGCTCCGACCGCATCCAACATTTCCATATGACTTGCGCTCCGCGACCATCGCGGGCCATTCAGTCTGACGAGCACTACAGTATCACCTTTGACAATGCCGACAAGCCGATTCTCTCCGCGGTTCGCCGCGTTCGCACTGACAACAGCCATGGTTTGTGCGGCTCCACTCTCAAGCATTCGATGCCGTGGGGTTTTTTTTCAGACCAGGTTCTGTCAGGCGTGAATTCTGCGCGCGCCCGTACTTGAGAATTGGCAACGAGAAATACCGGTAGACCACCGCCCCTACAATCAAACCCACCATGAGCGAGCCGCCCTGGATCATCGCGTATTTGACCAGATTGCCACCCGACGGTCCAAATATGGACCGCGCCCACAAAAATGCCGGTTGGTGGAAAAGGTACCACTCGTAGCTGATGATTCCGCACCAGCGAAGCCACGGCTGGGAAAGCAGTCGAGATCGCGGATGTTGCGGATCCGCAATATAACAGAGCAGAAAGCCGGAGGCGATCTTCACGAACCACCCGAGGATCTCTTCCTGCAGCGTATTTGCGATGATTGGATGGAGGCTCAACCAGGACGTAGCCAGCAGCGCCATTGCCAATAGGGCAAAGCCGTAATCGCCCAGCTTCGCCCACGACTTCTTCAATATTCCCATGGATTCCAGACCACCCAACAGGATCCCAAAATAAAAGTAGTCCAGCAGGGAAGGGAAATGAACGTTGATTTCCGGGTAAAGAGTAAACGAAACCCCTCTTGTGAGGTTGAACCAACGCCATCCCGTGGGCACGATCAAGAAGACCAGGGAAATGATCCACAGGCAGGCTCTTGCTGGCACCCGTTTCAAACAAACAAACAGCAGCGGCAGCACGATGTAGAACTGCGCTTCGACGACGAGACTCCACATCACCGGATTCAGCTTGCCATTCACCGGCATGATCAGGGGCGCGCCAAACAACCATCGGATGGCGAAACCGAGATAGGACCAGTCGTGGGAGAGGATTATATAAACCGGTGTCAACACCAACAGGGAAAGAACCAGCGGAGGGTAAATCTTCCAGAACCGGCGCCAGCCATATCCGGGCGGGACCGCTTTTGTCGCCCCCTTCACCTTCCGTTTCCAGAACGGCCACGAAATGAGCAGCCCCGAAAGCGTGAAGAAGACCCTCACCCCCCAGAATCCAGCGGAGAAGATGCCCACTGCGAATCGCAGGATCGGGCTGGAAAGTGGGTTTACGTAAAGAAGATGGCAGGCCACCACGAGCAGGATGGCGATGCCGCGTAGTCCGTCGAGCAAAGCGTAGTCCTTATTGGCACTGGGATTTACATGCCAGGCGTCGAGCCACACTGCGTTGGGAGAATCCATGGCGCTTGCCGGGAGCTACCCGGGCGCTCCTCGTTCCTTGGCCAGGTAGTTCTGAACTACGGGCGCGATCCTTCTATACCCCTCCTGGTTCAGATGCAGGCCATCGCTTGTCAATTCGTCGGACAATCCTCCGGAAGCATTCATGACTGCGGCGCTCACATTCACGAAAACGGCGTTGTGCAGTCGGCATAATTCCCGAAGCCGTTCATTCAAGGCCAATACTTCGTCATTCAGTTTGCGGCTGTTTATGTCAACAGGGGACTGACGGACAGGCATGACCGACAAGACGATGATTTTCTGGGGTTTCAGAGCGGAACGCGTTGTCACCAGCAACTTCTCATAATCGCTGGCACAGGTTTGAACCGAATCATGTCGGCCAAGGTTGTTAATGCCGCACATCAACACCACCGACTCCGGATTGCGGTCCGGAACCGCCGAGACCAGGACAGTCACGTCCTGTATGGTTGCGCCGGACAGCCCGCAATTACGCACGGCGCAAGACCCGTCGAAAAGCTCGTACCAATCTCCCATTTCGATATGGCTGTCGCCAGCCAGGATGTGCAACGGTCGCGAATCCTTCCAAGTGACAGCACCGATTCTGGCTTTCTTGCTCTCGACCACCCGATCCCAATTCTCTCGCCGGACGGAAGGGAGCCTGATAATCAAGCGGTTGTATAAACGGGGCAAGACGTAACACGCCACCAATGCCGCGAGACACCATCCAGCCAAACAGAGCAGCATTCGACTGTGAATTCTACCAGCGATAAATGGCCTTCCGTTCAAGATAACCGATTGCCACCCTTACATTTCTATTCCGATATCTCCCATAATCCGGAAAATAGGGCAACAATTAACTTCATTGAGCACGGGGTTTTCCGGTCTCCTTTTGTCGTTCGGTTCCCGTTCCTCATCTTGGCAAACAAACCAACCAGAAAATGTTGATATTGAAATCATTGCCGGAAAATTACAGAGCACCACGCGATAGTAAAGGGGTGGACAATTTCAAATTAGGGGACTACCGGTCTGAATCTTGCATTCAGCGGCTGACTGTGCTTGAATCAGGCGGATGAGAGTCCTCTTTGATTGTCGGGTTCCCTACATGTTTTGGCACGGGGGGATGCAGGTCCAGATCGAGCAGACAAAGGCAGCCTTGCAAGAGATCGGCGTGGACGTGGAATACTTCCGCTGGTGGGACGAAACACAAACGGGTGAAATCCTGCACTTTTTTGGAAGAACTCCAACCGCGTTGCTTCACGCGGCCCAAGGGAAAGGGATGAAGGTGGTCCAAGCCGAAATGCTGCCAGGGCTAGGTTCACGACCGCTGTGGAAGCGTCGCCTTCATCGGGTGGCCATCCGGGTGTTGGGTTTGGCGATGCCCCAGAGCGTGCTTGGCCATTTCAACTGGGATTCGTACCGTCTGGCGGATGCCTGTGTCGCCCTAACCCCATGGGAAGCGCAGTTGATGGTCGAGGTGTTCGGGGCGCCACGGGAGAGGGTTCACGTGGTGCCAAACGGTGTTGAAGAGTGTTTCTTACAAAGCCCCCCGCGCGTCCGGGGCAGTTGGCTGGTCTGCACGGCCACCATTAGAGAGCTCAAACGGGTGCTGGAACTTGCGCGCTCAGCCGTCCGTGCCGAGGTTCCGTTGTGGGTGATCGGCAAGCCATACAACGATTCCGACCCGTATGCGCGGCAGTTCGCGAAGTTCGCCCAGGATCACAGCGCTTTTGTTCGGTTCGAGGGCCCCGTTTCCGACCGCGTCCGACTGGCGGAGATTTATCGCGAGGCGCGCGGGTTCGTGCTGTTGAGCGCAGTGGAGAGCTTGTCGATCTCCGCCCTGGAAGCGGCGGCGTGTGAATGCCCGCTGTTGCTGGGCGATTTGCCCTGGGCCAGAACGGCATTTGGCGACTCGGCGAGCTACTGCCCCCTCGGCAGCGTTCGGGTTACCGCGCGACGATTGCGGCAGTTCTACGATCAGGCTCATACCGTGCCGCGCCCTCCGCGTCCGGCTGGCTGGCTTCAGATCGCCCGCCAATTAACAGCCGTTTATGAAAGCATATGCGCATCGCATTAATCGGAGATTTCGACACCTTCGTTTGTCGCGGGTTGGAGCGGCCCCAGCACCTGCTCCCGTGCCGGCTGTCGCCCGGCCTCAATCTGCTGCGAGGTTTTCGTGAAATTGGCCTCACGGATGTCCATATCGTTGTCGTCACTTCGGAGGTCAGGCAACCAACCGTGGACAAAGGCCCGTTCGGCGTCCTGCATCGGCTGCCTCGTCCGCCGCTGTCTGGCAGCGCCAGCTTGTTTCTGTGGCGGCGGCGCTTGATTTTGGCGGAACTGAAGAAAATCCAACCTGACATTGTTCACGGACAGGGTACGGAATTGGAGTACGGCCTCACCGCCGTCACAGCGCCGTACCCGAACGTCATTACCTTCCACGGCGTCATGCACCGGGTGCACATGATCGAGCCGCCTCCATTGTTTTCACTATCACACGCGGCGAGGCTGATCGAGAAGGTCGTCGCCCGAAAGGCTCGTTACGTAATCTCCATCAGTCACGAGGTCGAAGATTTTCTGCGACGACGACGCAGTCCTGCCCGGACATTCCGGATTCCCAACGCCATGGCCCCGTGTTTCTTCGAGGTTCAACGCGCTCAACGCAACACGGACCGGTATGCGTTACTTTACGTCGGCGCGATCCAAATACGAAAGGGGTTACTGCATCTGGTGGATGCACTCGCGATCGTGCAACGCCGCTTGGGCCAGCCGGTGCGGCTGCGTGTAATCGGCCCGGCCCTCAGCAGCGGCCCCAATGCAAATTACGAGAGATCCGTGCGCGCCCGAGCCGCAGAACTGGGCGTCGCAGAGCAAATTGAATGGATGGGCGTGCAGAACGAATTGGCGGTGGCGCGGGCGATGGCCGCAAGCGACGTGCTCGTGTTGCCGTCGTTCTGGGAGAACATGCCGATGAGTGTGGGGGAAGCCATGGCGGCAGCGTTACCCGTGGTCTCGACCCGCGCGGCCGGAATTCCCGACTGGGTCGAAGAGGGCAAGACGGGGCTGCTCGTCACTCCGGGACGGAGCGACGAATTGGCAGACGCACTGGTGGGGCTTTTGTCGGACGCCGAAATGCGCGAACGGCTCGGGGCAACGGCGCGCGCGAAGGCTCTTGCCCAGTACGCCCCGCGTGTGGTCGCGCAGAAAACGCTGGAAGTGTACGAATCGATACTCCAGGCGCGACCATGACGACCGCCGAGAAAAACTCCCGCCCGGCTCATCGTCCGCAGATGGGGCGGCGGTGACGATTTGTTGGGGGGCGAATCGCGCAATTGCTTGGGAAACCGCGGAAATTTTCCCTCTCAAAGTGTGTGTCGTGGAGAACGCCCCCTTGCACCAGGCGGATCGGTTACGGCACATGGTGCCAACGTATTTGCGACGCTGCCGTTCACGATCCAACGGCAAGGGTGCGCCGTGAAGAGTCTTCGCCGGACGTGAACCTCGGGCTCCTATGACAGGATCGGGAGAGCCGCGAGCCAAACCGCCTTCGTTCTCATGCGGAAACCCGTGTTCCGCCGTTGTTCCAGGAAAAAGGCCGCGCGACCACGGCCGGTTCCGTGGGGGGCGGACGGCGTTCGCTCATGCGCCAGACCAGCGTCAGCAGACCAGTCAGAAACAACTGCTCGGGCAGTTGGCTGTCGAACCCTCCGAAAAGAAACGTGTACTGAATGGGCGTCCAGACAAGATCGATGGCCAGGAAGATCGCTACGGGCTGCAGGGGGGTGCCGCGGCATCGACGAACGCATTTCACCGAGGAGACCGCCCCGGCAATCATGAGCGCATAGAACAGAACCAGTCCCACCACCCCTGCATAGCGAATCGTGGTCAATGGCCCGTTGTGGAGGGCGCCGGTGAGCGTGGCCCCTTCTTCGAAGTTGAGTCGTCCTCCCGCAATCAAATCGTAATCTGTTTCACCGATACCGAAACCGTCACCGACCCACCAGTTCTTGATTGCGCCCTCTGTGAGGATCTCGTGCCACCAATCCCAGCGCCGATTACTGTTCTTGACCGCCTCTTGGACGACTTCGTCCCACTGACCGGGGAGGGATCCCAGGGTGCGCTGCACGGACAAGGGCAAATCAAACAAGCGACCTTGGCCAAAGACCAGAAATCCAAGCAAAAGCGCGCCCACCACCCCCCCGAGGACGACTTCGCGCCAGCCACGGTGGTGGAACCACGCAGCCAACGCGACGCATCCCATCGCGAACGCCAGGCTGCTTCGGAAGCCCGAGACGAGGATTGCGACAAGTCCCAGTGCAAACAGATAGAACTGCCATCGCGCCGGGTTAAGAAATTTGCGCGGCAGGTAATAAGCGGCCGTAAACTGTATGACCATCAGCCCGAAGGGTCCAAATGAGCCGAGTCGGTGAATATCCGTACCGGATCCCGTAGTTTGGAGACTCTCCATATACCCCGAGACGTCGACATCGCTATAGAAAAACCAGACGTAGGGTGTTGCGGAAGGCGCAATGTACACTGTCGCGGAGAGCAAGGCACTAAACATCGAGCTGGCCAGCAACCACCACGGGATTCTCACGACGCTCGCGTAGGATTCGGGCAAATGCACAATGACCCAATAGGCGCAGAGGGCAATGAAGACCTTAAAGTAGGGTAGACCCCCCATCGTTTGCGCGCCCAGCGCGTGCACACCCACGGGGTGGAACAGAAACGTAACGGCAAGCCACGCAAAGTTGATGAACACGAGCGCGCCCAACGCGCCCCACCATCGACGAATCGTTTGGCCGAAGATGCGTTGCATGGTGTACGAAAAAGTCACGAATAAAACCACCACGTCACGGGTCGCCAGCGGCAAGGGAAGCGCGTGGATCTCCCCTGTTAACCGCCAGCTGATAATAATCAAAAGCCAGGAACTTCGTTGCATTCCTATGGTAACAATGGCCGTGACCGCCACACCGGCCAACAGGGCAAGGAAGAAGAACTGCCCGTTGGCAATCCAGCTCCCGACGACCACGGCAACCACCATGCAAACGACCATGGCGGTCCAACGGCGGATCGCCTCGGTGGCCAACTGCTGGTCGTTGATAATCTCGGAAAACTTCATCGAGCAGGCCATTTTCTCAGGTTCTGGATATTCTGACCTTACATGAACCCGCATCGAGCTGCAAGTGCTGTGCCACCAGCCGCGCGGCTTGAGGGGACGCGTTTGGGCCGCTGGTCGACCCTCGAAGCGGTATACTCCGACGATCGACAGGGTCGATTATTTGGTTGGTTGAGGCATCGCGTCGATCCCCGTCCGCGTATCGCTGGGTGATGGGGACGCGACAACCGACGCCGAAGACTTGGGTGCTGACGCGCAAACAGCACGGGGTTGGTTTGCGTTTGTACTCCTTGAGGTCGATCTTGCGGACGATGCCACGGAAGAGTTTCTCGCTGTAATCCGTTTCCTTGACGATCTCCACCGTTGCTTTCGCTTCTTCGGCGTGGCGTTTGATCACCGTGTCGAGCACGTCGTACGACGGAAGCGAGTCCTGGTCGATTTGACTCGGGCGAAGTTCTGCGGACGGCGCTTTCGTGATGGAAGCTTCCGGACTGGGGAATCCCTCCTTTCCCGCCGTTCGCTTCCCGGTCTCGTTGATGTGCCAGGCGAGTTTGATCGAAATGCTCCGGACAGGTCAGGACATTCACGTCATGGATGTTGGTTCCATAGGAGTTTTTGCGTTGTCAGCCATCTCCCGCGAAGTCAGGGATCCAGTCTTGCGGTCGCGAAAAAGGCTTGATGGCGCTGTCAAAAATGACATGATGTTGGACAGTGAGACGGAATGGACGGCGATAGTTACGGGGCGTAGGTGATATGGGAACTGTCGGATGAAATGTCTTGCGGTCCCGATACCCACAGGCGTATAAGCCAAATATCACCCTGCTTCCGGGGCCGCTTCTCGACCCCACCGTGCTCTGTCTGCGTGAGACTGGACTTGGAATGAAGGCGACGCTCTGCAAGTGGACTGCGAGGCCCGCAAACAGCATGAGTTTCCAGTGATCTCATCCAGGCCCGCTGGCCTCGTGGCCATCGAGTCATTCATGGACAACCGTCGATATGTATTCGCAGGCGAAGCGCATTGAGTTCCTCGACAGCATCCGCGGGCTGGCCGCGTTGTTTGTGCTGCTGGGGCATTCGAGCGGGGCCTTTGCATTTCCGGCCTCCTATTTTGCCATGGCAAACTGGCCTTTCTTCTCCATCTTGTTTTCCGGCTCCGCAGCGGTCGCCATGTTTTTTGTCTTGAGCGGCTATGTTCTTTCCAAGCCGTATGTGGAAACCGGGCCTGACACCCGCAGAATCTTTCTGCCGACATTTTATCTCCGCAGGTTCATCCGCATCTGGCTGCCATGGTTTTTCGCTTTTATCATCAGCATTGTTGCCAAAAAGCTCCTGTTTTTTCAGCCGGTAACGCAGCCGTCGGTCACAGGATGGCTCCACCAGTTTTGGCAGGCGAAACTCACGGTTCCGGATTTTTTCCGCCAATGCGCCTTCGCGCTCCACGATGCAAGCCGCCTGCTGTTAAGCCAGGACTGGACCCTGGGTGTGGAACTGAAAGGGTCGGCATTGGTTCCCCTGTTCGTGGTGTGTGCGCGGCGGAAAAACGTGGCGGTGCTTTTCCCGTTGGCGGTTCTCCTGTTCATTCTTTTCAGCACGGGCGAATACTATGTTTCGTTTATTGTCGGTGTCCTGATGGCCCAATACGACTCTTCTGGGGCCGCGTGGCTTGCCCGGTTGGGCAGGCCGCTCCGGTGGTCGGTTTTTGGGGGCAGCCTGTTGCTCTATCAGGGTTGGGATTTCGCCCGTTGTTTATTTCACCACTGGCCTGTGGCCGCCTACCGATACGGTTGGTTGGTGGCGACTGTGGGTTGTGCCGGGATATTGATTTCAGTTTTCGGCAGCCAGACCCTGCAACGGACACTCAACTATCGACCGATTGTTTTATTGGGGCGCATTTCCTATTCGGTCTATTTGTTGCAATTCATCATCATCCTTTGCCTGCTGCCGCCGCTGGTGGCCATGTTCAATCAATTGGGAGTCACCCAACCGCTGGTTCTTTGTCCGGTGACGATGCTCGCGAGCGTCGCCGCCACAATCGGTTGTGCCACCATCATGTATCGTTTTGTGGAATTCCGGTCATTCAGCTCGGCCACCGGCTCACCAAGGCAATCCAGTTGCGATTCCAAGAGCAAAGGAAAGCCGTGTGTTAATTTGAAGGTGGGGACAGCGCGGTGTGCGGGCAAGAAAAACGGTTGAGGGTTGAGATCTAAACCGCGCAGGCATGAGGGCTGTTGAATCGTGAAGTGATCCGCTCCGATGAACTCAAGGGGCCTGCCGTCCACGATGCTCGTTGCCTGCATGATCCAGGCGGCGAGGTCGTCCCCGTAAGCGTGGCCATTTGGGAGTCCCATGCAGTACGACAGACCCCCAGCGCGATGGCAAAAGCGCTAAAATCCAGGGAACGCTCCAGGAAATCAGCTTACAAATCGCCGGCAATGGCTTTCCCGTCCAAAACCAATACCCCTGTCTGCTGCCGGGCAGGCTGACTTCACATTTTGCTTGCCGCCGGCGTGTTCAAGATGACAAGTTTGATGAAAGCGTGGGGTACAAATACGAGGGACGAACATATGTCAGACGAAAGTAAGAGATTCACGCGCGGGCATGGATTGTTGGAGCCGCTCGTGGCAAAACTGCGAGCACGACAGGCGAATCGGTTGATCCCGGCTCGTTTGCGGTCCGGACGGATTCTGGACGTTGGCTGCGGCTCCCAGCCATATTTTCTCTCGCACACGTCGTTTCGAGAGAAATACGCTATTGATCAACTTACGCCAGCGGGCGGGGGGGAGAATATCGCTTTTCACGCGCTGGACTTGAATACAGACCCGAAACTGCCCTATGAGGACTGTTTCTTTCAAGTCGTGACGATGTTGGCGGTCGTCGAGCATTTGAATCCGAGCAGTCTGGTGCAGCTGTTTCGCGAGATTCATCGAGTACTGGCTCCGGGTGGTTTGCTGGTGGCCACGACACCGGCGTCATGGTCCGACGGGTTGTTGCGCAGGATGGCGCGGACCGGTCTGTTGAGCGCCGAGGAGATTTTTGAGCATAAGTACGCCTATACGCTGCCCTTGTTGGGCTGGTACTTTGGGATTGCGAATTTCTCGATGGATAGAATCCGGTTTGGGTATTTCGAGTGCGGGCTCAATATGTGGGCCACGGCGGAACGCGAAGCTGGCGATGGGAATTGAGCAGGCTCCCCCCCATCGTGTCTTGTCGGCGGTAAACCCGGACTACAGCGATGAAGCGGACATCGGTTTCTTGGTTTCTCCTCGCGAGTTTGCTCCTGTGTCTGTTCGTTTTTCGTGATGGTCTCTGGGGTGGTTCGCTCTTGGCACCCTTGGATATCTTGTCAAATCTCTCCCCGAAGTATCGGTATCTGGACCCACAGGCCACAGGTGTGCCGGCCAACCAGCACATCATCGACCAAGTCGAGTATGATTTGCCGCTGCAACGGACGATCTATGAATCGTATCGACGGGGAGATATCCCATGGTGGGACCCGTACATACTTGGCGGGCGCCCGTTTCTGGCGGATGCGCACATCAGCGCCGTGGATCCCGTTCGCGTGCTTCTGTACCGGATGCTGCGATTCGAACTGGCATATAATTGGACTCTCGTAACGCACTTTCTGATCGGCGGGTTGATGATGTTCCTGTTGCTGCGTCATTATGGATTCGGTCAGTGGGTTTGCGTCGGGTTGGCGATCGCCTACGAATTTGCCGGCTGTAATTCTCTGTTTTTCTGCCACCCTTGGATTCACGCTTCGTTTGCCTACTACCCGCTCCTGTGGTGGCTTTGGGACAAGGCTCTCGAAAAGCCGGACAGATGGCGAACGGCAGTCGCGTCGCTGCCGGTCGCCGCCATTTTTTTGGCGGGCAATCTCCAGTCCCACGCTTACGTGGCTTTGTTCGCCGGCGTCTTCTGCTTGGGCTATGGCTGGACGGACCCGCGAAGGTGGAGAAAGTCTCTGCAAGTGGTCGCGCCTTCGGTGGTGATCGGCGCGTGTCTCGCGGCGCCATTTCTCTCTGCCGAGGTGGAGTTGTTCCGGAACAACTTGCGCGCGATGCCGCACCCACCGAGGATCGCATGGTTAAGCGGCCTCGCCTCCTTGTCGACCGTCTACCCGTGGATGCTGGGCACGTTTCGCACACTGGACCTGGGCAGGTTCGTCCATCAGAACGGCGCCGGCTTCCTCATCTACATCGGGTCCGTCGGCGCGGTGCTGGCGTTGGTCGGCGGAATCCGGCCGGCGCCGCCGGGGCGGCGCACCCTCAAGCGCCAGGC
The DNA here is from genome assembly GCA_050015495.1 of Verrucomicrobiia bacterium. Lineage (GTDB taxonomy): Bacteria > Verrucomicrobiota > Verrucomicrobiia > Palsa-1439 > Palsa-1439 > Palsa-1439. Next base: position 147,776 of record JBEKBH010000002.1, read on the forward strand.
CCTGGCCCTGGTGATTCTGTACGGAATCATATTGTCCTGCCCGTTGCAGGACTTTTTGTACGCACGTTCCTCGGGATTGCCGGTTCTGGGGCTCACGTTGCTGGCCGCAATGGGGACGGAAGAACTATTCACGACAGCCAGTGTCCTTCGGCGGTTTGGTTGGTCCGTCATCACCTTGGCGATCGTGCTGATGGTGGCCATGAACGTGGCGGCGTTCGTGATTTATCCGCGGGTGCTGCCAAAGGTCCGGGAATTCGTTGCGGCGCACAATGCGAAGACCGGTTTTGGCGAAGAGGCGCGGGCGTTGCGGGAGTTTCAAGTGGTCAATCTGCCGCGAGAGATTTCGGTCAGGAATCCGGAAACCGTGGCCGCGTTCGCCGGCTTGCTCGGCGTCGGTTGCGTCATGCTCTTCGCGGGCATCCGCAAGAATCCGTTGATTCAGCCGGCGCTTCTGGCCTTGAATCTGGTGCCGTTACTGCTGTTCACCGCGCGCTTTATTCCGCGGCAGCCGATGGAACTCTGGAATCGTTTGTTGGCGGGCGGCCCGGCGCAACGCGAGGTTGTCGACGTGTTGGGAGACACGCAGTTACGCCTCTGGGAAATCACGCCGGGTGAACACCAGAAACTTTTCCCGTACGACATGGCTCATCTGTACCGGGTTCGCACGATCCATGGCTACTCCGCACTTCACCCGAGGTGCCTGTATGAGTTGCCTCCCGAAGAACAGAAGCAATATCGGCCGGAGCTGGGCGACTATATCTACGAGAACCGTGAGTCAGGTCTGGGACGCGGCGAGTTCATCAAAAACCCGACGCCCGGTCTTGTGCGGTTCCACTGGGAGACGACCAATCCCCGCGGACTGCATGCGGAACAATATGGCTTGAACGAAATCCACGTCCATTTCGATGCCGGGCCGGCCGGCACGTTGGTATGGACCGACACGCGGTATCCCGGATGGCAGGCCACGCTCGATGGATTTCCGCTGACGCTCCGGGCGATGCCGCCCACATTTACAGCGCTGGAGATCACGAACGATGCGCGTGAGTTGGTATTGCGCTACCGCCCCACCTATCTTCGGCCTTCGCTCGCGGCTTCGATTGGCGCCATGCTGTTGGTCGGCGGTACACTCGTCGCGAGAATCGGTATGCGACGTCAAACGCCGGGGGCACCTGACCGTGGCTGACCCGCTTGTGACCATCGTAACGCCGTCGTTCAACCAGGCGCGGTTTCTGCCCCAAACACTGGCGAGTATCCGCGCCCAGGATTACCCGTGCATCGAACACCTCGTGGTGGACGGCGGATCGACCGACGGATCGGTGGACATCCTTCGCGCCGCGCCGAAGATCCGCTGGACCTCGGAACGCGACCACGGCCAGGTGGACGCGCTCAACAAGGGGTTTGCCATGGCCGCGGGTGAAATCCTGGGCTGGGTGAACTCCGACGATACGATCAGCCCGCATACCGTCCGCATCGCCGTCGAGGCGCTGCAACGCACCGGTGCGGACGTGGTGTACGGCGATGTGGGGATTATCGATCCGGATGGCGCGCACATCCGGATGTTCTACGGGATTCCGTTTGATTATCGCGTGCTGCTGTACGGGATCAATTACATCGGGCAGCAATCCGCGTTCTTCCGCCGGGCGATTCTCGACCGGGCCGGTCCGCTGCGCCTCGAATACAATAACGCGTTCGACTACGAACTCTGGTTGCGGATGGCGCGTCACGGGCGGTTGGTGTACGTGCCCGAGTTGCGCGGCCAGATTCGCGTGCATGCCGACGCCAAATCCATTGCCCGATCTTCCGTCACGCATGCCGACGAAGAAAAGATCCGCGCCGAGTACTGGAGCATCGGAGGACTCCCCCAATGGACGGCTCGCGGTATGCCGTGGTTCGTGGTCAACCGCTACTTTCGGCTCAAACGGCAACTGAAAATCCGGCGGAAGAGTGAATAAGCATGCGCATCGGCATCAATCTTTTCGACTTGGTGCTCGGCGAAGGACGCGGCGGTGGTGGGGAAACCTACGGGACGCGGCTCGTGGAGCAACTGGCTCGGATTGACCACGTGAACCGGTACGTGTTGTTCGTGGACTCGGGCGCCGCAGCGGTCTTTGGCAACCTCAACCCCAATTTCGAGCAATTCGTTGTTCCGCTGGACAGCCGCAAGAAGTGGACGCGTGCCGTGTGGGAGCAACTCCTACTGCCGCGCGCCGCGCGCCGGCTGAAGCTCGATGTGCTTCACTCCCCATTCAACACAGGACCTGTTTTCTGCCCGTGCCGGTTGGTCGTCACCATTCACGATCTTGTGAACTTCTTTTACCGTGAAAACTTTCCGGGATCGGACACGTTCAAGATGAAATATCAGCGCTACGTCCTCCGGCAAGTTGTCCGCCGATGCGCCCGCGTCATTGCCGTCTCACACTTCACGCGGCAGCAGATCGAGCAGCGGCTTCCTGTGGATGCCCGGAAGATGGTTGTCATTTACGAGGCTGCGGTAGGTGAATCCCGCCCGGCGGATGAAAACAAGGTTGTGCGTGAGGATTTCCTGCTAACGGTAACCTCGGATAGCTTGCACAAGAATCTTCCAATGTTGATCCGGGGTTTCGCGAGGATTGAATCGCGGGCCGTTCGGCTCGTGATCCTCGGTATGATCCGGGAAACCTCCACTCCCCAGCGGGTGGGACGGCGCGACTTGATTCGCATTGCAGAGGAGCAGGGCGTCGCCAACGCGGTGGAGATGCGCGGGTACGTGACTGGGGAGGAGCTGGAGCAACTCTACCGGCGCGCGCGTTGTCTGGTGGTTCCGTCGCTGTACGAAGGTTTCGGCCTGCCGGTGTTGGAAGCGATGCGACAAGGGTTGCCGGTGCTGTGCGCCCGCGCCGGTTCACTGCCAGAAATCGGCGGCAATTGCGCGTGGTATTTCGATCCGCAGGATGAAGCCGACATCGCCGCGAAGATTTCACAGGCGTTAGCCGAACCCGGGCTTCTCACGCAACTGGCGAGCAAAGGCCTCGACCACGCGCGGCAGTTTTCCTGGGAGAAGGTGGCGCGAGAAACGCTGGCCGTTTACGAGCAGGCGTGACGTGACGCCGCCGCATCGATCCATTCGCAGCAGCAGGGCGACAGGGGCTGGAATCACTGGTGGAACAAAGTCCGCCTGACCACCACCAAAATAAACCCAAGTTGCCCCACCGCTGACAACTGACAAACAGTACCGAGCGACGGCAAAGGCTTAGAATCGGCTTGTCCGCATTGTCAAAGGCGATACAATGATCAACGGTCAGGGTGACTGGTGGTCGCGATACTCACGGGATGTCGGTCGCATGGGAAATGTCGAATGAAACCAAGGATTGTCAGCTTCGGCTGGGAAACGGAGCCGGCGATTCCTGCCATGATAAAGGAAACTCGTTCCGTTCGCTATGGTTGGCTGATGGTTTTGCTGGCGGTGGCGACGGCGGTTCTGCACGGCGTGTTTGGCGTCTACTACGCAACCCACGCGGAGGATTTGACGTCGAAACCCACGTTGCAGATGGAAGGAATCGAATATCTCAAATCCTTTCCGGGGTGGGATGCCGCATGGGAGAACGATGCGGCGGCCTACAATCGCGCGGCGCTGGGGGTCTTGCACACGGGTGTTCCCCGCAATCGCACGGGCGGCGTGTCCGTGCACGCGCTGGTCTATGACTATTTCCTGGCTGCCTGCTACTGGATCGGTGGGGTCCGACTGTATTCCATCGCCATCCCCCAGGCGTTGCTGGCCGGGTTGACCTGTCTGTTGGTGGGCCGGACCGCCTCGCGAATGGCGCGGCCGTCGGCGCCGTGGGCCGGCTGTCTGGCCGCGGCGATCATGCTGTCAAATCTCCGATTGGCAATATATGTCGGCTACATGCTGCCCACGGTTCTCCTCCTGTTTTTTTTCTCGCTGGCCCTGTCTGCGGCGGCGGGACCGCGAACCCCGGCCAATCGCGCGCTGTTTGTCGGAGCCATGGGCTTGGGGATCTTCACTCAGGCCGCTTTTTTTGTGGTGGCCACGGCTGGCGCGGCGTGGCTGGCACTGGCGGCCTTCCGCCACCGGGAAGCGGCGGCCCGGTACGGCTGTCTGGCGATCATCGCACTCATCGGCTGTCGCCTGGCGTTGCCCCTGATCAATTTCGGCGGGGCCCCGGAAGATGGCTGGCGGAGCACCGACAACGGTGGCGTTTTGTGGGAGGAGAATAATCCCTATTACGAGAGTATGCGGCTCACCTTTGTTTGGGAACCACGGCCCGGCAACCCGTGGACCGTCTGGCGCGTGTCCGCCCAGGAACAGCAGCGCTACGACGAATACAAGGAACGCACCCACCAGGATCTTCGCCGGGCCGCCACGCTGTGGATTCGCGAAAATCCCGCGCAATACGCGAAATTGTGTTTCATTCGACTGCGGACCGAATTGGGGCCGTATACCGCCGTGATGTCACCGCGTCACCGGCTGATTTCGACCTTCTACTGGCTGTTGATTTTCCCAGCCGGATTGTTTGGCCTGTGGCAATCGCGCGACTTGGGGTTGGCGTGGTTGATCGGGTTGGTGATGCTGGCGGTCTTCACCTTTGACGCCCTCGTGTTTGTCGAGTGGTATTTGCGCTATCGGCTGCCGGTGGATCTGGCCCTCACGGTGTGCGCCGGCGTGGCGTATGCCGGCGGCCTGGCGTCATGGTTGGCGAAACGCGCCGGTCCTTTGCCAGCCTGAGTGGTTGCCACGGTAATGCTCTTGAAGACCGGTGTTGGAGAGTTGGTGGAAAAGACCGTTGGCACGACAGATACCGGGGAATCAGCGGCGGCGAGGGCGAAAATCATCTGGGCAAGCTTCGGGTGTCAGGCCGCAATGAGATTCGGCGCGGCTTACGAAAGGCGTGACCGCCGCCAACAGGAAGAGGCAGACCGTCGCCGTGTGAGCAATGAGACGTGAAGAACGAGAGCATGCTTGCAAGGGAATTCTGAACAGGTAATCGAGGAGATTAGACACTGATATCAGGCCGGGGCGCCGGAGGTGCGCTGGCCCCAGCACCAAAAGAACGGCCGGGTCATGGTGAGGGGAAACAACTGTGAAGGGCGGTCAATTCTGGCATGCGGAATGCCGTATTTTGCTGCGCGTGAGATGTGCCTCTCCAACATTTGGCGGGATTTTGCAGCAATTCCATATTTTGCCCATTGCCGAAAACGACAGGCTGGTGGTGAATTCGTTTGCACGGACTTGCACAAAGCCAGATCGTGAGCGACGATGCCGCGTTGGTGTACGGTATGGATCCGGTCTTGCAAAGTCGTCGTTCCGGCGTGCCGCCGACACACGTGGGTGTCGGCGGACGGAACAAACTCATCTCCGCCAACCCGGCGGAGTCCCGCTCAGGACGGAGTAGGCCACGATGAGACGCCCTCTTTTCGCTGTCATGCTCTTCTGGGTCGTGCTGGTTCGCATGGAGGGACGGACATTCGCCCGGAATTCGCTCAATAATGCAAACATAGTATCAACACTCCCGGCAGCTTCGGCTTTCACCAATACCTACGGAATTTACGGTACGAACTTTATCTCCATCGCTCCGTGGACTTCCCAGGGTATCTTTTACCAGGGAGACTCAGTTGTGATTTCTAATAGGATCGGTACGACCGTGGAAGTGTATGACTTCCATGGCAATAGCGTCACCAATGCAGCTCCACCGGTGACCCTGATGAATCTGAAAATGGGTCATTATTTCGTCCAGGTCGATGGAAACGCAACCAGCAGTGGATTTGGTGACCGGTCCCAGTTCAGTGTCTGGCCAAATGGATACACGAATTACCCACATGCGGACATTGGAGAACCAATTACCTTCACTGTTGCCATGTCCAATCGTTTTGTGCGTGTAGCACCCGGCTTTCAACGCTTGACTGGATACTGGTCTATTATTTGCAGTAATTCCGCTCATACGAATGACTTTACCATATTTGACGAGTATCTTCATGGTGGCAAGACTCCCACACAGATTACTTCTGGTGGTCCCCCGTCTTGGCCCAATCCTCCCGTTCCGCTAAAGGTTCTGGACTTTCAGGCAGAACATTACGATATGGCGAGTTCCAACTATAATTATGGCTACATCTCGCCTTATGTTGATCAAACGAACTCCCTGGCAAGTTTTCTCAATGACTTTTCGTTGTTCTGCTCGAACGTCGCGGCACGCTACACCAACGCCTTTACCTATGAAATTCTGAACGAGCCGAGCGGGTCGAGCATGAACTTTACAAACAGTCATCAAGACCCCTATAGTTATGGCGGCGCCTATCCGGCATCCTTGGCGGTCAGTGCGGCGGTCCAGGCAATACAATTTGTCTGCACGAACTGTCAGACGTGGGCACCGGCGGTCGGCGGACTCAGGGGCGTGGTTCCGTTTTTCACGAATTGGTATGTTCGGGCTGGTTACACGAATGTCAATGCGTTTTCATTTCATGGCGGGGATATGCTCTATGGGCCGATTGACACCATACTTGCTTATACCAACGCAAGTATCGGGGGTATATGGTGGCCAACAGATTCGTCGCTGGAATGTATTGCCGCAATATACGGTAAACCATTTGCCGTCACCGAAGCGTACCCATTCTCTCCCGACATACTAGGCAAAACAAATAGTTGGTGGACGACACAAAGAGAGCTGTATGCACCAGCCTACACATCGTTGCCGTGGACGTGGCAAACCTTGGCGTTCCGGTTCTGGAAGGATTTGGTGGAATGGAGGTCAACAGGAGTCGATCATATTCAGACGTGGTTGCAGCTATGGGATAAAGGCCCTCCATTGGGATATGAAGGTCAGGACGCTTATTGCGGATGGGATGCGAACAACGACCTGCTGGGTTGTGGCCCGCTTCCCAGCGTTGATGGAGAGGCGATGATCTCATGGTGGTTAACCGGGGCTACGCCCGTGATGAGTTGGCTCTCGGGGAGCCTCTTGCGGGTGCTGGACCCGCTGGGCGGCTATACCACCGGCGGCACCCCGGGGCTGCATTTCCATAGCTGGGTGTTTACCAATGGGACCACGAACACCTTCATCTGGGCAGATGAAGGAATAACAGTCACGACCAACTTTGGAGTGGGACTAACTGACATGTTTTCCAACCAATGGAATGGGCCTATCGGTATTGAACCCGTGATCGCTTGGGGCTGGCCGAACAACAGCATGGGCGGATCATTTTCCATCGTGCCCGCGGCCGCGTTCAGCGCCAGCCCGAGCTACGGCCCGGCGCCGATGACCGTGACGTTTACGGACGGTTCTACCGGCGCCATTACCAACCGTTTCTGGCAATTTGGCGACGGCTTCGTGACCAACACGCCCGAACTCACAGTGGCTCACCAATACACGGCGCCCGGCAGTAACACTGTCCAGTTGATTGTGAGTGGCCCGAGTGGCGCCGGTACCAACGTCCAACCCAACATGATCGTCGCCACTCCATTTCCGCCGCCGTTGCTCGGAGGGAGTAGCACCGGTCTTCCCCCGTTCACGGGCGGTTCAACCGGCGGCAACACTGCTGGCAGCAACAATGTTCCGCCGTCCAATGGCGGGTCCGCCACCAATTGGCGGTTCCTGATTACTTATTAGCCACAGCTCGTGCCGCGGCCTCTTTCACCCCTACCGGCTCTCTCGGTCCTCGCCAGCGTCCCGATCGATCCTTCCAACACGCTCGGGTCCAAACCGCCGCCGGTCACCCCGTGGCCCGAGACCGGCTTCCACGGGTCAAAAGAGTCAACTGCGCGGCCAGCAGGTCTCGCAACGCTGGAAGCCCCTCGGTTGGGCGCGCAATCTCCACGCTGTACAGCAAATAGGCCGCGACGAGCGGGCAGCAAACCTCCTGGATGCGGGCTTGCGTCGCGTACGACCGAAAGCTCGCCGATGACAGCAACTGGTCAATCCGTCGCTGCACAGTCGAGGTGGAGCATTTATCCACCAGGATCGCCGATTGGATTTCGTAGTGAAACCAATCCCAGCCCGGCACGCCGATCCGGTCGGCGCGTTCCCAGTCCAACACGGTCCATCGTCCGTCGCGTGGTGAGACCTTGATGTTCCACGGCGCGAAATCACCATGGGTCATCGCCGGAACGACAGTGTGCGGGCTCAGGTCTTCCACGAACGGGTACGACACGCGGCACCCCCGCAACCTTTGCCAGGCGGGAATTTCGCCAAGCGTGACCGCGCCTGTCACGCCCAGCCACGAACCAAGAATCCCGGCGAGTTGCTCGCGGACTTCACCTCGCGGCGAATTGCCCGGAAAAAACTCCAGCGCGATGGCGCGAACGGACTCCGAGCGAAACGTAGCGCGCGGGATCGGGACCCATCCGCGACACTTCTCCGGCACCGAGTTCAAGAATGCCTCCTCCTGCTCGACCAGATGTTGAGCGGCGGGATTCACGCCGGCTTTGATGACCGTCACCGGCTCGCCATCCGGGGAAAAGGCGAGCAGCATAAACCGTCGGCCCGCGGGGGCGGCGTTTCCCGCAAGAATTGCCACGGGCGGGTATTCGCCCGTCCGTGCTCCGGCCGACCGGCAAATGAACTGCACAAACGGGTCCGCGAGCGAGACATCGTACCGCGCCTGTTCCAGCGGCAGGCGCACAGGCGCGTGGAGCGCGGCCCGCAACAGCGACCGGGCCCACCGGGCCCGGCTCGTCTGGGCGGGATACAGCGCGAGCGCCTGGACCGCCAATCTCGATTCCGGCGGTAAGAACAAGAATGGTTCACCGTGCTTGCGCAGGATGCGCACCGTGACCGCAGTGGACGGCTCTCGGCCGTGCGGCAGGGCGAACAGGCCGGAAAACGGCAGGTTGTTAGGGTGCCCCATGATCGGAAATCATTTCGAGGATCGACGCAAACGCCGCCGCCGCAACCTGGTCGACAGGCTGGCTGGCATCGAGGGCAATGCATCGCGGCGCGTAAACCTTCATCTCGTCCAGACGTGCCGACTGCGCGGCAAACTCATCCGGGGAAAGCTCCCGCTTGCGCGGCTGCAATACCGATGGATGGGCCTTCAACAGGATGACAGCGTCGGGCCTGGGAAAGAGCGGCAACACGCCATTCAGCAACCAGGCGGGACCCGAGTATTTGACTGACGACGGGTCGAGGATGTAATTGTAAAAATACCGGTCGAGCAGCACGAGGTGGTTTCTCCGGCGCAATCGTCGCACGATGAGCGCAGACGACAGGTGCGCCCACAGCAGAGTCCGCAACAACCGCACGCACGACAGCGCCATCTTGACCGGCGTTGCCGGGTAGCGGCGCGTGCGCGGGTATTCCTCGTACAGGGAATAGGGCCACTCGACGGGCCTGCCCAGCCGCGGCAGCCAATGATAATAGCGCACACCGCGAAAACACGGACGCATATTGTTGGTCGAGAGGATGGCGAGGTTACGGGCGAGCGTCGTCTTGCCGGCCCCATCCAGGCCGACCAGCACGCAAAACAATCCCCGGCGGGACGCCGCCTTGCCGGCGCGCGAGCGGTCGAGCATCAGGCACGCGAACCGCACAAGACGGGGCGTGAACTCTTTGTCGGTGTGGATCTCCGACGGGTTGAGGCGGATCATCAATCCCGAACCCACATGCGCCAGTTGGCCGCGCCCTGATTCATCCACCACACAGAGGAAGGTGCGGGCCGGATACCAATGCCCGCGGCCGGAGTGTTGTGCGATCAGCCCCGACAACACGGCAGCGGAGGGCACGGGGTAGATTTGCAGGTGCATGCCGCACCGGATCAGGCACCGCTGCGACTCGACCAAGTTCCGCCAACGTGTTCCCCACGGCACACGCTGCGTTCCGCGCGTGTCCGATACAGCCTGGGTGTCGATCTTCCTCAGCGCATACAGGAATTCGAAACCCTGCAGGGCCACGTGAATCTGCGCGACCATGTCCGACGGCGCGAAAATCTTCAAGATGACCCCGGGCGGTCGACACAGCCGCCCCAGCAGGCGGCGAGCGTCCGTCAGGAGATGGCCGAAGCTTCTCAGGGCGCGGCTCGGTGTCGACAGCGTCTTCCGAATGAGCGAGTGGCGAAGTTTCCGCAGCCAGTCCCTGGCGGCATCCTGATTCAGATACGTGACGTCGACCAAGCGCGCGCCCATGGGACCAAAGGCGCGCACCAACTCGGCCTGCAATGACGGGATGTCCGGGCACTGGGTCGCCAGTCCGATCAGCCGGTCACGATAACGGTCCTGGAGATGATTCTTCCAGACGGTCTGCAGGAGCAGGAGCGCGTACCGGTGGTTTGGGTGTGGCACGAAAAACGGGCCCTCGCGCTGGCGGGCTGTCAAGATCTCCTCGGCGCTGAACACCTCGAAAATCCGCCAGCGCTCTTCGGTCTCGAAGTCAATGCGCACCAGTTGATCCCCGCCATCCCACAGCACGCACGAGAAGTTCGCAAATTCGTTTTGAAGGATGATCTGGTGGTTGGTGGCGGTGGACGCCGCCGCCAGGCAGTCGCGGAACCGCGCCAACTGGCCCTTCTCGACAAGGAAGTCAACATCCGTGTCCATATTGAGCAACAGATTCTGAAAATTGCGCAGCACGCAGTACCGCACGTTCTGTTCTTCCAGTCGGCGAAACAACTCCAACAACAATTGTTCTCGCGGTGTCACTTGTCCCCGATCAATCTCCCGTACGTTGATTCAAGAATGCGGGATTTGGCGTCCCAGACGAACATCGAATGGGCCCGCTTCCATCCGGCCACCCCCAGCGACTGACGTCGTTGCGGATCATCATGCAATTCTTCGAGCGCCCGCTTCAAGTTTTGGATTGTCTCCCTGGGATTGGACACGGCAATTTTGATGCCCGAGGCGTCGTCCACCATTTCGCCGGGTCCGCCCCAGTCCAGGCAGACGACGGGCAGTCCGCGCGACATCGCCTCCAGCAGCCCCGAGCCGCCGCTGTCCCGCAGGGCCGGGAACACGAATACGTCCGCGTTGTCGTAGTAGGGATCGAGTTTTGCTTGCGGCAACTGGCCGACGAATTCAATGTTCCCGACAACGCCCAGTCTCGCCGCCTCGCGCTGCCAGAAAGGCAATCCGGCGCCACTGCCGACGATGAAGAACCGATAGTCAGTCAGCCGCGATTGGCGCAGCGCTTCAAACACCAGCGGAATCGCGCGCGTGGGCGCGCAGTGGCCGACGAACAACAGGTGAAACGTTCCCGCATCGTGGTGACGACGCGGGGCTGCGCCGGTCGTCTGGATCTGCGTGTCCTGGAGCGCATTGGGCGGCACGATCTGGCATTTGCTGCGACACCAAGCCGGGAGAAAGTTCAGCGTGCAGTGGTTGGAGACGAAGATGGCGCTGGCCCGCCGCAGCGACGCGCGCAGGGGCGGAAACAGCAGCCACGGTTTGTTGGCCAGGCCGCGGAGGGTTTCCGAGAAGCGGGTCGGACCGATGTAGCGGCCAAAGCCGTTGGGGACGTATTCTCCGCCGGCGATGGGACCCCACACCGAGGGAATCCCGAGCGCCGTGAGACGAAACGGGATGCGAAACGTGTGGAACGTCGTTTGATGCACGAGGGCGAAAGCATGTTGCTTGTGCAATTGGCGACCCAGACGCGCGGCTTTCCACTGCCACACCGTCTGGCGGAGCCAGTTGCCAAGCTTGCTGAATCGGTTGGTGAGACTTTTGTACCAGGTGGGCAGTCCGACAAAGAACGGCTCGATGCCATGGTGGACCGCGTGGCGCTCGATTTCAGCGCGATGATTCGTGTTGGCAATCAGATACACGTGGAACGCCGCCGCCGCGCGTTCGGCCCAACCCCAGCCCAGCCAGTGTTCTCCCGTACCCTCGGGGTTGCAGGCGTAGGCGACCATCAACACCTTCTTTTTTTCGGTTGTAGAAGCGGGTGCGGGCATGAGACCGGGGTGCTAGGCGCCCTGTTTGTCAATTGTTTCGGCGGCGGCTTTCCCGTCCAACAGCGCGTCTTCCATCCCGCCGTAACCCCAGCCGCCCCAGCGTCCGCAACTATGCACGTGATGCGAACGCAGGTAATCGAAGATCCGGTGGCGCGATGGTTCATAGTGATGATCGAAGATGACATATGCAAACGGGATTTCGCACAATTCCATGAACAATATCTCATCGTCGTCGGCGAGAATGTGGGCGCGTTTCAAATCGGCAAGGACGCGCTTCTTCAGGGCCTCGATGTCCGACAACAGTTCCTTTACGCCGCCCGACATTTCGATGTAATAGCTCCGGCAACCGGGGGGCGCCGCATCCGGATGCACGGCGGAGTACGAACCCGCGCGGTAGAAAACGAATTCGGGCTCGGGGAAGTAAATCCAGTGATAATGGCTTGCGGCCGCACCCTGGCCGCGCACCCCCAGATCGAAATAATACACCGTGCTCGCGCGCAATTGCTGCGCCGCGTTACGGATTTCCGCCGGTGCGTCCTCGATCATGTCAATGAACCGCGTCAGGGCGGCGGTATTGACCAGCGCGTCGAAGCGGATTATCTGCCCGTTGCTCAGCGAAGCGGTATGGTCACGAAGGTTCACACGCGTGACCTGCGTCTGGTACATCGGCGGTTTGGGCAGCACCTCGGCGAGGCGGCGGGAGAGGGCGCCGATGCCGCCTTTCCTGGGGTAGATGAATTTGGCGTTGTAGCCCAGCGATTCGCGCGAGAACCCCAGCGCTCCCTTGACCACGTCTTCGAGGGAGGGACGCGGGATGAAACGCTCCGCGTACTCCGGCATGAGTTCGCGCAGGCTGACCCCCATCAGTTTCTCGTTGTAGGGCACCATGAAATGTTTGGCGATACCGTCGCCAAAGTACCGGACGACCCACTCATAAAAGTTCTGGGGCTTTCGTGTGTCCGGCGGAAGGCCGAAGTCTTCCGGATGTTTCGCCCGGAGCAGGCCGAGGAGGCATTCCAGGACGACCTCGCGCGGCAGACCATACGTATTGGCCTGGAACGGGTAGGGGGTAAACACACCCTTGGAGTAGATGACGGCCTTGCGTTCATATTCCACCATCTGACCGGCCATGACCGAGCCAACCAGCTTCTTCATTGCGTCATTGCGCAAGTGCAACCAGTGGCCGGTGCCATCACAAAGAAATGAATTCAGGCGGATGCGGGTGCGGACGATGCCGCCGGGTTCGCTTTCGCGCTCGACGAGATGGTAATCCTTGCGCAGGTGATGCGCGCACGACAACCCCGTCAGCCCTGCGCCGAGAATCAATACTGGAGCGTGTTCGACCGTCATAAGCTATTTGCTTCTGTGGATGGTAGTGATTTTCTGGCGGATTTCATAATACAGGCGGGAGGGAAGCACCCCTTTGGCAAACTCCTTCATTCGATACAGCACCGCCAACCGCACGGCCCGACGGCGGTCAAGAAGATCGTTGAATTGCCGGGGACCGATGCGCTGGTTCAGCGGTATGCATTGCAGCGAGGCAAGATCGAGACGATCATTGTATCCCCACCGCATCGTCCGGATGATCCTCATGTTGTTCGCCAACACCACCGCACGCACGCGCGCATTGATGTAGCCGCCGGGAGGGGCAAACATGGCCGGCGGAGTGCCGACGATTTCGGTGATGATACGGCGGGACAGGGTGATTCGCTCGCGGATTTGCTCATCGGTCAGCCGGTCGAGGCGGCGGTTGTAATGGGCGTGGCAGGCAACGATGTGCCCGCTCTGAGCAATTTCCCGGACCTGGGCTCGGGTCAGGTAGCCGGGGAGATCGAATTTCCCGGTGCAAACGAAGAACACTCCCTGGAACTTGTGTTCCTGCAACAGCGGCAGGACGATATCGTAGTGGTCCTGCGTCCCGTCATCAAAGGTCAGCAGGCAGGAATTCGGTGGGGGCGCGCCGTTGGAGAGAAGCTCGTCAATGCTGAGACAGTGATACCCACGCGTCTGCAACGTGCGGAGCTGGCTCTCCAGAGCGTCGCGGGTGATGGTGTAAAAGTCCTCCGCATCGTCCGCATTGCTGGCGACGACCTTGTGATACGTGAGAATCAGGATCATGGCTTCCGAGCGACGAAGAACAAATTCCTGGCGGCTAACTCCTCCCGGGAGTAGCGCGCAAAGGACCTGTGGATTTTTACGGTGTCCAACTGACGCAATTCTACTTCGGTTGGGCCTGCCACGTCAAAGGTTTCGAGGACGAAGCCGGCCTGTTCGAGCAATTCCCGATAATCACGCGCCTTCAGCCGGTTCAGCACCATAAGCCTGGAATTGACGACATGGTCCCACCACCAGGGCGAGAACTTGAGGTGGTTGTACGGTGTGATGTGCGGGTCGCTATCCGCGTAATAGTCCCTGAGGTAGACGTTGCCGAAAAACAAGCCCCGCGGTTTCAGCACGCGATGAAGCATCCGCAGGCAAACCTCCAGGTTGGCGCGGCCGATGTACGGCAGGACCTGCGTGCTGTTCACCACGTCAATGCTGTCCGCGAGAACCGGCGCGGAACTGTCGTAGGGGGCGATGTACTCGATCCCGAGTGACCGCAGCCAGGCACGCCACTGATCGCCACGCAGCGACGGTTGCTCGGGGAGGCGCACCACCTGGTCAAGGTGCGGTAACTTCGCTTCGTTGACAACCTCACGAACGAGCCGCGTGGTTTCCATGACCAGATCGGCATTCAGCAGCGGGGCGATATCGAGCAAATACTGTGACTCGACACCCAGGGAGTGAAACAGGAGGGGCATGGACGGATGCCAGCCGGCGCCAAAACACATATGCGTCCCGTTTTTCATCATCGCGGTCTGATCGCGTTCCGCCAACCAACTCCAGTATCGGAGGGCGACTTCGAGCTTGTAGCCGATGCGGTCGCGTGTGGGCGTGATTGTCCCGGTCAGGTGATGCTGCGACAACTGATACAGCCGTCTGCCTCCCGGCACAGTGGAGAAGACATGGTATGCGGCAGCCTTTAAATACCAGCGCATGTCGTGTTCGCTACCACTCGGCCGCTAGACCACGGTTGGAATTCCTCCCCCCCGCGTGTTCACACGAACGATGCAGGCCCGAATGAAACAGCCCTGGTTGGAACTGGGCGTTACGATGGAGAATTGCACAGTGCGGAGAGTACCACGAGACTCTCGAAATTCCAATGAAACACGGATCGGGTTTGTGGGGATCAACGGCAAAAGCTCAGTATTGGCTTGTCAGCATTATCGAATGAGATACTATGAGTGCTCGTCTGAGCGAACAGTCCGCGATCATCGGGGGGGCGTAAGTCATACGGAAATGTCGGATCATATAGTCTGTCGACGGGGTCAGACTGTTCGCTGGCGTTGGCTAAGACAAATGAGTAGTCCTGACACAGAGTCCGTCTCATGCTGAGACTGTTGCTGCTTTACGCCTTGTGCCTGCTATCGGGCTTACGCCTCGAACGGCGTTTGTCTTTGAATGGCCTGTTGGCGCGGGTGATTGTGGTGTTTACCGTGGCGGCAGCGCAGTTGGTGCTGTCCGTGCAGGGCCTTTCCCTGCTGACATGGCTCACAGGCGGCGCGCTCCTGTTCACGAATGCACTTCTCACCATCCTGATCGTGGGACTGACCTGGCGCGACCGGGTCGCCCAAGACCGCCCCACTTGGGGCGCGCTTTTGACGCAGGCACGGAGTGAGTTAACGGCCAGGAAAATGGCTCCACTGGCTGTGTTATCCGTGGCCGTGGCAGTTGGTTCGCGGGCCATCGCCTGCGCCATCGGCTTGCTGATGGTCCCCATCGGAGATACGTACCATAACGAAATGCCCCTGTTTTGGGTGCAGAACCATACAATTGCTCCTTTTCCCGTAAATAACCCGCGTGTGACTAGTGTGTCGTTTGTCAGCGAGGCGCTTTGTCTGCCCGGTTACATGTATCCCCGCATGGACGCGATGATTCCAGTGTTCTCGTTTTTAGCCGCCGTCCTGGCCATCTGGCTCGTGTTCTCGCTTACCCGGCGGATCGGGTGCAGCTTCGAAGCGTCCGCCTGTGCCGGTGCCATGACCGCCGGCTACACCGCGTTTACGCCGTGCGACAACGCCGAGATTTATTTGGCAGCCTTGTGGTTTGGAGCGAGCATCTTGTTTCTCATGGACAGTCGCCCGTCGGCAGCATCGCCCACGATACCAACCGGCATCCTGAGTTGCTCGATCCTCTGTTTTCTGATGGCTTGTGGATCGAAAAACAGCACAATTGTTCTGGCTCCAGTGTATCTGCTTGCTCTGGCCATGGTTCTCGGACGTTCCCTTTGGAACAAGCGAACCCTCATGATTCTGGTGGTATCAGCGGCGATCGCCCTTCTCTGCTCGGGGGTGGCTTGGAATTACATCAGTAACCGCCTTTGGTTTGGCAATAGCACGGGTACGGAATTCTTGAAAGCGACCCTGTCCCGTGATTTTCGCCCTCGAGCGGTGTGGACGCGGTTGTCTCGTAGCACGGTCCTGTTGTTGTTCGACACAGTTTGGATCCCGAAATCCGCGCAACACGCCTATGCGGCCATCTGCGACGGAACCCTGCACCTATTGGGTGCGCAACAAACACTTGGGGAGGATGACGCATTCTATGGCCTCACGCGACTGGACATGAAGCCACGCAAAGGGATGGGATTGTTGGGAATTGTCTTCTTCTTGCCCGCCGTCGCCGTCACCGCCGCCCGATGGTTCCGGACCCGCCCCCCCGAAGGTAACCGGGCCGAAGCAAGCCGCGTCAACGCCAACCTTCTGCTCTTCCTGTCGCTCGGAGGATTCGTGATGTATCACGTCGTATTGCGGTGGCAATCGATTGGACTGTTACGGCTCATGCCGGCCTTTATTATCGCGGGCGCGCCTCTCCCGGGCCTGCTGCTGGAGAAACGATGGGCCCGGGTCGCCGCACTGGGACTGCTGGTTCCAAGTTGCGCCATGTTTCAAATCATGCATTTGGGCGAGTTGGCACCGCAACGCAACCCGGCCGTCGAGAATGGCGTCTTCAAGGCGGTTTCCCGACTTCAGAATAACCATGCAAGGTCAGTCGAATACAACTGGGGAAATCAAGCCGCCGAAAAACTTTTGTTGCGGGAAGATTATTCAAGCCGTGAAGTGTATCAGAAGCTCTTCGAGGGGATCCCCCAACCAACCGTGTTCGGTTTTGTGGGAGGTCCAAACTCGGCGTCCTATTACCTTTTCGGCGCGGATTTCCGCAACAAAGTGGTTCCGCTTCTTGACGCCAGGAGACCGACCGAACTTTTGGAACCGCCGGAGAATGTGGAGTATCTGGTGTTCGGGGAATACGACCCCGAAAGAGGAGAGTGGGCGTTGAAGCGCGGCTGGCGTCCATTCTTTCAAGTAACCGACAAGGGCACTTGGTTGCTCGCGGTGTTCAAAAGACCCAGCTTGAAGCCAGGTTGATCACCATGGAACAACTGATCGGCTCGCCGAAGGCGTATGAAACGCCGCCGCTTTTAGATACCAGCACACGCGTGGCCTCTCGTGGATCCGGGGTATCGGCAGTGCTGGTTTCCCCTTGCTTCCGCCTCTTTCCGCTTCCTTCCGCTTTGATGTCGACACGGGATCATGGTGTTGCCGTGACAGGCAGGCTGGAGGGGCGCTTCCAAATGGCGGTGGGTTTCTCGACACGGAACGTGGTTCGCTGGTTTGGATCGGTCAATGTGTAGATGGAGTAGGTGAACGGCTTCTGGGAAAAAAACCCGCCGGTCAGACATCGCAGGTGGTGGTGAAATATGATGGCCGGCGCCAGAGTCTTGATCCAGCGCGGGGTCATTTCCCCCTTGGTTTGGCTTTCCAGTCGGGCATTGGGTTTAAGGCTCATATTCTCCCCGGTTTCGGTAAAGGCCGAGGTGAACTCTCGCAGAACGGCCATGGGGACGTTGTGCTCGAACATCTCCATCACCCAGAAGAAATCGGCGATGTCCCGCCACCGGGTGTCGAGATAAACTCCCTGCTTATCCAGCACGGAGCGCCGCAGAAACAGAGAACAGGTGAATACCGGAAGGCGGTGCCAGGCATGGCTTTTCAGAGGGAGGATGGCCTTGCGATGGCAGTTGTACGTGCCGTCGGCATTGACCACGACGGTGTGCGAAAACACGACATCGATCCCGGGATGCTGGTGGAAGAAATCACGCACGGCACGCAAGGCGCCCGGAAGGTATTGCTCATCGCAGTTCAGGTAGGCCAGGATTTGTCCCGTCGATCGCCGGAAGCCGCGGTTGACTGCATCGTACATCCCGCTGTCTTTCTCCACGTAGGCACGAACGCGCTGATCATGAGTTAGCCAGTCCAACGTGCCGTCGTCAGAGCCGGCATCCTGCACGATATGCTCAACGCTAACGCCCTCTTGGTCCGCGACGGAGGCGATACACAGTTTCAACCATTTCGAATTCCGAAAACTTGGGGTGACGATAGAAAAATCCACGCCACAAAGATTACACTTGATCGTTGCTCTGGGCAAAGAATTTCCTTCCGCCTGCGCGGTCCGATGGCGAGATTTGCCCGATGTAGAGGGCAAGAAGTGTTCTGGCGATCGCGACTCCGCTCTTCCGACAAGGCTCGACGACCGTCTGACCGGGTCTGCTTCTCGCCACCGTGACATAATTCATGGAGCACAAGAGACACCGGGATGGCGGATACGACTACCTTTGGCAAGGCGCGCCTGACCAACATCGCGTCACGCTTTTTTCAGATGGTCTTCATACCACTGAATGGTGGCGCGGAGACCGTCTTCAAAGCCCATCTTGGCGTGGAATCCAAGCTCGCTGGCAGCTTTGTGGACGTCGAGGCAACGGCGCGGCTGCCCGTCGGGCTTGGTCGCATTCCAACGGATCTCTCCGGAGAACCGGCAGAGGTTGGCGATGAGGTTGACCAGATCCCGAATCGAAATCTCGCGTCCGCTTCCGAGGTTGACGGGTTCCGGTTTATCGTAACGCTCGGCGGCGAGGAGGATGCCTTCGGCGGCGTCCGTGACGTAGAGGAACTCGCGAGTGGGGGTCCCGGTGCCCCAGCACTCAATGAACTTGTCGCCTCGCTCGCGGGCGTCGATGCATTTCTTCACGAGCGCCGGGATCACGTGCGAGGATTTCGGGTCGAAATTGTCGCGTGGCCCGTAGAGATTGACGGGTAACAGGTAGACGGCATTCAGGCCGTATTCCTGACGGTAGGCCTGACATTGGACGAGGATCGCCTTCTTGGCGACGCCGTAGGGCGCATTGGTTTCCTCGGGATAGCCGTTCCAGAGGTTTTCCTCGAGGAACGGGACGGGTGTGAATTTGGGATAGGCGCAGATTGTCCCGACGACCACGAGTTTGGGCAACTGAAACTGTCGGGCCTGCTCGATCAACTCGATGCCCATGATGGCGTTTTCGTAGAAGAATTTGCCGGGATGGTCGCGATTGGCGCCGATCCCGCCGACGACCGCAGCCAGGTGCAGGACCAGTGTCGGCCGCGCGTCTTTGAACAGGCGGATGATGGCGCTACGATCCCGCAAATCGTAGTCCCGTGTCCGGGGAATGAAGATGTTGGGGCAACCCCGTGCTTTGAGCCCCTCGACAACGAAGGAGCCGAGAAAGCCTGCGCCGCCGGTGACAATGACGCGTTGATCTTTCCAGAAGTTCATGGCGTTACCAGGGTGATTGCGCTTTTGAGAATTAATGCTGACCGACATCCACCTTCGCGACCCGGCCGGCCAACTGGTCTTCCAACATCTTGATGTCGGCATCGACCATCAGGCTCACCAGCTCCTTGAATCGTGTCTTGGGTTCCCATCCCAAAACCTTCTTCGCCTTCGAGCCATCGCCAATGAGCAGGTCCACTTCGGCGGGGCGGTAATAGGCCTTGTCAATTTCGACATAACGGCGCCAGTCCAAACCCGCGTGGCCGAAAGCCTGCTCGCAGAACTCCTGCACGGAATGCGTTTCGCCCGTGGCGATGACGAAGTCATCGGGACGGTCCTGTTGGAGGATCAGCCACATGGCGTCGACGTATTCGGGGGCATAGCCCCAGTCGCGCTTGGCGTCCAGGTTGCCGAGATACAGTTTCTCCTGGAGCCCGTGTTTGATGTGGGCGACGGCGCGGGTGATTTTGCGGGTCACAAACGTTTCGCCGCGGCGGGGAGATTCGTGATTGAAGAGGATACCGTTGGCGGCGAACAGATTGTAGCTCTCCCGATAGTTGACGGTGGCCCAATAGGCGAAGACTTTCGACACGGCGTACGGGCTGCGTGGATGAAACGGGGTGGTCTCCCGCTGGGGGATTTCGGCGACTTTGCCGAACATCTCGCTCGACGACGCCTGGTAGAACCGCGGGCTGCTGCCCGTTTCGCGGATCGCTTCCAGGATCCGAATCGTTCCCACACCCGAGATGTCCGCCGTATACTCGGGAATGTCGAAGCTGACGCGGACGTGGCTTTGCGCGGCGAGATGATAGATTTCGTCGGGCTTCAGGTCATACAACAGTTTCACCAGGTTCACCGAATCGCTCAGGTCGCCATAATGGAGGAAGAGTTTGACGCTGCGGGTGTGGCGATCCTGATACAGGTGGTCGATGCGGCCGGTGTTGAAACTGCTGGCACGCCGGATGATGCCGTGGACCTCGTAATCCTTCTTCAAGAGCAGTTCCGCCAGGTACGATCCATCCTGTCCCGTGATGCCGGTAATGAGGGCGCGTTTCATGCAGGCTTGTTAATATGATATGTGACGCGGGGTGTCACGCCGATTTTCGGGGAAGGTGTCGAGATGCGCTGGTGGCCTGTCAGTGACGCGGCTTGGTACCGTAATGAATTCGTTCTGGGAGTGACGGGGTGAGTAACCTCCGTCTTCCAGTATGCCGTTGAGGTGGCCTGGAAAAACGCCACTCCGCTATTTGGAACATTACCTACTGAACGTCCTGCGCGACCTTCGCGCAGATCGTAAATCAGTTTTTTCTAACAGCTACGGTAACGTCCAGTACAGACCGCTCGGGGCAGTGCCGCGGTAGGAAGTTACCCGGGTTGTCCATCTGCGTCCTTCTCCAAGTCGATTTCCCGGTGGGGAAAGCTGCCGAAGTACGCATTCCCATTCGTGGTGAACGAAAGTTGTGCTTTGTCTGGCTCACCACCAGCACGGCAAGGTCTGCCGCCCCCTTTTGTTGGCATGTAGCCGGATGAAGTGGCGCGGTTGAGTGTAGCCACGCCCTGTGGAGGGACGATATTTATCATTGGGTACACGCGGGTTTCTTGTGGTAGAATAACGGGGATCGTACCAATGAAAATTCTCTTCGTGCATAACCGGTATCGGATTGCGGGTGGCGAAGATGCCGGCATGCACGATGAAATATCCATGCTGAAGGCCCGGGAACACGACGTCGCCCTGCTCGAAGCTGACAACGCGGAAATCTCAGGGGCGCTGGGTCAACTGAAGGCCGGCGTGAGTGCCGTTTACTCCTGGCACGGGAAACGGCGTGTCGCCGCGGAGTTGGCGCGCTTTCATCCCGACGTAATGCACGTACACAACTTCTTTCCGCTATTTTCACCGTCGATTTATTCCGCCGCCCACGAGGTGGGTGTGGCGGTCGTGCAGACGTTGCATAATTACCGGCTGATATGTCCCAATGCAATGTTCCTCCGCGATGGCCATGTCTGTGAGGACTGTTTTGGAGTCGCCTTTCCGTTTCCCGGAGTGATCCATGCCTGCTATCGGGGCAGCCGACTGGCGACAGTGCCGGTGGCTGCGATGGTGGCCGTGCATCGCGCGATGGGAACGTGGCAGAGGGGGGCCGATGCGTATATAACGCGCACTGAGTTTACCAGGCAAAAATTGATTGCCGGTGGGCTGCCCGCCGACAGGATGTTTGTGCAGCCCAGTTTTGTTCATCCGCCTCCCCCAATTGGCAGTGGTGAAGGCGGTTATGCCCTGTTTGTTGGGCGATTGTCGGAAGAGAAGGGCGTCAGCACGCTACTTGCTGCATGGAAACAACTTGCGGCGGAGATTCCGTTGAAAGTCGTCGGCGACGGCCCACTGGCAAATACTGTGAAATCGGCAACACACGAGACTCCCGCGGTCGAATGGTTGGGACGGGTGCCGCGCGAGCAGGTGGCGACACTGATGCAGCGCGCGTCGCTTCTCATTTTTCCATCGATTTGGTATGAGACGTTTGGGCTGGTCGTGGTCGAAGCCTTTGCCGTCGGGTTGCCGGTCGTGGCCAGCAATTTGGGCACGATGTCCACAATGGTGCGTCATCAGGAGACGGGACTTCACTTTCGCGCGGGCGATGTCGATGATCTTGTCGCGAAAGTTCGGTGGGCGCGGTCACACCCGCGCGAAATCCAGGAGATGCGGCGGGCCGCCCGGCGGGAGTTCGAGGCGAAGTACACCGCGGACCGGGTCTACGACATGTTACTCAACATTTATCGGACAGCGATACAACGGGCAGCGGCATGAACAAGGCCCCCGTCATGCCGCCGTTGCCGCATCGGTACATCCTCGGGACGCGGGTGGATGCAACGAGCTACGACGACGCGACGGCGCGCATCCTGCGCTGGGCGCGGGCGGGTGAGTCACGCTATCTTTGCGCCTGTAACGTCCACATGGTGATGGAAGCCCATGATGTGGGAGATTTCCAACGGGTAGTGAATGCCGCCGATCTCGTGACGCCGGATGGCATGCCGTTGGTTTGGGTACTGCGGCGGCTAGGGTTGAAAAATCAAGCGAGAGTGTATGGACCGGACCTGACGCTTGCCGTGTGCGCGGCGGCCGCCGCTACCGGTATCCCGATTGGACTGTACGGTGGAACACAGGAGGCGTTGGACGCGTTGCAGACCGATTACCGCACGCGGTTTCCGCAACTCCAGATTGCCTATGCCTGTTCGCCGCCGTTTCGATCGATGACCCGCGAGGAGGACGACGCGGTCGTACAGGCGATCAACGGCTCGGGGACGCGCATTCTTTTCGTCGGGCTCGGCTGTCCCAAACAAGAACAGTGGGTCGCCGGGCATCGGGATCGCGTACGGGCCGTGATGCTGGCAGTCGGCGCCGCATTCGATTTTCACTCCGGCCAAGTCCGGCAGGCCCCGCGGTGGATGCAGCGGTCCGGTTTGGAATGGTTCTTTCGCCTGCTCTCGGATCCGCGTCGGCTGTGGCGACGCTATTTCAGAAACAACCCGCGCTTTCTCTGGCTGGTCACCTGGCAATTGCTGGGGGGAGTCGATAACCGTCGCGCAAGCGCAAATTAGGGACTGACGATGATGAGTGCGCCCTCTGTACAAGACAATCCCGATAAAGCACCCGGAGATTCGTCCGCGTCGTCCGGGCTTGGTTGGACGCGGGCCACACTGCTTCCTCGCGTGATCCGGTCAACGCGTCCTTGGGCGATGATGTCTTTGCTGGTGTTGTCGGATCTCGCCAGCCTCGGCCTGGCTTGGGGGATCGGTATGGCGGTACGGCTCTTGACGCTCGGCAGATTCAACCATTCCCTGTATTTGCGGCTATGGCCGGGACTTTTCCTCTGGGTGTTGGCATTCGGGATGGAGGGACTGTACCGCGGAGCGGGCCTGACGGCGCGAATCTTCCTTACGCCCGTGGAAGAATTGCGGCGCACGACGGTGGGCACAACCTGGGCGTTCATGACAGTCGTGGTGGGAATATATGTTCTGACAGAAAGATTGGTCCTTTCGCGCCTGATCGTATTTGTCGCGTGGCCTGTCGCGTTGATTCTGGTACCCTGCGGGCGCGCCTTGGTGCGGAATCTCTGCGCCCAACGACCTTGGTGGGGATCGTCCGTGGCGATTTTTGGTTCGGGACAAACCGCACGTCGGGTCGTCGATATCCTCTTGCATCAGCCCGAACTCGGGTTGAAACCGGTGGGCATTTTGACCGACACCCCCGGCGACGAGACGGAGATCGACGGCGTGCCGATTCTGGGCGGGTTGGACCACGCCAGACAACTGGGACGCTCCCGCGGGATACCGTATTGCATCGTGGCCCTGGACGAAGGTTCCAACAAACGAATGTTCGATATCCATCAGGAATATGGCGACTGCTTCCCGCACATGATGGTGATCCCGGACCTGGCCGGCCTGGCGAGCTTGTGGATAGTGGCGCGGGATGTGGGGGGCATTCTGGGCCTGGAGATTCGCCACAATCTTCTCATCGCCAGCAACCGTTGGGTCAAGCGCACGCTCGACCTGGCGATCGCGATCCCGTTGATCATCCTGCTCTCGCCGTTACTCCTGGTGCTGATGGCGTGGATTCGGCTGGTTAGCCCGGGAAACCCTGTCTACGGCCAGGAGCGTGAGGGGCTGGAAGGCCGCCAGATCCGGATTTGGAAGCTTCGGACGATGTATATCGACGCCGATCAGCGGTTGGAGAAGCTTTTGGAACGGGATCCCGAGGCGCGGAGTGAGTGGCAACGGTATTTCAAGCTGAAGAACGATCCGCGGATTCTCCCCATTGTCGGATGGTTCCTGCGCAAGTTCAGCCTCGATGAACTGCCCCAACTATGGAACGTGATCGTGGGCCAGATGAGCATGGTGGGGCCGAGGCCGTTCCCCAATTATCATTTGCAGGCGTTCGACGAAAAGTTTCGGATCTTGCGGCACCGCGTGTTACCGGGAGTCACCGGTCTGTGGCAGGTGACCGCCCGCAGTGAGGGCGATCTGGAGGTCCAACAACGATTGGATACCTACTACATTCGCAACTGGTCCGTCTGGCTGGACTTATACCTGATGGCGCGGACGTTCTCGGTCGTGGTCCGCGGTCGTGGGGCCTATTGAACGGGAGACACCACTGGGGTTGAAATTATGATCGCCTCTCGCGCACAACCCGGCGTGGTCCGTCGCTACCTCCAGGGCTATTGGCGGTATGGCCGCGAGATGCGCCGCACCCAATGGCTGTCCGCCGATGAATTCCAGGCGCGACAGATGACGCAACTGCGCTGGCTGCTCCGGGATGCCGCGCAGAACGTGCCCTATTACCAGTCGCTGTTCCAAAAGCTCGGCGCGACGCCGGATGATTTCCACGAGTTGGCCGATCTCGCTCGTCTTCCCGTGCTCGAGAAACGACAGTTGCGGGAGAATCCGGAGCAGTTCTTTCATCGTTACAGCGACAGACGCCGCCTCATCGAAGATCACACGAGCGGATCGACGGGCGAGCCATTGCGGTTCTTCCTCACGGCCGAACAGAAAGCCTGCGAGATGGCGCACTCGATCCGGTTCTGGCGGTGGGCGGGGTATCGCACTGGAGCGCGCATCGCGGCGTTTCGTCATTACATTCCCAAACGGGAGACCGACCCGCTGTGGCACCTGGACCGGCGGACCCGCACGCTGTTTTTCAGCGTGTATGACATGAAGCCGGCCAACCTGCGCGCCTACGTCGAGGAATTCAACCGCTACCGGCCGGAGTTCGTGCGCGGCTATCCGTCGTCGATCTACATTTTTGCCCAGTTTGCGGCCAGTGAGGGGCTCGACGTGCAGGCCCCGCAGGCTGTGCTCTGCTCCAGCGAAACACTTTCGCCGGAGATGCGGTCGGTCATCGAACGGGTCCTGCAATGTCCCGTGTACGACTGGTGGGGCAGCAACGAACGGGTTGTCACCGCCTGCCAGTGCGAGCGCCGCGGCCCGTTTCACGTCAACGGCGAAGGCGGGATTCTCGAGTTGGCGCCGCTCCCGAACGCCACGAGTGATGCCGGCCAACGGATGATCGGCACGGGGCTCATCAACCACGCGATGCCGTTGATTCGGTACGATCTCGGCGATCTAGCCCTCCCGGCGAAGGAGCCGTGCGGGTGCGGGCGCGGGTTGCCGTGCATCGACCGCATACTCGGACGCGTCAACGACACGATTGTCACGGGCGAGCGCAAGTATATCCCGTCGGTGCGTTTCTACACGTTGTTCGAGACGTACGACAAAGTGCGGCAGTTCCAGGTCGTGCAAACCGAGCCGAACACCATTGTGGTGCGCATCGTGCCGACCGGCCTGTTCGACGGCGCCGAGACCGACGAATTGCGGGGCAAGCTCGCGCGATTTCTGGGCGACGCCGTCACCATCGATTTCGAACTGGTCGACCACATTCAACCCGAGCCGAGCGGCAAGATCCGCAACGTCGTGTCGCTGGTGAAACCATGATCCGCGTCGACCTGCATTGCCATACGTGCTACTCGCACGACAGCTTCGCGGCGGTGGACGCCGTGCTCGAACAGGCGTCGCGTCGCGGCCTGACGCACCTGGCGATCACCGACCACGACGAGATCGAAGGCGCCTTGCGCGCCCGCGACAAGAACCACGGCCTCGCCGTCGTCGTCGGCACGGAAGTCTCGCTGGAGGGCGGAGCGCATCTCATCGGTTTATTCCTCGAACGCAAGATCAAGGCTCGAACATGGAAGGAAGCGGTGGACGAAATCCGGGCCCAACGGGGGTTCGTGGTGGTGCCACACCCGTTTCATCCGACGTCGGGACTGTTGCGCGGCGGTATCGACGAGGAATTGCTGCGGAACGTGGACGCCATCGAAGTCTGCAACGGTTACGAACCGGCCAGCCGCAACGAGTCGGCCGCCCGGCTGGCGCGCGAACGCGGCCTGCCCGAACAGGCGGGCAGCGACGCGCATTATGCGGTGGACGTGGGGCGGGCCTGTGTGGAATTTCCGGACGTCTCCGGTGAATTGACGCCGGAGGTGCTGCGGCGGGCGACGCGCACGCTGTTCGGGCCGGCGCAGGACCTGGCGGGGTTGCATGCGGCGGACTCGGAGTTTCGCGCAAATACAGCCCCGCGGGTGCGCAAACTGCTCCCGAAATCGTTGCGCAATTGCGCCAAAAAGGTAAACTGGCTGCGCGTGCAGCGCCAAATCGAGCGCCAGGCACACGAGCCCGTACGAAAAGAGTTCCACGGATGACCGCTTTCCCGACGGACAAATGGGTACCGCCGCACGTCGCGGCGCTGGACGGCTATCATGCCGTCAAGCCGGTGGTTAGCGGCCCCGACGTGCTGAAGATGGACCTGAACGAGTGCCAGTCGCCGCCGTCGCCGCGGGTGCTGGCGGCACTGCGCGCCGCCGTCACCGCGGACGCGACCCTGAATTGGTATCCCGACAGCGTCTGCACGGCGTTGCGGGAATCGCTGGGCCGGTATCTGAACGTGCCGGCGGATTTCCTCCTCGTGGGAAACGGGTCGAACATGGCGATGGAGTTGATCGCGCGCGCCTTTCTGACCAGGGACGACCCCGTGCTGATCGTGTCCCCGGCCTATGCCGTCTTCTCGGTCCAGTGCAAAGTGCAACAGGCGCGGATCGAGACGTTTCAGTTCGGCAAACCGTTCGCGCCCGATTTCCAGGAACTGCTTAACAAAGGCGGCACGCACAAGATCATTTATCTCGCAAACCCCAACAACCCGACGGGTGTGGGTTATCCGCGGGAACGGATCCGCGAGCTGTTGGAGAAACGGCCGGACACACTGATCGTGCTCGATGAAGCCTACGTCGAATACTACGGCGAGAGCAGCGTCGGGTTGATCGAGGCGCACCCGAATCTGGTGATTTTGCGGACACTTTCCAAGGCGTTTTCTCTCGCCGGGATGCGGTGTGGCTACGTGGTTGCCCAGCCGGCCGTGTTGGACATTTTGGGGCGCGTGCTGGCGCCGTGGGCCGTCAGCGGCCTGACGCAGGTCGCCGCGCACGCGGCGGTAGAAGACCTCGAGTACATGCGGAAGACGGTTGCGGAATGCCGTCGCGCCCGGCAACAGGCCGTTGACGGGTTGAAGGACCTCGGATTTGTCGTTCACAACACGCAGGCGAATTTCATTATCTGGCAGGTACACGCGCCGGCGCGAGCCGTGCAGGCGCTGGCTGCCCGCAACGTCTACGTGAGCAACAAGGACTCGGTCCCGCAAATGAAAGGCTGTTTGCGCGTGACCGTGGGCAACAGCGAGCAGACGCAACGATTCTTGGGAATCGTCCAGGAGCTTCGAGCCAAAGGATTGCTGGAGCCATGAAACAACTCGTCCAGGATTTCAAGACCGGCGACATCAAACTGGTGGACGTGCCGTCGCCAGCGCTGGCGCCGGGGTGCGTGCGTGTCCGCAACGCCTTCTCGCTGGTGAGCGCGGGCACGGAACGGGCGACGGTCAACCTCGCGCAGCAATCGCTGGTCGGCAAAGCGCGGTCGCGGCCGGATTTGGTGCGGCGCGTGGTCGAGACGGTGAAACGCGAGGGTCTTTCGGCGGCGGTGCGGAAGGTCCAATCGCAACTCGATCAATGGAAGGCGCTCGGCTATTCGTGCGCAGGCACGATTATCGAGGTCGGCGAGGGCGTGGCGGGATTGTCGGTCGGCGACCGCGTGGCGTGTGGCGGACAGGACTACGCGAGCCACGCCGAGGAGGTTGTGGTCCCGCAAAACCTCTGCGCGAAACTCCCGGAGGGCGTGGCGCTGGAGCAGGCGGTGTTTACCACGCTGGGCGCGATTGCGATGCAGGGTGTGCGGCAGGCGGACGCGCGACTCGGGGAATCCGTGGCGGTGATCGGCCTGGGATTGGTCGGCCAGTTGACCGTGCAGATTTTGAAGGCGGCGGGCTGCGTTGTGCTGGGAATCGACGTGAGCGCCGAGGCCTGCGAGTTGGCCACGCGGTGCGGGTGCGACGCGGTGGCGACGCGCACGAGCGGGGACATTGAGCGCGTGGCGGCCCGGTTGACGAATGGCTTCGGGGTGGATGCGGCGATCATTGCGGCGGCGGCGCCCACGAACGACCCGATTGAATTGGCCGCGAAGATTTGCCGCGAGCGCGGGCGGGTGGTGATGGTCGGCGTGACGGGCATGGAACTCCCGCGCGACCTGTTCTACGAGAAAGAACTCGAATTCAAGCTGTCCCGCAGCTACGGGCCGGGCCGGTACGATCCGCTCTACGAAGAAAAAGGCGTGGATTATCCGATTGGTTACGTGCGCTGGACCGAGCAGCGGAACATGGAAGCCTTCGTCCAATTGCTGGCCGGCAAACGGGTGGATGTCACGCCGCTGATCACGCATACGTTCGCGATTGAGGACGCATCGAAGGCGTACGAGTTGATCACGGGAAAGACCGAAGAACGATTTGTCGGCGTGCTCCTCGAGTATCCGAAGATCGAAAACCGAGGACGGAAGACCGAACCAGCGACAAATCGGTCATCGGTTGTCCATCGTCCGTCTTCCGTCTGCCTCGGAGTGATTGGCGCCGGAAATTACGCGCAGGGAGTTTTGTTGCCGCAGTTCAAAGCGAACGCAGACGTGATGTTGCGGACGGTGTGCACGGCCACGGGCGTGAAAGCGGAAAAAGCGAAAGAGAAATTTGGGTTTGAAACCGGCACCACCAACTGGCGCGACGTGCTGGCGGACAAGGCGGTGAACGCGGTGCTGATTGCGACGCGGCACGATTTGCACGCGCCGATCGTTGTCGAGGCGTTGCGGGCTGGCAAAACGGTCTTCTGCGAGAAGCCGCTGTGTCTGCGCGGTGAGGAACTCGACGAGATTACCAGCGCCATCCAGCAGAGCGGCAATTCGCGGTTGATGGTGGGGTTCAACCGGCGGTTTGCGCCGTTTGCCGCGCGGGCGCGCGGCCTGACGGGGCCGCTGGTGATGCGCTACCGCGTGAGCGTGCAGCCGTTGCCGGCGGACCATTGGGTCAACGACTCGCAGACGGGCGGCGGACGGATTCTCGGCGAGGTGTGCCATTTCGTCGATTTCCTGCGGTTTACGGCGCGATCACGAGTGGTGTCGGTGTTCGCGCAGGGATTTGGCGGGGAGAACGTGCAGGTCGCGCTCCGGTTCGCCGACGGATCGGTGGGATCGATCGACTACTTCAACGTCGCCGACGCGGCCTTGAAAAAGGAGCGCGTCGAGATGTTCGCCGGCGGCAGGCATGTGATCGAGGACGATTTTCGCGAGAAAGGCCAGGCGGAAGAAGTGAGGCAATTCGTGCACGCCGTGAAATCGGGCGGGCCGATGCCGATTCCGCTGGAGGAGATTGTGGACAGCACGCGGGCGACGCTGGCGGTATTGGAATCGATCCGCACCGGGCGGTCGATTGAACTGTAACCGCTGATGAATGGGAATGTTTTTACTCAGAAACTTTCCTGTTTTGTCCGCCGCCCTGAGCTTGTCGAAGGGGCGCTGACTGATTACACTCTGCGGGAATGAGCGCTCTAGCCGTCTATCTCGACGCGATCAAAGAGAATCTCACCCACGGGGATTCCACCGAACAAACGCACCGGCCTGCATTGAAAGACTTCCTCGAAGCCGCTGACAAAGGGATCGTCGCGACCAACGAGCCGAAGCGAATCCTGTGCGGCGCACCCGATTTCAACATCACGCGCAAGAAAGTCCCGCTCGGCCACGTTGAGACCAAAGATATTGGAACGAACCTCGACGAGATGGAGCGCGGCAAAGGACCAAATGGCGAGCAGTTCATCCGCTACTCGATTCTTCCCAACTGGATATTGACCGACTACCTCGAGTTCCGTTGGTTTGTCGGTGGTGAAAAACGTCTGACCGCGCGCATCGGCGAGATCGACGCCAAGGGCAAATTGAAACCACTCCCCGGCGGTGAGGAGAAGCTGGCACGGCTCCTCGGCGCTTTCTTCAAGCAAAAGGCCCTCACTGTCGGTACGGCCAAAGAGCTTGCACAACGCATGGCGGGCATGACCCGCATCATCCGTGACCTAATCATCAACACCTTCGAGCATGAGAAGGAGCAAGGCTGGCTTCACAACTGGCTCGCTGCATTTCGGGAAACGCTCATTCCCGATCTCGATGAAGCGCAGTTTGCCGACATGTTTGCGCAGACCCTCGCCTACGGCCTGTTCGCAGCTCGGGTTCACACTCCGCCCAAGAAGGAATTTTCCCGCGAGATGGCCGCGTACAATCTGCCAAAGACCAATCCATTCCTTCGCAAACTCTTCTCGGAGATTGCCGGCGTGGATATGCCGGAAACAATCGACTGGGCGGTGGACGACATCGTGGAGTTGCTCAAGCACGCCGACATGTCTGAAATCCTCAAGGACTTCGGCAAGGGCAAGGGGAAGGAAGACCCGGTCGTCCATTTCTACGAAACTTTCCTCGCCGCTTACGACCCGAAGATGCGCGAAGTGCGAGGTGTTTACTATACTCCCGAACCCGTTGTCAGCTACATCGTCCGCTCCATTGACCACCTGCTGAAAACACGCTTCGACCGCCCGAAAGGCCTAGCCGACGAAAACACCCTCGTTCTCGACCCCGCGACCGGCACGGCCACGTTTCTCTACTTCGTCGTTGACCAGATTTACCAGAAGTTCGCCAAGCAAAAGGGCGCGTGGGACAGTTACGTAGACAAACATCTGCTCAGTCGCGTCTTTGGCTTCGAACTACTCATGTCGCCCTATGCAATCGCCCACCTCAAACTCGGTATGGAACTGGAGCGCACGGGGTATAAGTTCGGCTCCGACCAGCGGTTGGGGGTCTATCTCACAAACACGCTGGAACACACCGCGAAGCAGACCGAGTTGCGCTACGCTGAGTTCCTTGCCAGGGAAGCTAACGCCGCTTCATCCATCAAAGACGCACCGGTCCTGGAAGTCGTACTTGGCAACCCGCCTTATTCCAACTTCGGACGGATGAATCGCGGCGAGTGGATTCTCAAGCTGCTCGACGATTATAAGAAGGACCTACACGAGAAGAAGCTGAATCTTGACGATGACTTCATTAAGTTTATCCGCTTCGCCCAATGGCGCATCGACAAGACGGGGCACGGCATCGTCGGTTTTGTCACGAACAATACCTACCTCGATGGCATTACGCACCGACGCATGCGAGAGTGCCTGCTCGAAACCTTCAACGAAATCTACATTCTCGATCTTCACGGAAGCGCCAAGAAGAAAGAGACATCCCCCGACGGATCGAAGGACGAGAATGTCTTCGATATCACGGTCGGTGTCGCCATCGCCTTGTTCGTCAAGATCCCCAACAAGAAAGGCTGTGTCGTTTATCACACCGACCTTTGGCACGACCGCGCAACAAAATACAAGACGCTCTGGGAGACGGACGCCGCCAGTACACGCTGGAACAAGCTTCAGCCGAAACACCCCTATTTCTTCTTCGTTCCCAAGGAGTTTTCCGCAGAGGACGAATACAATAGAGGCGCAAGCGTCGGGGAAATGTTCGCTGTTTGCCAGAACGGACTCAAGACAGACCGTGACGAACTGTTCTTCGATTTCGACCGTGAGGTCCTCCGTACACGAATGGAAACGTTCTATTCTGACGACTGCGACGAAAACTTTAAGGCGCAATACCGCATCGCCGCCTCCAGCAGTTACGACATTGAGGCGCGGCGGAATGAAACGCGGTTTGACGAGGCGAACATCAGACGGTGCCTATATCGCCCCTTTGATGTGCGCTGGCTCTACTACGATCCGAAACTCACGAGCCGACCCGCTGAGAAGGTCATGAGCCACATGATTGCGGGTGAAAACATTGCGCTGATAACAATGAGACAGACGCGGCGAGGCGAGCGCGGGCCGTTCTTAGCGGCACGAGGCTTAATCAACAAAGACGCGGTCTCCCTGTTCGATATTGGGACTGCTGCGCCGCTCTACCTCTACGACATCGAGAAGAAGAAAGGAGGCGATTGGAGCAAGGCGGTGACAATGGCACTGTTTGAATCGTCCGCCGGCTACCAAAAGCGTCGACCAAACTTCAACCCTACGTTTCTGAAGGCGCTAGCGGAGAAACTAAGGTTGCCGCAGGCGCAGCCGCACGGCTTGCCGAAAGGCGTCACGCCCGAGGACGTTTTCCATTACGCCTACGCGGTGTTCCATTCGCCCACGTACCGTGCCCGCTACGCCGAATTCCTAAAAATAGATTTTCCACGTCTCCCGCTGACCAGCGACGTGGAGCTTTTCCGCGCTCTCGCCGGCAAAGGTGCGGAGTTGGTGGCGCTGCATCTCATGGAATCGGCGAAGCTCATCGACTTTATCACCGAGTTTCCTGCAAAGGGCAGCAACGAAGTCGAGAAAATCCAATACACCGACAAGGACCAACGTGTCTGGATCAACGCCGACCAATATTTTGCCGACGTGCCAAAACCCGTCTGGGAGTTTCCGATTGGCGGTTACCAAGTCTGCGACAGATGGCTGAAAGACCGCAAAGGCCGCAAATTGTCCTATGACGACATCGAGCACTACCAGAAGATCGTGGTGGCGCTTAACGAGACGACACGCCTCATGACCAAGATCGACGAGGCAATTCCGGCGTGGCCAATCAAATGACTGAATGCACTGGCGCTCGGGCTGGGCGATAGCTCCATGAACTCCCAGTGCATAAGATAGCCATATCGAGAGAAGCATTGCGCAAATACGTTGATGCCGATGACCGCACCTAAGACATCCTTGGTCACGACCGACGGCAAACGATTTCGCCAAGTCTGGCAGCAGTTGCACGAGTACGGCACGTCGCGCGGTTGGCGCGGGTACGACCCGTATGACGGTTTGAATTCGCCGCTGGCGCGCGTGTTGCCGGGGAAACTGGCGCGTCAGGCCTGGACCCAGCTTCATCGGCGCAGTTCGATCAACCTCCGGCCATTGTGCGGAATCCAGCCGACGCTCAACCCAAAAGCGCTGGCACTGGCCGCGCTCGGCGGCCGCGACGAACGGTTGTTGAATCAACTGGAGTCGCTGCGAACGCCGCAAGGTGGCTGGGGGTATCCCTTCGCGTGGCAATCGCGGGCGTTTTTTGCGCCGCGCGGGACGCCGAATCTGATTTGCACGGCGTTTGCGGCGCGGGCCTACGAACGATTGGGACGGAAATGCGACGTGAGCTTTTTGGAAAAGCAGTTGTTGCGGGAGCGAAACGGCGAACGATGGCTGACGTATGTGCCGCATTCGGACACGCAGGTGCACAACGTCAACATGATCGGCGCGGCATTGCTCGGGCGGCACGATTGCCTGGAGTTTTCGGTCAAACGCCAGCGGGCGGACGGTTCGTGGTGGTATGGCGAGTCGGAGAACCAGCATTGGATCGACAATTTCCACACGGGCTACAGTCTCGTGGCGCTGAAAGATTACGAGAAACGGACCGGCGACCACGGTTTTGCAGACAGCGCCGAGCGCGGGTTTGCGTTTTGGGAAAAGGCGTTCTGGCGAGCGGATGGCGCGCCGCGGTATTACCACAACGAAGAGTACCCGTTCGACACGCACGCCAGCGCGCAGGGAATCCTGACATTTCTGGCTTTTGGGCGGGTCGAGAGGGCGGTTCAGGCAGCGGAATGGGCCGTGGAAAACATGTGGGACAAGCGCGGATTTTTCTGGTATCAACGCGGACGCAGTGGAACCAACCGCTTGAGTTACATCCGGTGGACACAAGCGTGGATGTACTACGCACTGGCGGAGTTACTGCAGGTGATGGAGAAGACAGCATGAGAATGCGGATGGTCGATAAAAGCGCCGCGTGGGGGCACGCGGCCTACAGTTGAACGCACAGGTGAGAATGCGGATTGTCAACGTGGTGGGCGCGCGGCCCAACTTCATGAAGATGGCGCCGCTGATGGCGGAGTACGCGCGTCATCCGACGGAGTTTGCGCCGGTGCTGGTGCACACGGGCCAGCACTACGATGACAACATGTCGAACCTGTTCTTCGAGGAGTTGCGCCTGCCGAAGCCGGACGTGTACCTGGGAGTCGGCTCCGGGTCGCACGCCGAGCAGACCGCGCGGGTGATGATCGAACTGGAAAAGCTGCTGGTGGCGGAGCGCCCGGATTTGGTGATGGTCGTCGGCGACGTGAACTCGACGCTGGCAGCGGCGTTGGTCGCGGCCAAACTGTGCATTCCGCTGGCGCACGTCGAGGCCGGGCTGCGGAGTTTCGACCGGACGATGGCGGAGGAGATCAACCGCGTGGTGACGGACACGCTGAGCGATTATTGCTTTACGACCTGTGCCGACGCGAATGAGAACCTCCGGCGTGAGGGGATCGCCAAGGAAAAGATATTTTTTGTGGGCAACGTGATGATCGACACGTTGCTGAAATTGCGGGATGAAAGCCTGAAGTCGAACATTCGCGAGGAACTGCGGTTGGACTCCGAATACGGGTACGTGACATTGCACCGGGCCAGCAATGTGGATTCGAAGGAAGTGCTCTCGGGGATCCTGTCGGCGCTGGAGGTGATCCAGAAGCGATTGCCGCTGACGTTTCCGGTGCACCCGAGGACCCGTGCACGCCTGAAGGAGTTCGGCTTTTGGGACCGGGTGAACCACTGGCCAAACGTCAGGGTCGTCGAGCCACTTGGCTATCTGGATTCTCTCTGTTTGATGGCTGGCGCCAAGGTCGTCCTGACCGATTCGGGCGGCATTCAGGAAGAGACGACCGTGCTCGGCGTTCCCTGTCTGACCCTCCGCGAGAACACCGACCGGCCCGTGACCGTGACCGAGGGCACGAGCACCCTTGTGGGAATGGATCCCGAGAAGATCATTGCCGAGGCCGTCAAAGTTATTGACGGGGGTCGCAAGCGCGGTCGCGTCCCGAAGTATTGGGACGGCAAAGCGGCATCGCGAATCACCAAATGCCTGATGGAGCATCCGCTCGGCAAGTGAAAGCGGCTCCTTCAGGGAAGGTTACGCTCTTTGGCGTCCCAATCGACAACCTCACCATGGCGGAGGTGGTTGATCGCATTGAGGCGATGATCCGAGATGGCGGAATTCACCAGCACGTTGTCGTCAACGTGGACAAAATTGTCAAAATGGAATCGAATCCGGATCTGCGGGCGACGGTCTTGAGTTGTGATCTTATCACCGTGGATGGGCAGCCGGTAATCTGGGTATCCAGATTTTTACAATGTCCTATCAAAGAACGTGTTACAGGTGTAGATTTGTTCAATGCATTGATGGCTCGTTGCGCGGAAAGAGGGCTTCGTCCGTACCTGCTGGGCGCCCGTCAGGAGATCGTGGCGAAGGTTGTGGATGTATTGAAGGCCAGATACCCGAAGCTCGATTTCGCTGGTTGGCGAAACGGCTATTGGGGACCTGACGATGAGGACAAAATTGTACAGGAGATCAAGCGGGCCAAGCCGGACATGCTTTGCATGGCGGTCGGGTCCCCGAAACAGGAGTTATTCCTGGGCAAATGGAAGCAGGAGATGCACGTTCCGTTCGTGATGGGGGTGGGCGGCAGTTTTGACGTGACGGCTGGAGTTCTGCGGCGGGCGCCGCGGTGGATGCAACGGTCAGGGCTGGAGTGGCTCTATCGGTTGGCGCAGGAACCGCGGCGGCTCTGGCGGCGCTACTTGAATGAGGACATGGCATTTTTTCGGTTGGTCTGGCGGGAATGGCGGGCGAGGCGGTCCTAGCGCCGGAAATATCGTTTCCCGCTTGCCTTTTCGGTTGGTTTCAGAAGAATAGCCCGACGCACTTTTGACGGAGGATCATGGCACCAGAAGCACAAGACGACCTGCGGATAACCGACCAATTTGACTTCGAGATATTTTGGGAGAAGCACGGGAAGCAGATCACGGGAGGCGTGATAGCCGTTGCCGCCGTCCTTCTGGTATTGCTTTATTGGCAGCACCAAACGACCTACCAGGCCGAACAGGCTGCCGAAAGCCTGGCGCGTGCGAGGGACTCCGCGTCACTACAGGCGGTCGCACGCGATTTCCCCAAATCGCCAATGGCCGCCGAGGCATTGGCGCGGCTGGCGGATTTGTATTACCGGAATGGCCGATATGCCGAAGCTGCAAGTACTTACCAATCGCTCATGAGAGATTTTCCGGGTCATCCACTGGCCGTGTCGAGCAGGGTAGGTTTGGCGGAGGCGCTGGAGGCGCAGGGCAATTTCGATGGCGCCAAAGGCCAGTATTTGCAGATCATCAACTCGGATCCGAACAACTATATTGCGAATGCCGCCAAGATGGGGCTGGCAAGGTGCCTGGAGATTCAAGGGCAAAAGAAGGAGGCGCGGCAGCTGTACGAGGAATTGCTGGCTGCCGGGCAAAACTCTCCATGGTTTGAGAAGGCCTATCTCCGCATGGTGATTCTGAATCGCGACATGCCTCCGGAGAAGGCCGATCAACCGCCGGCAAATCCGTCGCCCGCACCGACGCCGGGTGGTTTCCAATTGCCGCCAATATCCGGGTCACCGTAGCCCGGCCGTTTTCGTGGCTTGACATGTTTCCGTCTGTTTTTATACTCGGCGACAGTTGACGGGACGGCATGAGACCGAAGGTTCCGGCGCGTTGCGCGAGAGGCGCGCAAACGGGCCGGGAACCCTCGGAAAACGGGCTTGACACATTTGGGGTCGTGTCTATACTGCCGCCAATTACGTTAGGAGAGGGAGGGTCGGTTCCGCTTCGGGATGGGATTTTGTTGTAAAACGGCAATGGAGGATTGTCGTTGAAGCGGGAAGATCTCTGACAAACGAAAATCAAGGACTTGTGCCGCATAGCACAGAGAACGTAAACAAACAAAGGAGGACACAGTGAAGAAAGTATGGCTAGTAGTCGCGCTGACAGCCTTGGGGGGATTGTCTAGCAAGACATTCGCCGATGTCCAAAATATCCGCCTCAGCGGAGACATTCGCATTCGCGGGTATTTTCTCGATAGCACGGGAGCTGACACCTCGTCGGGTACCCCGTACACATTAGCCAAGGGGAACGACTCAATCATCTCCCAGCGAACGCGGGTTTCGGTGGAAGCCGACCTCGAAGACCACGTGCTGGTAGTGGTCACGCTGCAAGCCGAAGGTGAGTGGGGCGCTGACAATACAGTATCGGGTTCGACGGGCGCAGGAACAGGTGGTTCGTCAAGCGCGTCAGATTCGGCGGGCAAGCTCAGCCGAATGTGGGGAGTGGGCATTGCGGAAGCCTACGTCCAGTTCAATGAAGTCTTTTACACGCCGGCAACGCTCAAGCTGGGCCGGCAGTTCCTGCAATACGGTCGCGGGCTGATCCTCAGCAGCGTCGAGCAGGAATACAACTATGACGCCGCCCGTCTGGTGCTCGACTACTATCCGCTGACGATTGACGTCGTCGGCGCCGAGGTAGTCAACACCCAGAGCTTTGGGGGCACTCCAAACAAGAGTGTTGGTGGTGCGACGGGCGCAAATGATCTGTTGTTCGTCAATGCGCGCTATGAGCTCAGCGACTCCGCCATCAAGGACGTTGAAGCGTACCTCGGGTGGCTTTCGCAGAGCCAAAATAACCTGCTGTCAGAATCCCGTGTGCCTCCGGCAACCGTGGGCAGTTCCCCGATTATTGTCGGGCTGCGTGCTGACATCAATCCTGTCGATGCGCTGCAGACATGGTGGGAAGCCGCCTATGAGTTTGGCGCTAATGGGCAGAGTGGTGGGCTCGGGATCGGGGATAGCGCGGGCGGCTCGATCGGTGCGTTTCTTTTGAACGCAGGTGGCAAGTACACGTTCAAGGACGTGCAATGGGTGCCGGTATTGAATGGCAACTTCATTTACGCGTCGGGTGGCGGCAAGGGCACAGACACAGGTGCCGGAAATGCCCAGTTCCGCCCATGGTTCGATTACGCAGACGGGTACAATGGTTATCTGTTCATGCCAGCCCTGTCGGACATTGCGATCTTCAACCTGGGCGCATCGGTGAAGCCGTACGAGAACACGACCCTCGCGCTGCAAGCCTACTACTATATGAAGGCTGACAAGGAAGGCGTCGCCGGTAGCAACGGCAACGTTGACTGGGGTGGCCCGGCTTGGGCTACTCCCGCCCCCGGCTCGACCGGCCCCGATGCCTACCTCGGCTGGGAATTGGACGGCATTCTCGGCTACGACTATAGCAAGGATGTTCGTGCACAACTCGTCTACGGCGTGTTCCTACCGGGAACCGCGTACGAGAATGTTGGCGTAACCCGCGCTGCGGAGGAAGTCCGAGCCGAACTCAACGTCAAGTTCTAGTCTTACCACAAGGCAAGCAACTACCGAAGGCCCCTCGCGACTGCGGGGGGCCTTCTTTTTGTCTGGGCCGCGCCGCGTCCGGTGTGCTTTCATCCACTGACATGGCCGAGGAAATCTTTGATGTCGTTGACGACCGCGATCAGGTCGTCGGCACGGCGGCGCGCTCGGACGTTCATGCGCGAAAGCTGCGTCATCGAGCTGTGCATGTCTTTCTCTTCAACCGGAAAGGGGAACTCTTTGTGCAGAAGCGGTCGGCCACAAAAGACTCGTTTCCGGGATGTTACGATTCCAGTGCTTCCGGCCACCTGAACAGCGGCGAGGATTATGACACGTGCGCGAAACGCGAGCTCGAGGAGGAGCTTGGTCTGGTCCTGCCGGCACAGCGGTTCCTCAAACACTTTAAGATCGGAGCGAGTGAAGACACGGGCTGGGAATTCGTTTGGGTTTACAGCGCGGTTGCGGACGAACAACCCAGGATCAACCTCGACGAGCTGGAATCCGGCGAGTTCTGGACGCCGCAACGCTGCCGATCAATGCTGGCGTCGTATCCCAAGCAGTTCGCCCCCAGTTTTCCGCTGGTATTCGAGGAGTTCGATCGAAAGCGCCTTTGGCCGGCCGCGCCCCGGGCGGAGTAGAGCCGAAACCGTTGCAAACCAACGGCATTTTTCGTATACAGGGGACAGCAGAGACGGTTGGGCCATCGTGAGCACTTGACAAGTTCACAGGAGATTTATGCCGACAGTCGAGTTTTTGAACGAAGGAAAGAAAGTGGATTGCGGGCAATATGCGAACCTCCGCAAGGTCGCGCTGCTGCATGACGTTCCCGTGTACAAGGGGATCGACGAGAAAATCAATTGCCAGGGGAACGGCCTGTGCGGCACGTGTCGAGTGGAAGTTGTGGAAGGGGCCGGGAATCTTTCACCGAAAACACGCCGCGAAAAGCTGCGATTGAAAGGCCAGCCGGCCAATCGCCGTCTGAGCTGTCAGTGTCAGGTCATGGGAAACATCACGTGCATTACCTCACCCGCCCTGGATTGACCTGGGAACATGGCTTGCCTAGCACCGCCCGACGCGGTACACTGGCTACCGATTGGATCGCATCACCGATGGGAGAAGCAGCGCTGAATACGGGAGTTTGATTACGGGGTTGTTTATGGATTTGAAACCAGCGACGGAACTGCGCGCAGTCACGAGGAATCTCTACGGCTGGGCCAGCTTTCATCCGCAGTGGAAGACGGATTTCAATAGTTACGCGTTGAGAACGTCCGAGGGAGTCGTCTTTGTGGACCCGCTGAAGCCGGACCCGGAGGTGATCGCCAAACTGGAGGCCCTCGGCGAACCCATCGGGATTCTCCTGACCAACGCCCACCATGACCGGGCCGCGGACTGGTTCCGCAAACAGTACGAGATCCAGGTGTACGCCCATGAAAAGGCGAAGGCCGATTGTGAGACGAAGATCGATATCCTGCTGATGGATGGCGAGCGCCTGCCGGGCGGAGTAAAAGCCGTGCATCTTCCCGGCAGTTCAGACGGCGAGACGGCCTACTTCTCCAAGTCAAGCGGTGGGATCGTTTTGCTGGGGGACACCCTGGTCAATCAGAACGGCAAGGGATTGACGCTGCTGCCCGACGCCTACATCGAAGACAAGAAGCAAATCCTGAGGTCGTTGGAAAAGCTGCTCGAACTCGACTTTAAGATCGCCACGTTCGCCCACGGCGATCCGATTGTCCAGGATGCGAAGAAAGCCATCGCGCGCTTCGCGAAGAAACCAAAAAAGAATACCGCATGAGCAAACAATACAATAAAGTCGAAAAACGCCGCCGTCGCACCGCCTACCTGAGACGCGTCAAAACGCGCCTGAAGAAATCGACCCCCAAAGCTTCGCCATCCGCCGCCGCAAGTTGAAGCCTCGCTCGTAGCGCGTGGGTTGAAGTCGGTTTTGCCGCCGCTGCTCTTGTGAAACCGCAACGTCCACGGACTCAGTTTGCGAGACCCTTTTCACCTTGAGCCAACGCCGGAAGCCCGAAATTGTTGGACAGGAGGATTGGCTTGGTGATATTTTTCACAATGGTGAGGGGCAAGTAGCCACAGGCTCTCGTCTGCCTGGTCTCGGGTTCGAGTCGGTGCGAGAATGGATTCGAACCATAGTTCCGTCATCACGGGCGTGTCCGGTACCGAACGCGTCCCGGAGTCCTGTTGCCTTTTACCTGGCCCAGGTTCGCGACGAGTGCACCCTCAGCGCTCTACCCATTTGTCCATCCACGAAATTCAACAGCGTGCCTTTCGCAGGCGGGGAGACATTATCCCAAGACAACAAATCATAGAACTCCAGAGGAAATCATGAAAACATTCAGTCTTCTCTTCTTTGCGCTGCTCTTCGCGGCGAGCGTTCCCGTTCAGGGTCAAACCGTAACCACCTTGGCAACCGGTCTGCGCAACGTGTGTGGGATCGCCGTGGATGACACCGATGTCTATTGGACTGAGTGTTTCAGCTTGGCATCTGGACTGGGAGCGATCAGGAAGGTGCCGGTCAATTCGGGAACGATTACGACCTTGGCATCCGGGTTGAACGCTCCTCTCGGCATCGCTGTGGACAACCAGTATGTGTACTTCAGTCTAAACTGGGACAACCCACCCGGCGGTATCAGTCGGATGACACTGGCGGGTGGTTCGATCACGGAGTTAGCTTCGGGTTGTATTCCGACCTTTCTTGACAAGGACACCACCAGCGTATTTTGGGGGGAGGGCGATGCCGACGATTGTGGGTATAATGATATCCGGTCCGTCCCGCTGGAGGGTGGGGCGGTAACCATATTGGCCGTTACAGCCGGGCATGTGCTGTCCGTGGGCACGGATGGCACCGATGTTTACTGGGTGGATCCCGGTGACAGCACGGTGAAGCAGGTGGCCAATACCGGCGGTGTGGTTACCACGCTGGCCACAGGTGCCGATGCCTCGCTTGCGCAGATTAAAGTGTATGCAGGCGAGGTGTACTGGAACGAGTATTCGAATGGGGCGATCAAAAAAGTGGCCACCAGCGGGGGAAGCGTTACGACGGTAGCCAGTGGCCTGAATCTCCCGGTGTGCCCGGTCGTTGACGACTCCTATATCTATTGGGGTGAGGGTTTTGCTAACAAAGCGACCCAAAGCACAGGGACAATACGTGCTGTGCCCGTGGCCGGGGGAGCGACGATCACCATTGCACGAGGACTCAACAATCCATTCGGGTTGTCTTTGGACAATGATTCTATCTATTGGGGCGAAGGCACGCGGGATTTTGGCAACGGTGGCACTGGTTCGACTCCTCCGGCGGACGGGACGATTAAGAGAGCTTCCAAACCGA
This sequence comes from Verrucomicrobiia bacterium, assembly GCA_050015495.1. GTDB lineage: Bacteria > Verrucomicrobiota > Verrucomicrobiia > Palsa-1439 > Palsa-1439 > Palsa-1439. Next base: position 189,922 of record JBEKBH010000002.1, read on the forward strand.
CTGCTCCATCCCCCGAGAATTGCACCTATACGTTGAGCGCGACGAATGTCACACTCGCGGCCAAGGGCGGCTCGAAAAACGTGAGCGTGAAGGTCAAGGGTACCGACTGCCCCCCTTGGACGGCCAGCACCACGAATAGCTGGATCACGATCACCTCCGGCAGCACCTACACGGGCAACGGCAAGGTCGATTACAGCGTCCCTGGCAATACGAACACTACGATCTTGAGCGGCACGATAACCATCGCCGACCAGATGGTCACGGTCAATCAGGCGGCGGGAGGCTGCACGTTCAAGCTGAGCCCAAAGTCCGGCAAACTCAAGGCCGCCGGCGGCACCGGTGCCGTGAAGGTGACCCCCAACTTCAGCGACTGTGACTGGATCGCGAGCACCACGAATAGCTGGATCACGATCAATGGCGGAACGAATGTCATGGGCAAGGGATCGGTCACTTATACGGTCGCGACTAACGCGACCAGCAACGTTCTCACGGGCATGATCACCATTGTCGGCGAGACGTTCACCGTAACCCAGTCGGGAGCAGAATAGCACCGGCTCACGGAGCACGCGGGCTGAGATTGGTTCCGTAGCGGAGGGCTCGGACGAGGATGGCAAATGTTGAGGCGAGCATCAGCCAGGCGAGTTGGCCGGCCTCGTGGCGGCATGGCGCTCCTGGCGCCGCTATGGCAAATCGCCGATGGAAACGGCTCGGGAAGGACCGACCAGCAGAGGATGGTTTTCGGGCTTGACCCCGGTCTGCGCTAGTGATTATTTTCACAATCGTTGATTGAGATGCGGCCACGTCTGCTCCACCTCGTCAAATCTTGGGCTCAAGTGAAGGAGAAGCACTGGACTCAATCGGACATCGGCCGCACTCGCCGCGATCTGGCATCCGATGCCGAAGGAAGTCCTGTTGCCCATCCCTTTTCGGCCCCACCATGCAGTCGATGGGAATTTCTTCAGTAGTGCCGGGCGACCCGAACGAAAGGGCGCCGGTATCATGAGTGCTCGTCCGACTGAATGGCCCGCGATGGTCGCGGGGCGTATGTCATATGGTAAATGTCGGTCAACTTGTAATTGAGGATCAAAAATATGCGAACTGAATTGCGACGAACGATGAGCACGTCTGGTGAAACCGTGCTTCTAACTGTAATTGCCGGTCTGCTTTGCCTGGCCGCGCCAGCGGCGCAGGCGGGAACACTGTTGCAGCAGTATTTCCCGCTGCAAAGCGGAGACCAAAAAACATTCGTAGCGACCATCGACAACAGCGCGGTGCAGGAAATGCAAATTTTCACGAATGCGACTTTCGATGGAAATGACGTGTTTGCTGGCAGCGCTGTCGACACCTACTACGGTGGCTCGAACGTGACCGTGTACTTGAACTATTCCGGCGATCAATTGTTATGGTATGGAGCTTCACGAATCGCTTCCGGCAACTTGGAGGGTGGAACTCTGACCTTCGATCCGCCCATGGTATTCCTTGACGAGCAATCGCTGTCCAAAGGGGGTACGTACAAGTCTACCACCACCGCCACCACCACGCGCAATGGATCCTCCTCCACCTGGCCGGTCTCGTACTCTTACACAGTGACCTCCGCCGGAACGGTGACCGTTCCAGCGGGAACGTTTTCGAACTGCGTGGAACTGACTGTCAAAGCAACCGTAAAAACCAAAAAGGGCACCAAATCACTTACTGTGACCGACGCCGTGCTGGCGCCCAACGTCGGCATTGTCGAGGAGCCCATCGGCTACCCGTATCATACGCCAAGTCAAGTGGGCCTGTACCAGCTGTCTTCGTGGTCGATCACGCTGCCCTACACGTACACGACCAATAACAGCGCGATCACCATCACCGGATACGACTGCTCCGACGCTGACGTGACCATCCCCAGTCTGATCGGTACGCTGCCGGTCACCAGCATCGGGTCCAACGCGTTCCATGACTGCACCAATCTGACCAGCGTTACGGTCCCCAGCAGCGTCACCAGCATCGGGGACTATGCATTCTCTGACTGCACCAGCCTGACAGCAGTCTATTTTCAAGGGAACGCCCCCACGCTGGATGGTCCGTCTGTGTTCGCTACTGCTACGGGTTACGACCCTGCGACAGCCTATTACTTGCTCGGGGCCACGGGCTTCGGCACAACATTGGGCGGTATTCCGACCGCCCTATTCACCGCCAGTTCATGCACCAACACACTGAGCGCAACGAATGTCACACTCGCGGCCAAGGGCGGCTCGAAAAACGTGAGCGTGAAAGCCAAGAGTACCACCTGCTCGTGGACGGCCAGCACCACGAATACCTGGATCACGATCACCTCCGGCAGCAACTACACCGGCAGCGCCAAAGTCGATTACACCGTCCCCGGCAACACCAACACCACGCCACTGACCGGCACGATAACCATCGCGGACCAGACGTTCACCGTCAATCAGGCGGCGGGAGGCTGCACGTTCAAGCTGAGCCCAAAGTCCGGCAAACTCAAGGCCGCCGGCGGCACCGGTACCGTGAAGGTGACCCCCAACTTCAGCGACTGTGACTGGATTGCCAGCACCACGAATAGCTGGATCACGATCAATGGCGGAACGAATATCACGGGCAAGGGATCGGTCACTTATACGGTCGCGACTAACGCGACCAGCAACGTTCTCACGGGCATGATCAGCATTGCTGGCGAGGCGTTCACCGTAACCCAGTCGGGAGCAGAATAGGACTGGCAGCGCATCTGTCCAAAAACGTCGACTACGCGGCGGGGACGAGGCCGTAATTCTTCGCGTGCAATTCGGACAGGCTGGACAATTCCGCGTCCGTCAGGTCCGGTGTGTCCGGGGCCGCCGCGAATTCATGGAGCTGCCGCTCGTTGTAGATGTTCGGTAACACCGAACCGACACTCGGTTCCGCGAGGATGAACTTGATGGCCGCCTGACCCAGCGTCCGCCCCGTATCCTTCGTCAGGAACGCGATCTGGTCCACCTTCTTCAGGCCGTCCACCAGCCACGCCTTGCGCTTGGCGTCATCGGCCACGCGGAAGCTCCGATGGTCGTCCTTGCTGAACGTCGTAGTCTCGGCATAGGCGCCTTCGAGCAACCCGGAGCAGTGCGGCACGCGCGTAAACACGCTCAAATCGCACTCGCGGGCCACGGGAAAAATCGGCTGGCCGATCATTTGCTCGAACAAATTATAAATGATCTGCACGTGCGCGCCGCGTTCCCGCAGCGCCGCAATCCCTTCGGCAATTTGCCGGCGGTCGATCGCCGGCCCCAGCGCGACGCCGAACGCAAGAATCTTGCCGGCTTCCCGCAACTCGCGCAGCGTGGCGAACACCTCGTCGGTGCGGATGGTCTCGATACGCGGGTTGTGGAGTTGGTAGAAATCGATGCGGTCGGTCTTCAATCGCCGCAAGCTTTGTTCGCATGCCATCCGAATGAAATCCGGCGACCAATTATGGGGCCGCTCGCGCTGGCCGGGTTGCACGCCGGGGTGATTGTAAAAATCGTAACCGAATTTCGTGGCGATCACGATGTCGTCACGGCGTCCCTCGAATGCCTGGGCCAGTACGACCTCGCCCTTGCCGTCACCATAGACGTCGGCCGAGTCGAAGAAATTCACGCCCAGATCGCGGGCCTGCCGCAACAGCCGGACCCCCGTGTCGTAATCTTCATCCGCGACTCCCCACATTTTGGTTCCGACCGTCCACACGCCGAAACCGACTTCGGAAACGCGGAGATTGGTGCCTTTGAGAATGCGATATTTCATAGCGAAGCCCGAGATCTGTCACCGCCTGTTTATAGCCCAGGACAGGAGGGGGCGCAAGCTCGTTGACAATCCCTGCCCGGCTTTCCGATGGACAGGTTGCGGCGGATGCGCTAAGTAGTTGTCGGGCAATGCAACCGAGCAGCCATATCGCTTTCAAAGAATGGGCGGTCGTTGTGGACGCGTTGGGCCAGGGCGAACAGGTCCTGATCCTCCGCAAAGGCGGCATTCGCGAACAGCGCGGCGAGTTTCACGTTGACCATCGTGAATTCTGGCTGTTCCCAACGCAATATCACGAGGCCGAGCGCTCCATCATCCCGTCCAAACGCCCCCGGTTGCGCGACATCGCCGCGGCCGCGCCGAAGGATGCCGTCGACATCGAGTATTACGCGGTCGCCGACGCCATCGTCCAGATTACCGGCCCCGAAGCGCTCAAGCGCCTGCAGGGACGACATATTTGGAGCGAGCAAATTCTGCAGGAGCGGTTCCAGTTCGGACGCGAACCGGGGTTGCACGCGCTTGTCACGCGCGTCTATCGCCGGCCGGCTCCCGAGAGGTTCGCCCTGCGCGAGTCCTACGGTGGTTGCAAGAGCTGGGTGGAGCTGGAGGGCGCGTTGTCCACTGAAAGCTTGACGCCCGTGCTCCCAGATGTTGAATATAGCGCGCAGCGCGAAGAAATTCTGGAGATGCTAGCCGATCATGCCCTTGCTCATTCATAAACGGCCCGATGGCACGGAAAAGACGCTCGAATTCAGCAATAAACCCCTGATCGTCGGTCGTCTGCCCGAGTCGGAAATCTCCGTGCGCGACTCGTTCATTTCGCGCGTGCACTGCGGATTCACCTTTGCCAACGACCAGTTTTCACTCAAGGATCTTGGCTCGACCAACGGCACGTACCGCAATGGCGCCCGCGTGTTCGAGTGCGCCCTTTCATCGGGCGACAAAATCCAGGTCGGCAACACGACGCTCGTGTTCGAGATCGACTCGAAGAACCACAACGCGCTTCTGCGGCAGATTCCGCAGATGGTCGCGCCGCCGCTCACGGTCGGGGGATCGTCACCGCCCCGTCCGGACCTCAAACAAGTGACCGCCCCGGTGAATCCGCCGGCAGCCCGGCCGCCAGCGTCACCCAGCGTCAAACCCAAGTGACCTTTCCCCGTCGTCCCATGGCCGTGGCGCGACAGCTTCTGCTGCTCCTCTTCCTCCTTGCCGGGCTGATGTGGTTTGCGTCCGCACCGGCCCGATCGGAAGATTCCACGAACCGGGTCGGGTCAGCCGCGGACCTCGCGCGCGAACAGGCCTGGCAGCAACGCCAGAAACTGCCGTTCGCCAAAGGGACGCTCACGGACATTGATTTCCAGCGGCATGAACTCCGGCTCAGGACGGCCGATGGCGTGCGGACGTTCGCCTACACGCCGCGCACGTACATCTTCCGCGACAAAGACAAGGTCACAGTGGACAAATTGAAAACCGGCGAGATCATCGCCCTGCGCTTCACTACCGACAACGACGGCGTCAGCACCGTTGTCCGCATCAAAGCCTACGGGACGCCCGCCGCCGCCGCCACGCCACCGGGACCGTCCGCATCCACCAACCAGTTGCCCAGCACGTCGCCATGAAGAAAGTGCTCGTGCCCCTGGCGCCCGGCTCTGACGATTGACCCGCGTTGCATTTCACGGCCCGCACGATAGAATCCTTCCCGGAGACTGGGTGAAACGGAGAAGCACAACAGCAGTCGCCCTCACGGTCGCCGGCTCCGACAGCGGCGGTGGCGCGGGCATTCAAGCCGACCTGAAGACCTTTCGCGCGCACGGCGTTTTCGGCACGAGCGCCATCACGTGCATCACGGCGCAGAATCCCGCGCGCGTCAGCGCCGTGCAATCCCTCCAACCGCGCCTCGTGGCCGAGCAGATGGATCGCATCTTCGAGGCGTTCCCCGTCGGCGGCGCGAAAACCGGTATGTTGTACGATGCGGCGATCATCCAAGCGGTCGCGCACGGATTTGCCCGTCGCAAATTCGCCAAGTTGGTGGTCGATCCGGTCATGGTGGCCAGCAGCGGGGCGCTGTTGCTCAAGAAAAATGCCGTCACCGCGCTCACATCGAAACTCTTTCCGCGCGCGGCGGTGGTGACCCCAAACCTTGCCGAGGCGGAAGCGTTGACTGGTGGCGCCATTCGCACACTCGGTGATTTGCGCCGGGCTGCCCGTGTGCTCGCGGACAAATACAGCGTCCCGTTTCTGGTCAAGGGCGGACACCTGCCCGGGGCGAGCCGCGCCGTGGACGTCCTGTTCGATGGCCGGCGCGTTTACGAATACCACGCCGCGATGGTGTCAAGGATCAAGACCCACGGCACCGGGTGCGCGTTCTCGGCGGCGATCGCCGCCAATCTGGCGCTGGGTCACGGTCTCGCCGCGTCCATCGCGCGCGCGAAACGATTTGTGACCGTGGCCATTCGTGACGCCGTGACTGTCGGACGACACCGGGCGCTGAAGATATGAAACGTCCACTCGCGGGGCTTGTGGTCACCTACGCCTCGGGGATTTGGATCGGGTCGCTCATTGGTTGGGCGTTGACGCCTTTGCTCGTGGCGTCGGCTGGTTGCCTGATTCTCTTCCTGTTCTTGCGACGCACGGCGTTGGCCCGGATCGCATTGTTTGCGGCGGTTCTCGTGTTGGGAATGGCCCGGTATCGCCAGGCCACAGCGATTTCGTCGCCGATCGACATCACGCGGCTGCTCGAACCTCGCGACCAGAGCGTCAATCTGCAAGGCGTCATCGTCACGGACACGGGCGCGCGCGACACGCCCGCCGGCGAAACCGACTCGGAACGACTGCGTTTTTCCCTCGAACTGCGGGCGGTGCAGCGAAACGGGCAATGGGTTCCCGCGACCGGGACGGTCCTGGTATTCGTGAGCGACGCGCGCGAGGTCGCGCCGTTGCGGTACGGCGATCTCATCCAGTTTTCGGGAGTGTTGCGCGTGCCGGAGACGGTGCGCAATCCGGGCGCATTCGATTGGCGCGGGTGGCTGGAGCAACGCGGGATCCATTTCACCGCAACCATCCGCAAAGACGACGCGCTCGACGCGGCCGCCCACGACCAGGGCAATCCTGTGATCGCCACGTCATTGCGATTGAGCCGGTATCTCGAACGCTCGTTGCGCCTCGGCCTTGAAGACGAACCGAAGCTGGCCGGCGCGCTCGCGGGCATGGTCATCGGCGAGCGCTCGGAAATTCCGACCGAGACCTACAAGGATTTCCAGCGCACGGGAGTCTTCCACGTGTTTTCCATCAACGGCCTGCACGTCGGCCTGGTCGCCGGAATCGTGCTGATCGTGTTGCGCGCGGCGCGGATTCCACGACGATGGTGCGCCGTCGCCGCGGTACCGGTGCTGGTTCTGTACGTGTTCGCCACCGGCGCGCATCCCGGCGCGGTGCGGGCGCTCATCATGGCGTGCGCGTGGTTGATCGGGTGGATGTTGGTGCGTCCCGCCGACACCTTGAACAGCTTGGGAGCGGCGGCGCTGGTGATTCTCCTGTACGCCCCGACGCAACTGTTCAACAGCGGGTTCCTGCTGTCGTTTTCCGTCGTGCTGGCTATCGTGAGGCTGACGCCGTCCATCGAAGCGCGGTTGTTGCCGCGGATTGCCACGGACCCGTTTCTGCCCGAGGAATTCGTACCGACCTGGAGAAAGAAACTTGATCGACGGCTGCGATGGGTCATCCAACTGCTGAGTTGTTCCGTGGCGGCGTGGCTCGGTCTCGTGCCGTTGATGGCGTTGTATTTCAACCTGTTCACGCCGATCAGCATCGTTGCCAACCTCATCGTGATCCCGTTGCTCGGGTGCATCATCGCTCTCGGGTTGCTCGCCGCGCTGGCCAACGCCGCGAGCGCATGGCTGGCGTTGACCCTGAATAACGCGAACAGTCTTTTGATCGCCGCGATGGTCCGCGGCGTGGAATGGCTCGGAGCTGTCCCGTTCGGACACTGGTTCGTCCAGGCGCCGCCCGTGTGGATCGTGTGGATGTATTACGGGTTCGGCGTGCTGGCGCTGAGCAAGAAGATTTCCGTGCAACGTCGGCGGGTCATCGCGGCCCTGACGGTGTCGTGCGTGGCCGCGGCGTTGTTCCTGCGCGGCGGGCCGTCGAACGAGGTCGATCTCACCGTGTTGTCGTTGACCGATGGCACGTCGATCTTTGCCCGGGTGCTCGGCAGCCACCACGACATGTTGATCGACGGCGGCGGAGGCTGGGATGGGATGCACGTCGTGGTCCCGTTCTTGCGGTCGGAAGGCGTGAATCGCCTGGCCGCGACCGTGCTCACCTGCGGCGACAAGGCCCATGCGGCGGGGTTGACGGTCGTAGTGAGTGAAGTTGGGTCCCGGGAGGCGATCTGGAGCGGAATCCTTTCGCGCTCGAAGTATTGCGCGGAATGGGTCGACCAGATCAAAGCGCGGGGAATTCCCCTGCGCGCAGTGGAAGCCGGTGACGACCTCAGTTCCGCATCGAATGTTCATATTCGCGTCTTGAATCCGCTGCCCGGCATGGTCGCGAGCCGCGCCGATGACAACGCGCTGGTGCTGGCCGTCGACTACGGACCGACGCGGGTGCTGTTGATGTCCGATGCCGGCGAGACGGTCGAGAGACGGATGCTGAAAGAGTTTGGCGGTTTCCACGCCCAGGTTGTGGTGAAGGGACAGAATTCCAAGGAGTCATCGTGCACGGCGGAATTTCTCGACACGGTGCGTCCCGAAACCGTCGTGCAAATCGTCAATGCCGGCGATAGCCACCGGTATCCCGAACCGGCGCTGCGCGACCGGCTTGCGGCGCGCGGCATCACCTACCTCCGCACCGACGACGATGGCGCCGTGACGATCCGCTTGACGCCGAACGGGTGCGAGGTGAGGACGTTTCTGAAATAGATTTGTTCCCGACGAATCATTCCGGCTTGTCTGACCGGCAGGTGCTCGCCATACTGCGCGGGATATGATGGTAATCATCAATGGACGGGTAATCGCTCCGCACGCCGTGCTGGAGCAACATTGTGTGGTGATCGACGGCGGCAAGATCAAGCAGGTGGCGCCGACGGCGCAGGTGTTGTGGCCGGAAGACGCGCAGGTGATCGACGCGCAGAACAACTACGTTGCGCCCGGGTTCGTCGACATGCACGTTCACGGCGCGCTGGGCCGCGACACGATGGACGGGACGGTCGAAGCGCTGGCGCAGATCGCGAAATTTCACGCGGCTGGCGGCACAACCACGATGACGCCGACGACCACGACGCACTCGACAGAAAAGATCGGCGCGGCGTTGCAGGCGGTTGCCGACGCGATGGGACACGATTTTGGCGGGGCGCAAATCGTCGGGGCGCACGTCGAGGGGCCGTATATTTCCCGGGAGCGCAACGGGGCGCAGCCGTCGCAATACATCCGCGACGCGAACCCGGCGGAGTACCTGCCGTGGCTCGACCGTGACGGGTTGGTGACGCAACTGACGCTGGCACCGGAGGCGAACGGAGCGCTGGAGCTCATCGACGCGCTGCTGGAGCGGGAGATGCTGCCGAGCGGCGGCCATACGGCGGCCAGCTACGAACAGGCGCGCGCGGCGGTGGACCGCGGCCTGTGTCACGCCACGCATTTGTTCAATTGCATGTCGAGCACGACCAAGTCGGGGCCGTATCGAGCGCCCGGCGCGCTGGAGACGTTTCTGGCCGACGAGCGGGTCATGGTGGAATTGATCGCGGACGGCAAACATGTGCACCCCGAACTGATGCGGCTGGCGATGCGGGCCAAGGGCGTGGACAAGGTGTGCCTGATCACCGATGCGACGGCGGGCGCGGGATTGCCCGAGGGCACCGGGTTTTCCGTTGGAGAGACCAGCGCGGTCGTGCGGGACGGCGTGGGGATGACCACCGACGGCATGTCACTGGCCGGCAGCGTATCGACGATGGTCCAGATGGTTCGGAACATGGTTGAGCTGGCGGGCGCGACGCTGACCGATGCGGTACGGATGGCGAGCCTGAACCCCGCGCGCGCGCTGGGCATGGGCGGCCGCAAAGGCAGCATCGAACCACGCAAAGACGCGGACATGGTGATTTTCACGGACAAGTTCGACGTGTTGAAGACGGTGATTGGCGGACGCGTGGAATACGCAGCCAAACCGGAATGAAGGTGACGATTCGATGATTGTAATTACCGGGGCCACGGGCTTCGTTGGCGAAGAAGTCGTCAAGCAGGCGCGCGCGGCGGGTTATCCCGTCCGCGCCATCGTGCGCGAGCCGCAACGGGCCCAATGGTTGGCGGAGCGATACGGCGTGGAATTATTTCACGGCAACGTATTGTATGCGCCGTCCATCGAAGGCGCGATGAAGGACGCGAACTGCGTCATTCATCTGGTGGGCATCATCCACGAATGGAAAGAGAACACGTTCGAGCGGGTGCACGCGCAGGCGACCCGGTACGTGATCGATGAAGCGAAGAAGGCGGGGGTGAGACGGCTCGTGCACATGAGCGCGCTGGGCACGCGCGAGAACGCGCGGAGCCGTTATCACCAGACCAAATGGGCCGGGGAAGAAGCCGTGCGCAAAGGCGGCTTGGCTTGGACGATTTTCCGCCCGTCGTTCATTTACGGCCCGAGGGACAAGGGGATCAACACGCTGGCGCAGATCGTGCGGCGGCTGCCGTTCATCCCGGTGTTGGGGAGCGGCAACACCAAAATCCAGCCCATTTCGGTGGAGAACGTCGCGAAAGCGTTTGTCGGGGCGGTGCGGAACGATGAGAGCGTTGGCAAGACCTACGACCTGTGCGGGCCGGGGGCGTTCACATGGAACGACCTATATGACAAGCTGCAGGAGATCCTCGGTACGCGGAAGAAGAAGGTCCACCTGCCATTGCCGATCGCGCGGGTGCAGGCCGCGGTCTTCGAGACGTTTCTCGCGAATCCGCCCTTCACGCGCGATCAACTTCTGATGTTGCAGGAAGACAACGTGGGCGATCCCAAGCCGGCGGAGCGCGAATTTGTGCTGCCACAGCCGAAATTCGAGGAGGGCGTGGCGCGGTACCTCAACCGCGACGCGTGAGGAAACGAAAACAGGGAATCCATGGTGGATTCCCTGTTGAAATGCCGCGACCGAATTGGTCGCAACGAATCGGTCTGTTAGCTGGCTTCCTTACTTCGCCGATGCGGGCGGGCCGATCTTGTGCGCGGTCAAAACGCCGCCTTCGTCTTCGGTATACGACACGGTGACTTTGTCGCCGACCTTGATATCCGCGAGGGCCGCGTCCTTCTTGTCGGCGGTGCTGTACTTGGTCTTTTCGCCGATCTTGAAGGTCTTGCTGTCCGCTCCTGCCTTCTTGACGATGACGGTGCCGGCCTTTGCGTCAATCGCCGTGACCTCACCCGTGAATTGGTGCCGTTTCATCTTGGGGGGCGGCGCGTTTGTGGAAGTGTCTTGTGCCCGAACCGGTTCCGTGAACGACAGCGCGAGCGCGGCAATACCCAAAGCCATGGCTGCGCGTAGTAGACGTTTGCTCATCTTTCTCCTCCTCTTTTGTTATGCAGGTTAACGACTAATCCGTCGATAGCTCTCGGTTGGTCTTTAGAGCAAATCATATGGGCCGTCAAGCCCGAATCATGAGCATCAGGCGGCACGGGCTTTTTGCTTGATTCACCGGGTTTTAGGGTTCAATCTCAGGCAGCCTCGCCCCGGCGAGTCAGGCGGAGTTTTACGACCGAAACCAGTTTTTGACGGAGATTCTCCACATGTCAGTTGACATCTCGAAGATTCGCACGGTAGCCATCGTCGGCCACGCTTCCAGCGGCAAAAGCTCGTTGATCGACGCCGTGCTGTTCATCTCCAAGGCGGTGAACACCCACGGACGGGTCGCCAACGGGACCAGCGCCGCGGATTGTTTGCCCGACGAGATCGAACGCAAAATCACCATTCACGCCAAGACGTTGCACTGCCAGTGGGAGGGCCATCGGGTCACGCTGCTGGACACGCCGGGTTTTTCCGATTTCTTCGGCGACACGATGGCCGCCATCCGCGCGGCGGACGCGGCGATCGTCGTCATCGACGGGGTGGGCGGCGTCGAGGTCGGGGCGCGCCGCATCTGGAAGATGCTCGACGAGATGCAGAAACCGCGGCTGATATTCGTCAACAAGCTCGACAAGGAGAACAGCGACTTTTTCCGGTGCGTCGAGCAGATTCGCGGCGTGTTTGGGAAGAACTGCATTCCATTCGAACTGCCGCTGGGCAAGGAATCGGGTTTTACGAAGGTGCTGAACCTGCGCACCACGCCCGAAGCGGACGTGCCGGCGGAATTGCGCGATCAATTTCACAAATCGCACGAGAGCCTGGAAGAAGCCGCCGCCGAACAGGACGACAAACTGCTCGAAGAATTCCTCGGCGGGCAGGCGTTGACGGTCGACGAGATCACCCAGGGCACGCACGTCGGCGTCGCCCGCGGCACGACCGTGCCGATTTACTGCGGCTGCGCGGAGAAAGAGGTCGGCGTCCGCAATTTGTTGGAAGGCGTCACCGCGTTGCTGCCGTCGCCAGCCGATGTGGGCGCGGTCGCCACGGAAGACGGGGGCAGCGTCGAGCCGAAGGCGGACGCGCCGTTCAGCGGGTTCGTGTTCAAAGCGACGGTGGACCCGTACGCGGGGCACCTGGCGTATGTGCGGGTGGTTTCGGGCACGTTGAAACCCGACATGGACGTGGTCAACGCCACGCGCAGCGGGAAGGAACGCATCCCGCAGTTGCTGAGCATGCAGGGGAAGACGCAATCCATCGTCGGTGAGGCCGGTCCGGGCGAGATTGTCGCGCTGGCCAAGCTCAAGGACACGCACATCAACAATACGCTGTGCGACCCCGCCAAGGTTGTGAAGTTCCCGCCGATCAAGTTCCCGAGGTCGGTGATGAGTTACGCGGTGCATCCGCACACGGCGAAGGACGAAGAGAAGATCAGCATCGCGCTGCATCGGCTGGTCGAGGAAGACCCGACGTTTCACATGGAGCGCAACCCGAACACGAAGGAGTTGATCATTTCGGGGATGGGCGACCAGCATCTGGCGGTTGTCGTGGACAATTTGAAGAAGCGGCTGGGGGTGAACGTCGATCTCAGCACGCCGAAGGTGGATTACAAGGAGACCATCACCGCCAAAGGCGACGGCCACTACAAGCACAAGAAACAATCCGGCGGCCACGGCCAGTACGGCGAAGCCTACGTGAAGATCGAGCCTCAGCAGCGGGGCAAGGGCTTCGAGTTCGCCAGCGAAGTGGTCGGCGGGTCCATCCCGCGCAATTTCATTCCGGCGGTCGAAAAAGGCTGCATGGAAGGAATGCAGGGCGGGGTAGTGGCGGGTTTCCCGGTGGTCGACGTGCGGGCGATTGTGTATGACGGCTCGTATCACGACGTTGACTCGAACGAAATCAGTTTCAAGATCGCGGGGTTGCACGCGTTCAAGGAAGCGATGCAGAAGGCGCGGCCCGCACTGCTCGAACCGATCATGAACGTTACCGTGTTCGTTCCCGACCAGTACATGGGCGATATCACGGGCGACCTCAACCACCGCCGCGGACGCATTCTCAGCGTCGAGCCGGCGGACGGCTTGCAAGCCATCAAGGGCCAGGTGCCGCAGGCGGAACTGTTCAAGTACGCCAGCGAACTGCGGTCGATGACCGGTGGCCGCGCGTCGTTCGAGATGGAATTTTCCCACTACGAACAGGTCCCCCAACACGTCGCCCTGAAGGTCGTCGCCGAAGCCCAGGCCGCCAAGAAGGCCCAGGCGGAGAGTTAGCGGGACGGGCACTGATCGCCGCGTGAAGGCACGCGGCCTACAATCGACGGCGGGCCGGACGGCCGGTCCGCGCTTATCAGGCGCGCGACTGCAAGAGGACAACGTCACGCAAATAGGTACTTTTTGCGAAACGAACCCAACGACGTGTGAGCGAAATGGCGCGTGTATGGGTCAGGGCGATAGGTGGTTAGGGAAATTGGAATCGGGAAAAACGGTTGGGTTCGTTCCCACTAAAATTGGGTTCGCTTGAGGGGTGAAACCGGGCAATTTTGGGTCCGGGTGGGGTATTTGGGGCGGTTTTTTGGGCCATTGCGGACGCGACGGAGCGCGTCCCTCCACAAACAGCAAATTGGGGCAGTACCCGGTTCGGGCGTGGATTGACGGTGGCGGGATTGTCTGGTAAACTTTCTCTTGCTCGTTCTGGTCGTTGTAGCGCCCTCAACACGAATAAATCCGTGCCAACTTCCCGAGTCATCGACGCTCTGACAGTGACACCCGCCCCGAAGGTTTCGAGGTCGGCGGATCGTGTCGCGGCGTCCGAGCCTGTTTCTGGGAAACCACCGCGCGTGGCCACCCCGGCGGAGCGGATCCTTGCCGACGGCAAGTTCTTCCGGGTCGGCCCGCAAAAGTTTCATCCACGCGGCGTGACCTACGGTCCGTTCCAGCCGGATGAAACGGGCGGCACGTTCCCGAAACCCGAGCAGGTGGCCCGCGATTTCGAGTTGATGAACCAGCTTCACGCGAACTGCCTGCGCGTCTATCACGTGCCGCCGCGCTGGTTCCTCGACCTCGCGCAGGAACACGGGTTGAAGGTGCTGGTGGACTATTATTGGCCCAAGCACACGTGTTTCCTCGAAGACGTGGAGACCATCCAGTTTGCGCGGCGGGCCACGCGGCAAGCGGCCGAGGCGGTGGCGGGTCACCCGGCGGTGTTCGCCCTGACGTTGGCCAACGAAATCCCGCCCGACATCGCCCGCTGGTACGGGGCGACGCGCATCGCGCACTTCATTGATGAACTCGCGGCGATTGTCAAGCAAGTGGACCCGCAACGGCTCGTCACGTTCGTCAATTTTCCCACCACCGAGTTCCTGCAACCGACCAGCATCGATTTTGTCAGCTTCAACGTGTACCTGCACGATCCGCGCCCGTTCGCCAACTATCTCGACCGGCTCCAGAACATCGCGGGCGACAAGCCGCTGGTGCTGGCGGAATTCGGGATCGATTCGGTGCGCGAGGGCGAGGACGCCAAGGCGCAAATCCTGAGCGGGCACATCGAGATCGCCTGCCGCGAGGGTCTGGCGGGGACGTTCATCTTTTCGTTCACGGACGACTGGCACACGGGCGGGCACCAGATCGAGAACTGGTATTTCGGGCTGACCACGCGCGACCGCAAGCCGCGTCCGTCGTTTTATGCGGTCGCGGAACAATACAAGCGGGCGCCGTACTTTCCGCTGCCGCACTATCCGAAGGTCAGCGTGGTCGTGGCCAGTTACAACGGCGGGCGGACGTTGCCCGCGTGCCTCGATTCGCTGACGCACCTGAATTACCCGAACTACGAGATCATCCTCGTGGACGACGGCTCGACAGATGACACGGCACGGGTCGCGTCGCATTATCCGACGGTGCGCACGATCCACCAGGAGAACATGGGCCTGAGCGCGGCGCGCAACACGGGCATCGAGGCCGCGGCGGGGGAAATCGTCGCGTTTACCGACAGCGATTGCCGGGTGGATGAAGACTGGTTGTATTACGTCGTGGGCGACCTCCTCAAGACCGACGCGTGCGCGATCGGGGGCCACAATTTCCCGCCGCCCGAAGACAGCCCGGTGGCGGCCTGCGTGGCCGTATCGCCGGGCGGACCCGCGCACGTGATGCTGGACGACCGCAGCGCCGAGCACATTCCCGGCTGCAACATGGCGTTTTGGAAGTGGGCGCTCGAAGAGATTCACGGGTTCGACCGGCAATTTCGCGCGGCGGGGGATGACGTGGATGTGTGCTGGCGGCTGCTGCAGCGCGGGCGGAAGATTGCGTTTTCGCATTCGGGTTTCGTGTGGCATTACCGCCGCAACACCATCCAGGCGTACCTGAAACAGCAGCGCGGCTACGGCGTGGCGGAGGCGCTCCTGCGTCGCAAGCATCCCGAGTTTTTCAACAGCCTGGGCGGGATGCGCTGGCGCGGGCGCATCTACAGTCCATCGCGGATCGCCGGATTCTTTGGAAGAAACGTCATTTACCACGGCGCGTTTGGCAGCGCGCTGTTCCAGACGCTGTACACGCCCGAGCCGAGCGGACTGCTCACGCTCGTAACGAGTTTGGAATGGCATGTCGTGTTTACGCTCGGGGCGTTGCTGCTGGCGACGGTGTGGCCGGCGTTGTGGCCGCTGCCCGCGCTCAGCCTCTGCGCGAGTTTGGTGGTCGCCACGGTCGCGGCGGTGTGCGTGGAATTGCCGCCGTGGCAACTGCAATGGTGGTCGCGTCCGCTGGTGGCGATTTTGTACCTGCTGCAGCCGGTGGTGCGCGGATGGCCGAAGTACGCGCGGCGGCTGCGACGTTCTGAGACGCCGGCGGCGGCGTATCAGACAGTGCGCGCCCTGGCCGCGCAGTACAAAGGATTGGGGTCGGTGCACACGCTCAACTACTGGAACGAAAAGAGCATCGAGCGATTCACGTTTCTGGAGGCGCTGCTGGAATTGCTGGACCACGATCAGTGGCAGTCGCGAACCGATAGTGGCTGGGACGAATTTGACCTGAGCATTTACGGCGACCGCTTCACGCGGGTGGATGTCAAGACCGTGGCGGAAAACCACGGGGGCGAGAAGCGGCTGCTGCGGGCGCACCTGAAGGGCGGGTGGACGTTCCTCGGGAAGATGTCGTTCTTCGCGATGGCGGTCGGCATGTGTCTGGCGGCGCGATTGTGGTGGTCGCTGGCGTTGCCCATGGCGGAAGTGCCTTTGTGGATCTTGTGGGGACTCACCGTATTTCCGCTGGCGGTGATCGGCCTGTGGGCGGGCTATCTCGAACTGCGCACGCGCCGAAGTGTGCGGTTGGCCACCGCCTTGCTGGATCTCTGCGCGAAGCACCTGAACCTGATCAAGCTGAGCATGCCGAAAAAATTCGTGAAGCCCGACTAGCGTGGGATGGGCAAGCCGCACGTTTGGAGCATCGTTCGCAGTACCTTGTCCGAATCAAAATACTCCCGGGCGATTCGCCTCGCGGCCCGGCAATGGCGCTCATAGTCTGTCCCGATTGTTTCGACCGCGTTCACGACGTCATCCGCTGTCTGGAAGGCGAAGAGTCCCTCACCGCAGGGAAGAACGTCACTGAAGCCGGTGTCCTGCACGATGGCGGGCTTGCCCGTAGCGAGGTAGGCGACCGTACGATCGCTGAACCAACCACAGCGCGTCTTGACATACGCTTCCTTGGCGACGCTACATTCGCCACGGGAGCGGCCAATGTAATCGAGGTAAGCCTCGACGCTCAACGTAACGGCCAGCGCTTCGGTAACGGTCCAGCCGGAATCGCGCAACAATTGCACGGGAGCGTTCACACCGCCGAGCGCAATCTCCAACACATTCCCGACGCGTCGGGGCAAATCGAGATACTTGAGGACCTCGACACTCTTTTGTCCGTAGTTCACGCCTTGGTACTCGACGCTGCCGTAGGCGTTCCAGCTCATCACCGTTGTGAATCGCGTGGCCTCAGGAGTGAACCGCGGAGAGATCAGGTCGAGCGCGAGAGGTTGCCGAAATGGATGCCAGCGCAGGCCGTGCGTCGGGATCGGGCAATCGGGTTGGCCAATCCGTTCGCCACAGGTGAAGTGAAAGTTGAAATCGCGCGGCGACGCGTAGCCCGGACAGGAAGGACCCAGCGCGGTCGACATCCTGAATTGGGTGAAGCCGGGGTCGATATCGACAAAGATGCGCGTCGGGCATTCGCGCAATTCTTCAAGCCATGTAGTGCAGGACGAACTGATCACGAATGCCGCATCGCGGCACAATGTTCGGACCTCGTCGCGTTGCAGGCCATGCCAGTTCTCAGACGCGTCCACGTAACACCAGCGGTGCACGCCGATTCGTTGGAAGAACGGAAGGATCTGCTCCAGGCCGTACGCGGGATCGTTGGTCATCGTGTTGGCGCGCGGGTCATAACACGCATGGGACCAGCCATAGTGTTCGAGGAAGACGACCTCGTAGCTGAGTTTCGTCAGGCCGGCGAGAAAGTGATACTGCGACAAGAGGTGGCCGCCGAGCGGATACCGGGCGAGATATCCCGTGAAGATGGCGATCGGCCGGCTCATGCGATGGCTTTCGCGAGAAGATCGGCGAGAACCGTGCGCGCATCGAACATTTTCGCGGCCAACGCGCACGCGGCGCGTGAATGCGCGGCGTAGTCAGCGTTGATCGCCTCGATTCCCGCCACCGCTTCGTCGGCGGTGCGAAACGCGAACAACCCGTGGCCGGTGGGGTAGACGTTGCTCCAAGCCGTGTCCTGTAGCACGCACGGTCGCCCGAGCGCGAGATAGCAGGCACTACGGCAACTGAACCATCCGCTGCGCGATTTGACGTAGCCCTCCTTGGCGACGCTCCATTCGCCCCGGGAGTGCCTCAAATACTCGCGATAGCTCCACGGGTCGGGCAGCCGGTCCGCCGGCTCGATGATCTGCCAGCCTTTCTGCTGAAGCACGTCCGTGGGACGTTTCATGCCGGGCCCCATGCCCATGGCGATTTCGAACTTCTGCGCCGTCCGCTGCGGGAGATCGAGAAACTTGAGGAACTCCACGTCCTTTTGTCCCCAGGTTTCGCCGTTGTATTCACAATTCTTGTAGGACACCCAGTTCATCACCGTGGTGAAGACATCGCGGGGCGCTTCCGGCGCGGCCTTCCACCAGTCGAGCACCACCGGTTGGCGCGTCGGAATCCAATGAAAACCGGCGTGGGGAACCCGGCAGTCGCGCGCCCCGATGTTCTCGGCGAACGTGAAGTGACGGTCGTGCGCGCGGATCCGCTCGAACACGTCCTGGTTGCCGGACGCGAGCGCCACCTGCGTGAACATCGGGTCGGAATCGAGGAACGCCTTGTGGGGGATGGCGAGATACTCGGGCCGCAACCAGCCGCAGCCCGAGACGTTCAGGAAGAGGTCGGCGGTCGCGCAAATCTCTTTCGCTTCCGCTTCGGTATGGCCATGGTAACTGGCATCAGGCGCGCTCCGATACATCCAGCGGTCGGCCAGCCCGAGTCTTTCCATCACGCCGCGCAGGTAACTGACATTGTAACCGCAATCGTCGCTGATGGTGTTTTGGATCGGGTCATACGGCCACATCTCGGTGTCTTCGAGGTAAAACACGTCGTGGCCCAGTTGGCGGAACCCCTCGACGAACTGCAGGTAGTCCCACGCCACGCCCCCGAACGCGTATTGCCCGACCAATCCCGTGACGATGATGCGCACAGCGGGAAGTTATAATGTGTGCCGGCCCAAGAGACAACCTCGACGAACCGCGTCGTGGACGAAAACGGAAATAGCCGGCTCGATTTCGGGCGATTGGCCCGCGCGCAGCGCGGGCGGCTACGGGATGCGGCCTTCGAGGTGGATCTCGTTAAAGGCGTCGCGGATCTGGATGGCTCGACCCGATAGATTGCCGACTGTGGGAGAACTGAACGGCAGCGTCTCTCCCTCGCGGGTGTCGATATTGTAGGTGCCGGTGTGTATATTATTTGTCGAGATCATCAGGGAACCGATGTTGGTCATCTTCATCGAAAGCGGTGGGTCTTCAACGAGAATCGAGTATGTCCCGCCACCCGACAAATGAAACGCGGAGATGTCGAACACACTGCGCCCTTGCGAGCCGGTGTAGATCGTCTTCACGTAACCCTTCTCACTGGGGTTGGGTGGATCGACATCAGGTACGATCAACGGCAACTTCCGGTCATAATGTGGCGCTTCGGCCTTGGCGGTGAACGCCGGTATCTGGGTAAACAGCACGGCGTAGACGACTTCATTCGTGACATTATTGACAACATTTGTATATCCCGGGTTTGCGATAAGCAGGTACCTACCTGCGAGATCCTCCAGATTGGTGACGGCCAACTGTCCCAGCCGATTGGTATCGCTCAACTGTACTGGCGCGGCGCCGACGGCCTCGTACTTGAGGGCCCACGTGCTGTTGGTGCCCTGGAGACTCATGGGGCCGATCAGGTAGACCAATGAGTTCGTATTGTTCGCCGCTCCCACAAATACGCCAAAGGATCCCGACGTGCCGTTTGATGTGCCACTCAAATTGTTGATCGTTACCGAGAAGATTTGGTTGGAGCCCTTTTCCTCGAGGACGGCGGTGCCGAACGCGCCCGGACTCGTCGCGCTCACCGTGGCTTGGAAGGTGCTGACGGCATAAATCGCCGGACGAGATGCGCCGAGGGTGCTCGCGGCGAAACCCGACAACAGTGCCGCAGCCAGAGCAAATGCCCCCAGCGAACCAAGTGGTTTTTGTTTCATGTTTTGGTCCTTCCGCTGAATCGATCGCCTCCGGTGAGGCGCTCACGTGTCGCTTTATAAGCAGTGGTCGTGCCGGAGTGAGCGGTATCGCCAAGTCATTAGCCATCCGCAAGTAGTCGAAGATCAATCGGTTACAAAACTGTCCACCCGGGCAGGGCGTTGTATGGTGAAGCAGTCCTTTTGCGCTGGACACCAGCGTCGGTGCATTTCAGAGTGCGCGGGATGCGGAACGAAAGATGGTTCGTGGCCGTTTCTCTCGTCCTCGGCGCCTTCGCCTTTGGCGTCGTAGTGGCTTGGCACTGTGTCGTCGATGGCGATCTGTGGGCGCGTCTGGCGGTCGGCGCGCACGTGTGGAAGACGGGGGCGGTGATGCGCCATGACGTATTCGCGTTCACACCGACGCTGCCGCAATGGATTGACCACGAATGGGGCGCGGGCGTGGTGTTCTTTGCGATGTTGAGCTGGTTCGGGCCGGAATCGTTGATGATTTTCAAGATCGTCGCCGCACTGGGCGCCATCGCGGTGTGCATTGCCGCTTCGCGGGCCGGCGGGACAAAGTGGGCTGGCGTGCTGGTTCTGGCCGTGCCGTGCGCGCTGGCGGTATTGCCCGGCTACGTCCCCGTGGTGCGCAGCCATGTGCTCACGTATTGTTGCTTCGCCGCAACGCTGTGGTGGCTGGAATTGATGCGGGGCGGCCGGCGTTGGCCGGCGTTCGCCATCGTGGCACTGATGCTCGTGTGGGCCAACGTCCACGGCGGGTTTATCGTCGGCCTCGTGGCCATTGCCGTGTATGAGGCATGGTTGAGGACACGCGCCGCACTGGCCACGCTGCTGGCGGCGCTGGCGGTCACCTGTGTAAATCCGTATGGATTGAGCTACTGGACGTATCTTGTACCTGCCTGGCTGCACCCGCGTGCTGATATTGCGGAATGGGGACGAATGTCGATGTGGGGATTCGACCCGTATTTTGGTTTTCGGCTCTTGTTCGTGATCGTCCTCGGCGCCATCGCCTGGGGATGGAAACGCCGCACGGGGAGCGGGCTGACCATGCTGGCGCTGACCGCCGCCGCGGGGTGGCTGCACCGGCGGCACGCTCCGTTTTTCGGGCTGGCGGCACTGGTGTACGCCGGGCCCTACCTCGATGGGAAGCGGCTGCGAGTGGAAGCCGCCGCGGCGGCGTACGTGCTGATTGCGGCGGTGGTTGCCTGGAGGTTTTTGCCGCAGACGGCGCTCAGGCCGGCCGTGCCGGCCACTTTTTATCCGGTGCGCACGGTGGACATCCTCGACGAGGCGCACGCGGAGGGAAACCTGGCTGTGCCGTTTCGCTGGGGCAGTTACGCATCCTGGCGGCTGGCCCCGCGAATCAAGGTGTCCATGGATGGACGTTACGAAGAGACCTATCCCGACGAGACATTCGAGTTGAACCACGCGTTGTTTTACAAGGACGGCCCGAACTGGGATGAATTGCTGCGGCGATACCGCGTGGATTTCGTCATTGTCGAATTGCGGACGACGCGGCTACAGCCCGGTGATCTTGTCTCGCGTGGCTACGAAGCGGTGTGGTCGGATAATACTTCGGTATTATTGGCCCGTCGTGAAGTCGCGCCGGGACTGCAGGCCGCCGCCGCCCATCTTCCCCCGACAACGCGCGAGCCCCTCGACCCGCATCTGGCCGATCGCTGGCTGCCAGGGACCACGCGAGCGCTACAGTGATTGGAGCAACTCGGCAGGCGGTTTTTCGATCTTGTCGATGCGGAGTTTTTGCGGGGTGGTTTCACCGGCGGCTTCGACCGTGTCGCCGACCTTCTTGTTCAGCAGCGTCTGCGCGAGGGCGGCGGGGTAACTGATGATGCCGCGAGCCGGGTCGCCATCCCACGCGCCGAGGATGTGGTAGGTCTGCGACCGGTTGGCGCCGAGGTCGGTCACGGTGACGCTTGTGCCAATATTGACGACATCGGTCTTGGCGTCGGCGAAGTCGGTTGGCTGGGCCCGCGACAGGAGGATTTCCAATTCGGCCCGGCGGCGCATGAGAAGTTTCTGCATGTCCTTGGCGGCCTTGAACTCGAAATTCTCGCGCAAATCGCCGTAACTGCGAGCCAACCCGATCTCTTTGCTGTTCTGCGGGATCTTCTTCTGGATGATGTCGTCGAGTTCGGCCCGGCGCTTGTTGTAGCTGCCCCATGAGACGATGAGCGGCTGCTCCTTGACGGTCTTGGTGACAAGAAACTCCTGCACGAACGGGTGTTCTTTAACGACGCGCGCCAGGAGGGACCGGCGATCGAGTTCTTCGAAGGCCGAGGTGGAAAGAATCAAACGCGCGATCTTGCGCACGGTCTCGGTGTCGGCCTCAACCAAAAGATCGGGCACGAGTTCCTCCTCCCCGAAGAGCACATCCCGCAGTTTCTTGCTGACGGACTTGTTCGGGGCGGACTCGATCGATTCAATCACGGCGAACAAAAGCGCGGGAGTTTGCAGCCCGTCCAGCCACGGATAGGCCTTGCGGGAAGCGGGCGTCGAGATGTTCCGGCAAATCCAGCACAACAATTCCGTTCCGGCCGTTTGATTGTGGACCCATTGCTCGATCGAGTCCGCTTTCTGGGTGAGCACATCGGGTATCTCGTCGAGCGACTTGGTGGACAGTCGGTTCAGTTCCCGCGACAGACGGTCGGGATCGGTGGTCTTGAGGACGGCGAGCGCGCGCCGTTGGGCCGACGCATTCAACTCGTCCAACACCGCAGACAGGTTTGGGGTCGCCGAGAGTAAGCCGGCGAGCAACGCGGCCGTGTCCTCCGTGGGCGACTTCTGGTGCTCGCGCAGTTGTTCGAGGATGACGGCGGCTTCGATGCGCTCAACGTGCCGGGTTGTCGGGGTCTTCTGGAGCGTTTCGAGCAGCGTGTCTTGAACCTCCTGGATCAACAGTTCGGCGTTTTCGAGTTCGTCCACGAGCTTGAGGAACTGGCGGGCCACCTCGATCTGCTGGGTGAGTCCCTTGGCTTCGTGGAAGGCCTCGAGGAGTTCGTCCTGCTGCGAGACCGGCGCGGTGCGCAGGACCACGGGGTCGGTCTTCCTCGCCGGGACATCAAAGTGAGGATCTTTCTTCAACAGCTTGCGAGTGTTCTCCCACCATTTCTTCCATTGGTCGGCGGGAATGACCGAGCCCGAGAGCAGGCCTTCAATCCGTTCGACCGTGGCCGCGCGGTGCTGGCTGAGAAGCACAAGACGGAGCAGCGTGACGGGGTCTTCGGCGGCGAGCTGCTTCAGACCATCGAGGTCGGTCAGCTTGCGGACTTCGATATGGTCGTTGCCGACGGGCGCGAGGCTGTCGGCGGCGTAGGCCAGTTGCATGGAATGGGATGGGTTGTGAGCGAACGCGACCACAATCTGTCCGAGTGTCGTGTCGAAGGATTTCACACGGCCGACGCCCCAGCTCTTGTGCTGGCCGTAGGTTCCCACTTGGAGCGCCAGCAATGTCTCGATCCGGATGATCGCGATGGGGAGAGGTGTACGATTTTGGTCAATTTCCGAGACGCTGAGAATGGTTTTGAGACGGGAGTCAGACTCATGGAGCTGGCTAAAGGCTTTGACGATCTCGGCACGGAGCTGCTTGTCGGTCGGCTTCGCTTCTGCTTGCAGCTTAAGGGCATAGAGCCATTCGTGATGTTTGCCGGCGGTCTTGATGTTCTCGACGATCAAAGAAGCAAGCTCGGCGGCCATATCGGCCTGTCCGGCATCGGCAAACTCCTTTACGAGAAGAAGTAGAAACTCAGGTTGGTCAGAGAATTGCTCTGCTAGTTCCAGCCAAAGGGCTTGGGCACCGTCCCAGTCGGACCGGGACAGGAGGTCTTTAAGTTGCTGATGGTGATTTTGTGTGGAAGTCATTTGTGTCGAACTCATTTGAGGTCAGAGAGATTCTGTGTTTGCGGTAAGAACGATAGCGAACGACAAACCGCTGGTTGGCCAGCTTGACGATGCTGGGAGGCCAGAGATATGGTGAAACACTCATGAAATGGATTTCCACATTTGTCGCACTTTGGCTATTGCTTGCTGCCGGGTGCCAGTCTACCCAAAACGTGCAGGTCTTGTCTCCTGAGAAATTTGCCGCCGCGACCAGTGGGGCAACCTACAGCACCATCGGCACGAATGCAACGACCGGAACCAACGCCAAACCGCGCGTGATTGTCCCCGGCGTCAGCATCAGCGTGACCGTGGACCAGGATCACAGCCTCGATCACGTGTACGTGGTGCCGATCAGCGGGGCGATTGATTTTGTGCCACTCGGTCGCATCCAGACGGAGGGACTGACGGCGGACGAGGTGGCGCAGAAGATCAAGGAAGGCCTGGAGAAGGACTATTTCCAGAAGGCCACGGTAACGGTGGCTCTTGAGTCCGCGCTCGCCACGGGTGGCGGCGGTGCGGGGGGCGTCATCTACGTGATCGGGAACGTGAATCGGCCCGGTCCGTTGTTACTGCCGAAGGACGAGCGGTTTACCGTGACCAAGGCGATCATCGCGGCGGGCAACTTCGCGACGTTCGCCAATGGGGGCAAGGTGCAACTGATCCGCTACGACAAAACGGGGAAGAAATATCTCACGTACATCGACGTGGATCGAATCATGAAGCGCGGTGAGTTTGAAACCGACATCCAGGTTCAGGACGGGGACTGGATCATCGTGCCGGAGAAGTTGATTAACTTTTAGCGGGGGGCGAGGATGCCAAACGCGAGTTGCCTATGATGAACCAAAACGTCACGGAAGACAGGGCCGAGAGCGTCGACATCAAGGAGTACATCGCCGTCCTGCTGAAACGGAAATGGCTCGTGCTGATCTGCTTTCTGCTCAGCATGGCCGGCACCACGGCGTGGCTGTTCACCCGCCAACAGATTTACGAAGCTGATGCCAAGCTGCTGGTGACGACGGCGGGCGGATCAGTACCCGTTTCCGAAGTGACGCGCGAGGACGAGAGCCGGTTCTATGCCACGCAGATCGAGATTCTCACCGAGCAAACCATGTTGCGTCGCGTCCAGTTGCGGATGCGGAAGACACCGGACGAAATCCGCGAAAACCTCGCGGACCTGAAAGTCGAGCCCGTCCGCGGCGCGGCGATCCTGATGATCCGCGTGCAAAGTCCCTCGGCGGATTTTGCGAAAGATTTCGCCAACACGCTTTGCGAGGAATACATGCATTTTCGTGACGAACAGCGCGCGCAAAGCTCCGAGTCTGCCTTGCTCACGTTGACGCGGGAAATCAAACGTCTCGGGGAAGAGAAGCAGGCGGCCACGGCGAAGATGCTGGACTACGCCAAACAAAACCACGTGGATCCGATGGGCAGCGTGGGGTTCGCCTGGTACAAGCGGTTCAACATGCTGAACTACGGTTACGCCACGGCGGCCAAAGCCTACAATGAGGCGAAGACGCGCAAGGAATTGCTCGACAGCCGACCGGATGCCTCGACGGTGCTGGCCCTGCTGGCGGCGGAACACGAGGAGGGTATTGATACCTTCGCGCCAGGGGCCGCCAGTTCCAATGCCGCCCAGCGGGTTGTCTCCAAGGGGATGCAACTGGACATTTTTGTGGAAGAGGATCCCTCGCTGAACACACAGGTGCAGGTCGGGCCGGACGGCACCATCAACTATCCCGGCATCGGCGCCATACCGGCGGATGGCCTCACGACGGAGGCCCTTGCCGAAAATATCAAGCAAGGACTGTTGGGCAACAAACTGGTCAAGCCCCAGGACTCGGGTGACGGCGGTGGAGTCGCGTCCACGGATGAGATGCAGAAGGTCATGACGGCCACGGTGAGAATCATGGTCGAAGATCCGAACACCCCTCCCGTCGGCGACGTCCAGGCGAAGGCGGCGGACGGATTGGGCCGGTACTCGTTCGGTGCGTTGAACGAGACTGTGTCCAAACAACTCTTTGAACTGGAGAGACGGAAACGGGAATTGGAGGTCAAGCTGGATGAAATGCGCAAGATCTACAAACCGCGACATCCGGCGCTGATGGAAGTCGAGCAGCAACTCACCGAGACCACCTCGCAAATCGATGGGGAGATCGAATTTATCCGGCAGAAGGCGGACGCGGATCTGGTGGTCGCCAAGAAGAATTTTGATGAGATGTCGGCCCTCGGCAAGCAACTGGACGACGCCGTGTATATCGATGGCGAAAAGGCGACGGAATGGAAGACGTTGAAGGACGACGTCGACCAAATCCAAAGCCTCTACAATGCGCTCCTGTCCCAGTTGATGAAGATTGATGTGTCACAGGGATTCAATTCGCGGACCGTGTCCGTGTTGGAGCCGGCGCTTCTTCAACCCGAGCCGGTCTACCCGAAGAAGACGAAGATTTTGTTGATGGCGGCCTTCGTTGGCCTGGGCATGGGACTGGCCCTGGCGTTCTTCATCGAGTACATCGACGATTCCATCAAGTTGGCGGAAGAGGTCGAGCGCGATCTGCAACTGCCGTTCCTCGGGATGATCCCGGCCGCGCAATGGAATCCGGACGACCTCAGCGCCCACCGGCTGGACCGGCTGAAACAACAGGGCGGTGTCGCCGAATCGTATCGCGTCGTCCGCTCGGCGATCATCTTCTCCACGCCCCGCGAGAAGCTGCGGTCGATCCTGGTCACCAGCGCGGTGCCGCGCGAAGGCAAGACCACCACGTGCGTCAATCTCGCCATCGGGTTTTCGCAGGTCGAGGATCGCGTGTTGCTGGTCGACGCGGATCTTCGTCGTGGCGAAACCCACAAGTATTTTGGTTTTGAGAAGGACAAAGGCCTGGCCGATGTGCTGCTCGGGGAAGCGACACCCGAAGAAGTCATCAAGCGCGGGGATGTTGCCAAGCTGGACGTCATCACCTGCGGCGCCTATCCGGCGAACCCGGCAGAACTGCTGCTCGGGTGGCGGCTGAAGGAATTCCTCGAATGGGCCTACAAACATTACGACCGGGTGGTCGTGGATTGCCCGCCCGTGATGGGCATCGCGGACAGCGCCATTCTCGGCTCGGTCGTTGACGGCGTCCTGTTCATCATCTGGGCCGGCCGCACCTCGCGCCGCTACGTTCGCGTGGCGAAGATGACGGCGGTCAGCCGCGGGGCGAAGGTGTTTGGTTTCGTGCTCAACAACCTCGAACCCGGCCGCGTCGGCTACTACCATTACTATCCGTACTACTACAGCTACTACTCGCGCGGGTATTACTACGCCCACAAAGAAGACGAGGGCAAGGGCGGCGACATCAAGGGCATCGAGGTTCCCGCACAACACGACGGCAAGGACGAAATCGACGACGTGTATTGATCCGCATGGCTGTGTGACCAGCAGATTGCATCAGCAACTGCCAGACGCAGGGCAAGGGGAACACAAGGCTCGACTACACGTCGAAAATTACCGTTGCACGCCAGGAGCCGTCGGGCTGCGATTCCACGCGCAGTTGATGGTAGGTGACGGCCTTGATTTCTTCGTTGGTTTGCGAGTGCGCGAAATCGATCGGGCCGCCGCGAAGCACAGCCTTGAGACGATGTGGTGTCAGTTCGTGAATCTCAAACTCGTCATACAAAATGTGGTTCACCTCGATCTCATACAGGAGATCGGCAAGCCAGTCGTGCAACAAGTCTTCGATTGATTCCGCCTGGAGGTCGATGGATTTCCGGAGGTTACTTTCCGGTTTGTGCAGTCGCCCCAGCGCCTCGTGCATGGCGCGGGCGGCGTTCTCGAACAGTTTTACGAGGCTGCTGCCGTAAACGCGGACGCCGATGTCCGCCGTGTGGTCGAAGAATTCGAACCGATCAGTCACTCTTGTAGTTTGCCCACTTCGCTTTGCGATCCGCAACCAGTTTGTCGAATTTGTCAATCTGGTCGGGCCGCAGCAGGACGCGGGCTTTGGCATCGAAATCGTCCAGCGCCGCCAGGACCTTCGGCTGGCACTGACTGCGCGCGTCGGTGATCTGCACCTGCGCCGCCTGAACGAGTGGGAGCATCTGCTCCCGCTGCGTCGCATCGAGGCGCAGTTGGCGGCTCAACCGCCGGGTGATTTCCTCCGCGGTAAACGCCGTTTGACCGTGCAACACGCGATGGAGACGCCTGGTCGCGACGGCGCCCGTCAGGAACGCGCCGGTGGTCATTCCCAGCACGAATACGATCACCACCCCGAGAATTGCCTTCCAGTTCTTCATGTTATTCTCCACCAAGCGCGCTCGCCAATGTCGCTTCGCCTCCCGTTCCGAGCGTGGCCTCGACTCCCGCCTGCGATTGCACATTGTAGGACCACACACCGGTGACGACGACAATGGCCGCAAACACGGGCATGAGCCGCCACGTGAGGACCGCCCACGGCGTCGCCTGCTCCCGGTTCTCGCGCAGGGTCGCCAGCAGCCGTGTCTCGAAGCCGTACTCGGCGCGGGAGGTGTCGGGGCGTGACCCGCGCGCGGCCTGAAACAGTTGGTTCAATTGTTCATCGTTCATGGCTCGCCTCCAGAATCTTTTTGAGCGCCTGTCGGGCGCGGAACGCGCGCACTTTCACATTCGACTCGCTCCAGCCGGTCAGTTCCGCCGTTTCGCGCACCGAGCGTTCCTCCAGTTCCAGCAACGTGATCACGAGCCGCTCATCGGGGGTGAGCCTGGCCATGGCCCATTGCAGCACCTCACGGGCGTGCTCGGCGTTGCCGCTGGGTTGTGTGCCGATCTCAATCCCGTCGAGCGGCACGGTTTCACGGTCGTGACGTGTCGCCCGCAGGAAATCATAGCACGAGCGCACCGCAATGCGCGACACCCAGTGCTCGAAGGGCGCGTCGCCGCGAAAGCTCTCCAATTTTCGATAGGCCTTCACGAATATCTCCTGGCAAATGTCCTGCAGCTCGGCGTTGTTGTGCGCGAAGCGGGCCGCAATCCCGAACACCTTTCGCTTGTGCCGGGCCACCAGGGCGGCGAACGCCTCATCGTCACCCGCGAGGGTGGACTCAATGAGGCGTTGGTCTGTTGGTTCATCGATCGGGGCGCTCATCGCGCCGCTATTATTAATCGGTCGCGATGCGATTGGCAATGTGTTGCAGGAACCCATCGAAACGGGCGTCTGCATCCACCTGCATGTCCTTCAGTTTCTGGATTTGCCCGGGCGTGAGCACGGCGCGAATGTCGTGGACGACGTGGGCGCGTTGCACGGCCAGATCGGCTTCGAGGGACGCGACCTTGGCGGCCTCCGCGCGGATGGCGGTTTCATCAATCGTTTGCGCGCGGACCGTATCGCGCAACGCCCGCCGCTCGGTCACGACCTCTTTCACCAACGGCCCGACCGTTGGCTGATAGCTACGCAGGATGCTCTTGACCTGTGTCTTTTGGGCATCCGTCATGCCCAATTCGGCCAACCTTCTGCCAAAGTGGTGTTGGCCTTCGAAAAGGCTATCGGCAACCTCGTTGGTGCCTGCGTGCGCCAGGAAGGCGAAGAAACCCCCGACAGTCAAAGCGGCCACGATGCCCGCTCCGATCAATGCTTTCGTATGTGTCGTCATAAAAATGGTTGTTCCTTTCACA
Organism: Verrucomicrobiia bacterium; assembly: GCA_050015495.1. Taxonomy (GTDB): domain Bacteria; phylum Verrucomicrobiota; class Verrucomicrobiia; order Palsa-1439; family Palsa-1439; genus Palsa-1439. Next base: position 219,482 of record JBEKBH010000002.1, read on the forward strand.
AAGAACAGACGTGCCGGACAGGGAAAAGGTTACGTGGGAATTGACAAATACGACCCAGGATGACGGTGGCCAACGCGAGGCCCTACGGTATGGCGGTAACCTACAACTCTTTGACGGGAACACCATCGCTCCACTTGCCCACGAACCGTTGTTGAGGGGTGTTTCCCAAGTCCCAGTTCGAAAGTTACATCTTTTCGTGTTGCAATCGTAACTGCCCACACGCGGCATTGATGTCGGTGCCTTTTTCGATGCGCAGTGTGGTGGTGACGTCGTGGGAGTGAAGCGTGTGCTGGAACATCTTGCAGCGGTCGCGATCGGGGCGCTTCCACGCCAGGCCTTCAACGGGATTGTAGGGAATGAGGTTGACCTTGGCGTGGAGACGCCTGGCGATGGCGCCGAGCTTATGTGCGTGTTCGAGCGAGTCGTTGACGCCGTCGATCAGGATGTACTCGAACGTCATCATCCGCTTTTTGGTGTTCGCGTAGTAATCGCACGCGGCGAGGAGTTCCTTGAGCGGAAATTTCCTGTTCACGGGCATGATCCTCTCGCGCACCTCGTCGGTCGCGCCGTGCAGCGACACGGCGAGCCGGATTTGCATCGGTTCATCGGCGAGTTGCTTGATGCGCGGAACGAGGCCGACGGTGGACACGGTGATCTTGCGTGCGCCGATGCCGAGACCCCACGGCGCATTGATGATCTTCAGGGCGCGGAGGAGGTTGTCGTAATTGGCCAGGGGCTCGCCCATGCCCATGACGACGATGTTGTTGGCCTTTTCGCCGCTGAGTTTCTGAACCTGCAGCACCTGATCCACGATCTCCGCCGCCGTGAGATTGCGCTTCACGCCTTCCAGGCCGCTCGCGCAGAACTTGCACGCGAAGGCGCACCCGACCTGCGTCGACAGGCAAACGGTGTGCCGGTCGCTGCTGCTGGTGAGGCCCGGTGTGGCGGGAATTAGCACGGTCTCGATGAGCGAATGATCTCGGAGCTGGAAGAGGAACTTCTCGGTCGTGTCGGTGGCATTGCGCGTCTTCAGCGCGTGGACGGCATCGAGGTCGAAGCTTTTGGTGAGTTGTTCGCGCAGGGCAGCGGATAAATTGCTCATCTGACCGAACGACTCCGCCTGCTTCTCGTAGATCCACTGCAAGACCTGGTCGGCGCGGTAGGCCGGCTCGCCGAGTTCGGCGAAACGCGACGCGAGTTCCTCGCGGTCGAGTGATTTGATGTCCTGCTTCGCGGTCATACCTTGTTGGCCTTGAGTTCGTTCAGCGAATAGTGCGTGCCGCGCCAGTCGATACCGTCGTTCCACAGCGTTTTCAGCGTGGCGCGCCAAATGATGTATTGAAACAATAGTGCCGTAACCGGTCCGCCCACACAATGCCAGCGTTTGGCGCCGTAAGTTTGCGCGTTGTCCATGTACAGCGCCGCGAGCAGAGCCACGATCGTGAGGTTTAGCCACCATGTCGCGCCGCTGCTGAGCGCGAGCGCTAAGATGGGCCAGACGAACACGAGCAGTTGCGCGATACTCGCGGCCACGACGATGGCCAGGTTGTACTCCGCGCCAGCAAACGTGTTCTTCTCCAAGCCGCGGATCAGTTCGCTCAGCGAGCCGTACCATTCCACAGTCACCAAGTCGCCGCCGATGACCATGTCTTGGCGGAACCCGTACTTCTTAATCATTTTGCCGAGCTTCATGTCGTCATCGGGCCGCATGGCAATGGCCTGATGCCCGCCGATGGCGCGGTACACCTCGGCGCGCATGAGATTGAACGCGCCGACGCCGATATGCCGGGCGCTTTTGGGGTCGCGGGCTTTCCAGGGCTTGGCGTACAAGCCGAAAAAGAGGATGAACGCGCCGCCAAACATGCTCAGGAGCGTGTCGGGCATATCAAGCTGGGGGCCGACGGCGAGGTGATCGAGTTGGTGGTCGAGCATATACGAGACGGCACGACCGACAACGGTGCGTTCCATCACGACATCGGCATCCGTGAACAGAAGAAGTTCACCCGTGGTGTGTTTCGCGCCGAAATGCAGGGCGTGAGTTTTCCCGAGCCAACCACCGGGCAGGTCGGTTATGTGCACCACGCGCAACCGCGCATTGCTGCCCGCCATTCGATCGAGAATACTACCCGTCTCATCCGTCGAACGGTCGTCGACAACGATGAATTCGATATTCGAATAATCTTGCGCGAGGACGGATTGCAGTCCTCGTTCGATCTTGCGAGCTTCGTTGCGCGCGGCGATGATCACCGAAACTTTCAACGAAGGACCGCCTACAGATGGCGGAAGATTTTCGAGGCGGGGCAGTGAGCGGTTCCCGATGGCAAACTCGATGGTGGTTGCCAACACCAGCAGCAGCGTTGCCACCGCGAGCCAGAATAAAAATGTTGCCATGGGAGGAATGTTACCAGAAAGAGGCGGGTTTTTGTCGAGAACCAGACAGAGAAAGCGAGGACGCCATCATTGCGACGGATTCTTATGTCATGGTTCCACGTCAGGGCGTGCGGTGGGCCGGATTTCAGCGCGACACGATCACCAGTCTCTTCTCGGTTGAATTTCATGAGGAGTTGGGTATGATACCTGTCACTAATAGGTATCAACGAATGAGAATCGATCAGTTTGGCAAGGATTTGGCGACGGGGTCGTATGATTTGGTGGTGTTGGACATGCTCAACAGGAAACCCGCGTACGCGTATGGGATTGTGCGCGAGATCTTCGAGAAGTCAAAGGGCACGACCTGTTGGCACGAAGGGACTGTTTATCACGTCCTGCATCATTTGGAGAAACAGGGACTCGTGACCGGTTATTGGCAAGAGCCCAAAACGGGCCGCCAACGTAAGTACTATCGCCTGACGGCGCGCGGTCACCGCGCCTGGAAAACCCATCGGGAGCAGTGGCAACGATTCAGCCGCGACCTGAACGTGCTGTTGGGCCTCTGATCTCGGTCGCTCACCCCCCGAAGCGTTTCCTCGTCGACACCACAATCAAGGTGAATACGATGATACCTGTCACTGACAGGCATCCTGCCGATTGGCGACGAACAAAAGAGACGGAGCGTCGACCCCGGAAACCAATGATCGATCACGAAAGCCTCCAGCGGATTGGGCGACGCTTTCGAAGATCAAGTGCGTACAAAATGATTTTTAAGAGCGAGACAAAACTTATTACGAGGGCAGCAACACTAAATTGGCCGATAATGTTCGCGACCCAGTTTGACCATTGAGGCGAGCGTAGGAATGACAACAGCCAATCGGCTGAGGGACTGCTTAACCATAGGAAGACGAGGGCGAAACCGAACGCTACGGCGCCAATTAAAGCCTCGAGCTTTTGCTCTCGGAGCGCCGTTTTTAGGAGATGGTCTTCTACCGCTTCGCCGATATAGATCGGGGTGTCAGACTCACTGCCAAGAATCTGAATCGCTCTGAATTGTAGCTTGAAGGTCGAGCGATTTCTTCGTCGCGAGGCGACATCTATGAGGCCTGCTACAACTTCATCGCAAGCCTGCTTGAGATTCTCTGTGATCTTGTTCGTTAGCCTGATGTCCAAAGCACCGCCGACAGTCGGTTCAGTGATAACGCCCCACGACTCACTAGTGGGTATATAGATCGTCTTTAGATTCGCTTCATTAAGATAGCTTCCTTTGCTCGGAAATGCATCAAACACCTCCTGTAGATGCGGGGATACTTCTTCGTGATGATCTAGAAAGGGAGGACTCCAAGGCAAATCCTTCACGAATCGCAATATCACCGTGGTTCTTGCGTCCGCACGTCTCTCCTGATCGAACACGAGTTCACATTTTATGACGCCCCTCATTGCAAGCGCAGATGATAGAGGTGCGACGCGATTCTAGCAAGGGCGGAACGGGCGCGGCGAACCCGCCCCCAGTGACGACTTCGTGTCCTTCGTGGTGAAACGTTACGACTTCTTTTCCGTCTCGCTTACCTCGGCGGCTTCTTCCTGCTGTTCGCTGATGACGCGGGCGATGGCGACGAGCTTGTCGCCTTCGTTGAGGTTGATGAGTTTGACGCCCTGGGTGTTGCGGCCGGCGATGCGGATGTCTTTGCAGTTGGTGCGGACGGTCTGGCCCTGGGAAGTCGTGAGCATGATTTCGTCGGAGTCGGTGACGCTGAGCGCGCCGACGACGCTGCCGACCTTGTCCGTGGTCTTCATCGTGATGATGCCCTTGCCGCCGCGGGACTGGACGCGGTATTCGTCGAACGGCGTGCGCTTTCCGATGCCGTGTTCGCCGGCAACGAGAAGCGTGGCTTTGGGATCGACAATCTCGACGCCGACCACGAAATCGCCTTTGTCGGGCCGGATACCCCAGACACCGACGGCGCTGCGGCCCATGTCGCGGGCGTCCTCCTCATGGAAGCGAATGCTCATGCCATCCTTGGTGACAAGGACGAGCTCATTGTTGCCGTTGGTGAGCTTCACGCCGATGAGACGGTCGCCCTGTTCGATGGTGATGCCGATGATGCCGCCTTTGCGGACGTTGGCGTAGGCACTGAGGACGGTCTTCTTGACGATGCCCGCGCGCGTGGCCATCACGACGTAATCTTTGTCGGAGAACTCCTTGATGCGGATCAGGGCCGCGACTTTTTCCTCGGGCCGAAGCTGGAGGAAGTTGGCGATGGATTTGCCCTTGGAAGCGCGGCCCATTTCGGGGAGTTCGTACACTTTCTCGACGTAGACACGGCCGGTGTCCGTGAAAAACATGATGTTGTCGTGCGTCGAGCAGGTGAAGAGATGCTCGATGAAATCCTCCTCGCGCTGTTCCATGCCGATGACGCCCTTGCCACCGCGACGCTGCGAACGATAGGCGCTGACGGCAGTGCGCTTGATGTAGCCCTGGTGGGAGATCGTGACGATGCAGGCTTCGTTGGCGATGAGGTCTTCGATGTTGATCTCGCCCTCGTCAGCCACGATATCGGTGCGGCGCGTATCGCCGTACTTCTCTTTCACTTCGAGCAACTCGGTTTTCACGACGCTCATGAGCTTCTTCTCGCTGGCGAGCAGGCTCTTGAGGTATTCGATGCGTTTGATGAGTTCGAGATACTCTTCCTCGATCTTGTCGCGTTCGAGGCCCGTGAGCTGGTAGAGGCGCATCTCGAGGATGGCGTTGCATTGAAGTTCGGACAGCTTGAATTTGTCCATCAACTTCTTCTTCGCGTCCTCGCGGTCGTCGGCGTTGCGGATGATCTTGACGACGGCGTCGATGTTGTCGAGCGCGACGCGGAACCCCTCGAGGATGTGGGCGCGTTCTTCGGCCTTCTGCAACTCGAACTTCGTGCGCCGGGTGATGACTTCTTTGCGGTGCGCGATGTAGCACTCGATCATCTGCTTGATGTTCATCGTGCGCGGCCGGCCGTGATCGATTGCGAGCATGATGACGCCGAAGGTGTCTTCGAGTTGCGTGTGCTTGTAGAGGTTATTGATGACAACCTTCGGGATGGCGTCGCGCTTGAGCTCGATGACGACGCGGATGCCATCTTTGTTAGACTCGTCGCGGATATCGCTGATGTCGTCGAGTTTCTTTTCGTTGACGAGTTGCGCCATGCGCTCGATCAACGAGGCCTTGTTGACGTTGTAGGGAACCTCGGAAATGATCAGGCGTTCCTTGCCGCCCTTGACCTCCTCGACGCCGATGCGGCCCCGAATCTTGAGGCTGCCCCGGCCCGTGAGCAGGTAATCCTTGATGCCCTGTTTGCCGCAGATGAGACCGCCCGTGGGGAAGTCTGCGCCCTTGATGAACTTCGCCACGTCTTTGAGGTCCGTCTCCGGCTCGTCAATCAACGCGCAACAGGCGTCGACGATTTCGCTCAAGTTGTGGGGCGGAATATTCGTGGCCATGCCGACCGCGATACCCGTGCTGCCATTGACGAGCAGGTTCGGGATGCGCGCCGGCAGGACGACGGGTTCTTTTTCCTTCTCGTCGAAATTCGGCTGGAAATCGACCGTGTCCTTGTCGAGGTCGGCGAGCAATTCCTCGGCGATTTCCTGGAGACGGCATTCGGTATAGCGGTAGGCGGCGGCCGGGTCGCCATCGATCGAGCCGAAATTGCCCTGGCCGTCGATGAGCGGGTAGCGCATCGCGAAGTCCTGCGCCATGCGGACGAGCGTGTCGTACACGCTGGCGTCGCCGTGCGGGTGGTATTTGCCGAGCACTTCGCCGACGACCTTGGCGCATTTTGAATAGGAGCGGTTGTGCAGCAGGCCCAGCTCGCGCATCGCGTAGAGCACGCGGCGGTTCGACGGCTTCAGACCGTCGCGGGCATCGGGCAACGCGCGCCCAACAATGACCGACATCGAGTAATCGATGTAGGCCTGTTGCATTTGCTCGCTGATATTGACCGGCGAAACTTTTTCATTTTGTGCGTACATGATCGGTTCCTACTGTTTCCCCACGAACAGCCTGGTTGTTGTTGCAAAATTCTCGGTGTGAGCCACCAATTCCTGGTCCTCGGGCGTCACGGCGCGTTAGATGTCGAGGTTGCGGACGTTGAGCGCGTTGTCCTCGATGAACTGGCGGCGCGGCGCGACCTCATCGCCCATCAACACCGTGAACATATCGTCTGCCTTGGCGGCGTCTTCGATGACAACTTTCAACATCTTGCGGCGCTCGGGATCCATGGTGGTTTCCCAAAGCTGCTCGGGATTCATTTCACCCAGGCCTTTGTAGCGTTGGATCGCCAGGCCGCGTTTCCCCGTCTCTTTGATCTGTTCCAATATCTGTGGAATGGAATGGATCTCGAACCGCCGTTCCTCGACCTTGGCTTTGGGCTTCTTCGCGTCGGCTTTGGCTTTAGCAGCCGCCTTCGCCGAGGCTTCGGTGGGCAGGGTCTCGCCTTCCACTGCTTCCGCAGCCGCGCCGCCTTCGACCAACTCGAACAGTGGTTTTTCCTGGGCGGCGTAGTGGTCGAGATTGAACCCCTTCTTCTCGAGGGTTTCGATGGCGGACTGGATGCTGTTGGACTCGGTCAACTCCAGCGGCCTGGCTTGGGGAGCCTTATCTTTGTCGCCGTTTTTGGCTTCGGGAGCAGCGGCCTGCTCGTCGAGGTCGACATCGTACTTGTCGCAAAGCTTCGACCATTCCCTGTCGGTGCGCGCGAACTCGAAGCGGGCGACCCCGTTTTCCTTGATGCGCATGGCGTACGACGGGAACTCACCCGATTTTTCGTCGCGCGCGGCGAGGTAGTCCTCGAACTTGATGCCGCGACGCTCGATGGTGTCGACCAGCTTCTCCAATTCCTGCAATGATTCGAGGACGGAGACCAACTGCTGCCCGGAGAATTCCTTCTTGTCCCGGAGACGGAACAAGCGCGAATCCTCGGAACCGAGTTCGATGAGGATACGGCTCATCTGGTCGTCGTTCTCGACGTATTCCTCGCGCTTCTTGCGTTTGACTTTGTAGAGCGGCGGCTGGGCGATGTAGACGTAGCCGCCCTTGATGAGTTCCGGCATCTGGCGATAAAAAAACGTCAACAACAACGTGCGGATGTGCGAACCATCGACATCGGCGTCGGTCATGATGACAATACGATGATAGCGGAGCCGGCCAATGTCGAACGCGCCTTCACCCTCGCTGGTGCCGAAGCCGGTGCCGATGGCGGTGATCATGGTGCGGATTTCCGTGTTATTGAGAATCTGATCGAGGCGCGCCTTTTCGACGTTGAGCAACTTGCCGCGGATCGGCAGGACCGCCTGGAACTGGCGATTGCGACCCTGTTTGGCCGAGCCGCCGGCGGAATCGCCCTCGACAATGTAAAGCTCGCAAAATTCCGGGTTGCGCTCGGAACAATCGGCCAGCTTGCCGGGCAGTCCGCCGCCGGTGAGCGCGCCTTTGCGAACGGCTTCACGGGCTTTGCGGGCTGCTTCACGGGCACGCGCAGCGGTGAGCGATTTATCCACGATGCGCCGGGCGATGGGGGGATTCTGCTCCATGAAGGTCATCAGACCTTCGTAAACGATCGACGAAACGATGCCTTCGACCTCGCCGTTGCCGAGCTTGGTTTTGGTCTGGCCCTCGAACTGCGGGTTGGGAACCTTGACGCTGATGACAGCGGTAAGGCCTTCGCGCAAGTCGTCGCCGGTCAGTGACGGGTCCTTTTCCTTGAGCAGGTCGTTGGACCGGGAGTACTGATTGACTGCTTTCGTCAGGGCCGAGCGGAACCCGCTGAGGTGTGTGCCGCCTTCGATGGTGTTGATGTTGTTGGCGTAGCTGTAAACAGACTCGTTGTAGCCCTCGTTGTATTGCAACGCGACCTCGGCGGCGATGCCGTCCTTCTCCTTGGAGACATAGATGACCTTCGGGTGGATCGGTTCCTTGGCGCGGTTGATGTGCTTGATGAACTCTTCGATACCGCCGTTGAACTTGAAAAGGTCTTCGCGCTTGTTGCGCTCGTCTTTGAGCGTGATTTCGATGCCGCGATTCAGGAACGCGAGCTCGCGCAAGCGATTGGCGAGGATGTCGTACTTGTATTCGATGAGGGGGAAGATCTCGCTGTCAGCCTTGAACGTGATTTTTGTGCCCGTGCCCTTGGCTTTGCCGATGACTTCGAGCTTGGACGCAGTCTTGCCGCGTTTGAAGCGCATGTGATGGACCTTGCTATCACGCTTCACCTCGACTTCGAGCCATTCACTGAGGGCATTGACGCAGGTCACACCGACGCCGTGCAGACCACCCGAAACCGTGTAGGATTTCTTATCGAATTTGCCGCCCGCGTGAAGAAGGGTCAGTACGACTTCGACGGCGGGCTTCTTCTCCGTCTTGTGCATGTCAACGGGAATGCCGCGACCGTCGTCGATGACGGTGATTGAGTTGTCGACGTGGATCGCGACATCGATGTGCTTGCAAAAACCCGCGAGCGCCTCGTCGATCGAGTTGTCAACGACCTCGTACACGAGGTGGTGAAGACCGCGCTCGCCCGTATCGCCGATGTACATCGCGGGGCGCTTGCGGACCGCCTCGACGCCCTCGAGTTTTTGAATCTTGTCGGCGGTGTAATCGCTGGCACCGAGCACTTCGACCCCCCGATCTCGATTCTTTGAAAGTGATTTTTCCACGATACGTGTCTTTTCCAGAAGCTTGCCGGACATTAGCAACCCCCTCCTCCTTTGATGCAAAAAATATAGCGTATGTTCGGATAATTTCGCAACGATATTCGCGCAAAATGTTGTACTTTTTTTTTATGTATAAGTGACGATGGGCGAGAACGTTCTACAGGATTACTTTGGGTCAGAAACAGGGGGTTGACAGCGCACAGCTTCATGCTAAAATAAAGCAATATTGGTAAGATACTTAGGATTACATGAAGGCGTCGGTAAAAAGTGATTATGCATGTCGGGCGGTGGAAGCGTTGGCGCTGCATCATCCGAGCGTGAGGCCGCTGCGAATCGAGGAAATTGCGTCGAGCGAGGCGATCCCGGCGAACTATCTCGTACAGATCCTGATCGAGTTGAAGAGCAAGGGACTCATCCAGAGCCGGCGGGGCAAGGCGGGCGGCTATGCGCTGGCCAAGGCACCCCGAGAGATTACGGTTGGGGACGTTCTCCGGGCGGTGCAGGGGGATGTGCTGGAGATGCCGTTGCTGAGGGAAGCGCGGTGCCCAGAGGAAATCAAGCGTGCGTGGCGGCGGATCAAGGAGGCCGCCGAACGCGCGGCGGACGACGTGACCTTCGAGCAGTTGTGTACGGAGGCAAAAAATCGCCCCGAGATGTATTACATCTAGGGCATTGACAGGCACTTGTTCTTTGATATAGTCCCTCCGTCGTTCCGCCATGGGCGGAACGGCAAACTCATCAAGAGCGGTCGAGGGACTGGCCCGTAGAAACCGCGGCAACCGTTCCGCTACCAGAGGGTGGCGGGAGACAAGGTGCCAATTCCAGCTCCGAGGCCCGACGCGAGTCGGGAGCGGGGGAAGATGAGGGAGAGCAATCAGGTCGTTTGTGATGCCTCTTCATCGTCGCCCGCTATTGGGGATGCTGGAGAGGTTCTTTTTTGTGCCTCTCGGCGCGGTGGCCGCCACTTGGTGAAGAAAGCGAGATGGAATGAAGGCAAAACATGGATTCTTCACCAGTTTAAAGTGTCGCGAGTGCGGTCGGCATTACCCGACGGAAGCGCTGCATGTATGCGAGTTCTGCTTCGGGCCGCTGGAAGTGGATTACGATTACGGCCTGATCAAAACCGTGTTGACGCGCGCCAAGATCGCATCGCGGCCCACAAATATGTGGCGGTACCGCGAGTTGTTGCCGATCGAGGGCGAGCCGACGATTGGTTTCCAGGTTGGCTTTACGCCACTGGTCCGGGCGGATCGTCTCGCCAAGCGGCTGGGGCTGCGCGAGGTCTGGGTCAAGAACGACACGGTCAATTATCCGACCTTGTCGTTCAAGGACCGGGTGGTGAGCGTGGCGTTGTCGCGGGCGCGAGAACTGGGGTTTGAGATCGTCGCGTGCGCGTCGACGGGCAACCTGGCGAACTCGGTGGCGGCGAACGCCGCGAGTGGCGGGCTGAAGAGCTACGTGTTCATCCCCGCGGACCTCGAGACGGGCAAAGTGCTCGGTTCGCTCGTGTACGGGACAAACGTCATCGGCATCCGCGGCACGTACGACCAGGTGAACCGTCTGTGCAGTGAGATTGCGGGAAAGTACGGCTGGGCGTTTGTGAACGTCAACATTCGGCCCTACTACGCCGAAGGCTCGAAAGCCATGGGCTACGAGATCATCGAGCAACTGGGCTGGCGGTTGCCGGACCACGTGGTGGTGCCGATGGCGGGAGGTTCGCTCATCACGAAGATCCACAAGTCGTTCAAAGAGTTTGTCAAACTGGGCCTGGTGGACGACCATCAATATTCCATTCATGGCGCACAGGCCGAAGGGTGCGCGCCGATAGTGAACGCGATGAAGGCCGGCGCGGACATCATCAAGCCGGTGAACAAACCGCAAACGATTGTGAAATCGCTGGCCATCGGCAACCCGGCGGACGGGTTTTACTCGATCCAGACGATGAGACAAACGGGCGGTTGGGCGGAGAACCCCAACGACGAGGAGGTCGTGGCGGGAATCCGGCTGCTGGCCGAAACGGAAGGAATTTTTGCGGAGACCGCGGGAGGCACGACCGTCGCGGCGACCCAGCGGCTGGTGAATGCGGGCCGAATCAAGCCGGGCGAATCGCTGGTGTTGTGTATTACGGGCCACGGGCTGAAGACGCAGGAAGCGGTGGCCAACAAATGCGGCGAAGCGCAGGTCATCGGGCCGCATCTGCACGAGTTTTCGGCCTTGTTGGACAAGTAGAATTGACCAGGAGAAGGAGAAACGATTATGCCGATCAATGTGCGAATTCCGACGCCGTTGCGGAAGCTGACGAAGGACAAGGACATCGTCCAGGCCTCGGGCGCGACGATCCAGGAGATTATTGACAGCCTGGAGAAGCAGTACCCGGGATTGAAGGAGCGGATTTGTGACGAGCGCGGCGAACTGCGCCGGTTTGTGAACGTGTATTTGAACGACGAAGACATTCGATTTGCCCAGGGCAAGGGCACGCTGGTGAAAGACGGGGACGAAATCTCCGTCATACCGGCCATAGCCGGTGGCTAAACCAAGGTCGCGAGCAAGGAAGACATGGCAAAGAAGACAAAGGCCGCAACAGCGGCGAAGGAGACCAAACGTCTCTGGCTGACCTATCCGAAAAAGGTCATCCAGAAGCCGGCCATTTATGAATTGGGCCACAAATTCAAAGTGGTGACCAACATTCGGCAGGCGAGCGTGACGGAAGAGGTCGGGATCGTCTCGCTGGAGTTGCTCGGCGCCCGCGATGAGATCAAGAAGGCCATCAAATGGCTGGAAGGTCTCGGCGTCAAGGTCGAGCCGGTCGAGATCAACGTGATCGAGGGGTAGGAAGCGGACGTGAAGTTCACAGCGGAAGAGATTCAGAATCTGGCGGCGGAGTTCGAGGGTCGGGCTCCGCGCGAGATTCTGCAGTGGGCGGCGGACCATTTCAGTCCGCGCGTGGCCATTTCTTCCGCGTTTGGTCCCGAGGGGCTGGTGATGATCGACATCGCGATGCGCAAAGTCACACCGCGCATTCCGATTTTCACGATCGACACGGGCTTCTTTTTCAAGGAGACGGTGGAATTGATCCACAAGATCGAGCAGGAGTACGGGATCACAGTTGAGCGATTGCACCCCGAGTTGACGCCCGAGCAGCAGGCGGAGAAGCACGGGGCGGAGTTGTACAAGAGCGAGCCGGACAAATGCTGCTACATGCGCAAGGTGCTTCCGCTCCAGAAAAAACTTCCCGAGCTGGACGGGCTGATCACGGGATTGCGGCGCAGTCAGGGCGAGAGCCGCAAGGGTGCGAAGATCCTGCAATTGCAGGAGACGCCACAGGGCCATCGCTATCTGAAGATCAATCCGCTGGCGGCGTGGAGCAAGGAGGAGGTCTGGTGGTACATCATCAGCCACCAACTTCCATACAACCCGCTCCACGACCAGGGCTATCCGAGCATCGGTTGCTGGCCCGAGTGCTGCACGCGTCCGGTGAAGGACGGCGAGGGCGAGCGGGCGGGCCGCTGGGCGGGATCGGACAAAAAGGAGTGCGGCTTGCACACGTTCGCCGCGAATATTTGAGATTGTAGCCGCGAAGCATCTTCGCGGCAGTACGGACCGCGAATGAGATTCGCGGCCACAAACACATTTATGGATCATCTCGACAGGCTGGAGAACCAGAGCATTTTCATCATCCGCGAGGCGTTCAACAAGATCGAGCGGCTGGCGATGTTGTGGAGCGTGGGCAAGGACTCGCAAACGATCCTGTGGCTGGCGCGCAAAGCGTTTCTCGGCCACGTGCCGTTCCCGTGCGTGTTCATGGAGACGAGTTTCGACATGCCCGAGTTGGTGGAGTTGCGGGACCGGTTGACGAAGGAATGGAAGTTGAACCTCGTGATCGCGCGCAACGACGAAGCGCTGGCGCAGGGGATGAACCACACGCGCGGCCGGGTCAATTGCTGCTCGGCGTTGCTGAAGGAGAACCTCAAGAAGATCGTCGACCGCGAAAAGTACGGCGGGCTGATCGTCGGGGTGCGGCGCGATGAGGACCCCACGCGGGCGAAGGAGCGTTATTTCTCGCCGCGCGACAAGAACATGGAATGGAACGTCGAAGACCAGCCGCCGGAGTTGTGGGACCAATTCAACACCGACCTCGCGGGCGGCACGCATCTGCGGGTGCATCCGTTGTTGCACTGGACGGAGATGAACATTTGGGAGTACGCCGAGCGCGAGAAGATCCCGAACGTAGCGCTGTACTTCGCCAAGAACGGGAAACGCTATCGGAGTCTCGGATGCGTTCCGTGCACGTTCGCGATCGAGTCCAACGCGGACACGTACGAAAAGATCCGCGAGGAATTGCGGACGACCAAGCGGAGTGAGCGCAGCGTCCGCGCCCAGGACCAGGAAAGCGAAGACGCGTTCGAGAAATTGCGACGGGACGGGTACATGTGAGCCGGGGCGGTGGATCCGATCATGCATCAGACTGAACAACTGAAGATCGTCATTGTCGGGCACGTGGATCACGGCAAATCGACGCTGGTCGGTCGCTTGTTTTACGACACAGGCTCGCTGCCGGACGGCAAATTCGAGAAGATCAAGGCGGCGTGCGAGAAACGCGGGATGCCGTTCGAGTGGGCGTTTTTGATGGACGGGTTGCAGGCCGAGCGCGACCAGAACATCACCATCGACACCGCGCAAATCTGGTTTCGCACGGCGAAACGGCCGTACGTCATCATCGACGCGCCGGGGCACAAGGAATTCCTCAAGAACATGGTGACGGGCGCGGCGAGCGCCGAGGCGGCGTTGCTGCTGATCGACGCCAGCGAAGGCGTCCAGGAGCAGTCGCGGCGTCATGGTTATCTTCTCTCGCTGCTGGGGATCAGCCAGATCGCAGTGCTGGTCAACAAGATGGACCTGCGCCATTACAGCGACAAGGTGTTCAAATCGATTGAGGACGAATACCGCGCGTTTCTCAAGCAGGTCGGGGTCGAACCACGATTGTTCATTCCCATCGCGGCGGCGAACGGCGACAACGTTGCCGCGAAATCGTCGCACATGCCGTGGTACAACGGCCCGACGGTCCTGGAAGCGCTCGACCGGTTCCAGGTTGCCGCGCCGCCACAAAACCTGCCCCTGCGATTTCCGATCCAGGACGTTTACCGATTCGACCACCGCCGCATACTGGCCGGGCGGGTGGAATCCGGCACGGTGCGCGTAGGCGACAAGATTTTGTTTTCACCGCGCAACAAGGTCAGCACGGTGAAATCGATTGAGAGCTGGCCGCACGGGACGCGCGAGGCCGCTCACGCGGGCGAATCCATCGGAATCACGTTGACCGAACAGATTTTCGTCGAGCGCGGCCAGATCGGATCTGGCGAGGAAAATGCGCCGGTTGAAACCGACGTGTTCAACGCGAAACTGTTCTGGCTCGGACGCCAGAACCTCGAAGTGGGCCGCAAGGTCAAGCTGAAGCTGACCTCCGAGGAAGTCGAGTGCCAGATCCAGTCCATCGAGAAGCTGATCGATGCCTCGACGCTGGCGGAAATCGATACGGCGTCGCGTCCATACATCGCGCGCAACGACGTGGCGGAGGTGACGATCCGCACGAAACGGCCGATTGCCTTCGACAACGCCGATCGGATCGTCAACACGGGGCGGTTCGTGCTGATCGACCATTACCAGGTGTGCGGCGGCGGGGTGATATCGAAGGGGGAGTATCCCGACCGCCGGCAGGTATTGTCGGGCGTGAAGAGCCAGAATATTTTCTGGTCGGCCGGCAAAATCACGCGCGAGGCGCGCGAGCGGCGCAACCGGCACAAAGGCGCGATCATCTGGCTAACGGGCTTGTCCGGGGCGGGCAAATCGACCGTGGCGACGGAACTGGAGCGCGAATTGTTTTTGATGGGGTTGCACACGTACGTTTTGGACGGCGACAACATCCGCCACGGTCTCAACGCCAACCTCGGGTTTTCCCCGGAAGACCGCACGGAGAACATCCGGCGCGTCGGAGAGGTGGCGCGGTTGCTCATGGACGCGGGCGTGATGGTGATCACGGCGTTCATCTCGCCGTATCGCGATGATCGGCGGCTGGCGCGGTCGCTGGTCGATGAAGGCGAGTTTATCGAGGTGTTCGTCGACGCGCCGCTGGCGGTGTGCGAAGGGCGCGACCCGAAGGGCCTGTACAAGAAGGCGCGCGCGGGGCAGATTGAGAACTTCACCGGTGTCTCCGCGCCGTACGAGCCGCCGGTCGCCGCCGAGATCGTGGTGCACACGGACCGGCAGACTTCGGCCGAGTGCGTGGCGCAAATCATCGACTTTTTGAACCTGCGGCACATTGACCAGCAGGATTGGGTCATTTGACGGGCGAAGATTTGCTTCTGGCCGGAACCGCGATAGGTTACAATACGTTGCTCGAAAGGATGGCATGGCGAAAGAGGGGTCGAAGACAAACGAGTCGATGCAGGAGCCGCTGGTTCGGCAGTTCTCGGTATTTCTGGAAAACAAGGTCGGGGCGCTCCTCGATCTGACGCGGACGTTGAGCGAGTCGAACGTCCACGTCTGCGGCATCTCGGTGGTGGACACGGCGGACGCGTCGGTGGTGCGGATCGTGGTGGACGACCCGGAGCGTTGCCATGAGGCGCTGGGCAAGGCGGGGATAGCGGTCAACGAGTCCAACCTGGTGGTGGTGGAACTGCCGCGCGGGCCGGAGAAACTGGACACGGTGTTGCGCGGTCTGGTGGCGGCGGAAGTGAACATCCAGTACACGTATTCGCTGATGGTCCGGCCGCACGACAAGGCGTTGCTGGCACTGCACTGCGAAGACTCGGAGTTTGCGCGGGACGTGTTGGTGAAGGACGGCCACAGCGTGCTCAGCCAGAAGGATATTTCACGGTGATGACGGACAAACCCGCTCCCATCGGCCTGGCGATCGTGATCTGCGACCAGATCATCGAGGACAAGCTTACCAACAAGAAATCGCTGATCGGGATCTTCAACCAGATCGGCGCGCAGACGTTCCCCTGTCGTCACCCGCAATTCTGCGTGTTTCTTTCCGTGACGGACGGGCGGGGACAATGCGCGGCGCGATTGCGGATCGTGCACGACGAGAGCAACACGGTGGTGGCGGAAGTCAACGGCCAGATCCAGTTTCCCGACGTCAACGCGGTGGTCGAGTTGAATTTCGGGTTGGTGGGTCTGACGTTCCCGCAGCCCGGCGCGTATGCGATCGAGTTTTATTGCGACGAGGCGCTGGTGTTGGAGCGCCGGTTCCACGTTATCCACGTCAAATCCCCGCAAGGTCCGCCCCCCGCGGAGATGTAGGCCCGGCGTGACGGGCGCGTGATTTCGCGCTTGCGGCACTTTCGTCGCGGTGCCAGCATATTTGGTGAGAAAGGGCTGAGCATGACGATGAAGAGCAGGAGTTTTGTTCGTATTGCCGGACTGGTGTTACTCGCCGCGATTTTCCAAGCCATTGTGTACGCGGCGGGACCTGTCGCCAACATCACCGCCGACGAGGCGCTGGCGCGGTTGAAGGCGGGGAACGAGCGATTTGTCACGGGGCAGGTGATCCATCCCAACGCGGGCGCGGAACGTCGGGCGGAGGTCGCCAAGGGACAGAAACCGTTCGCCATAGTGGTCGGCTGTTCGGATTCGCGGGTCGGGCCCGAGGTGGTATTCGACCAGGGGCTGGGAGATCTGTTCGTGGTGCGGACGGCGGGGAACGTGGTGGACGACGTCGCGCTGGGGAGCATCGAGTACGCCGCCGAACATTTTGGTGTGCCGGTGATTTTCGTCTTGGGACACACGCGGTGCGGGGCGGTGGCGGCGGCGGTGGCCGGCGGCGAGGCGCCCGGGCACGTCGGGTCGGTCGTCGAGAAGATCAAGCCCGCGGTCGAGGAAACCAAAGGCAAGGAAGGCGATGCCGTGGACAACGCGGTCCGCGCCAACGTGCGCAATGTGGTCAACCAACTGCGCGGGGCCGGGCCGATTCTGTCGGGACTGGTCAAGGCGGGCAAACTGCGGGTGGTGGGCGGCTGCTACGATTTGGACACGGGGCGGGTCGGGATGGTGGAGTGAGGGGGGAGCGGGACGGCAAATGTTACAACGATTAGACCCGACCCCAATTCTAGTTTCCCTTTCCTTGGGCGGATCTCGTTTATTCCGTGGTAAACAGTGAGCGGATCACGTTTGCGATATTGGATTTGGCAACCGCTCGCTGATCAACGAGAATCCCTAGGTTCTTCAGCCGGATTAGAAGGACCGTGCGGGAGACGGTTAGTCTGCCGGATACGGCCCTGATAATCCTGTAGAAGTTGTGGATGTTCTCGGGCTGCTCGTCGACGAAGATTGTCCCCGGTCGAGTCGTGATGTCGCAGGCTTGCTGCTCCTCGATTACGCTTCGCATGAGTATCGGGCGTGGTAGCAGCAGCGAAGAGGCGAACTGATTCGCCTGCCATTCAATCCACTCCAGCTCGCTCTTCGGGCTTGCCCCTCCCAGCCGTAACTGCTTCCGCGTATCGACAACTTGCGGCCGTGTTCGTGAAATCTTAAAGGGCTCGATATTGCGATGAAGAATCAGGTGCCCGACCTCGTGGGCAAGCGTCCAACGAAAGCGGGGGTGATCTGGAACAAGAGCCGGGTCGATACAAATCTCGCGGGATTTGAATGTGAAGCTGCCAAGGATCTTTCTGCCGTCCTTCGTGCAGCCCAAATCTTGATTGAAATGAATCGGCACTTTGAACTCGCGCTGGATCGCGTTTACGACCGCGGATAGCGGAGAGACCGTTAGGTTGAGCCAAGACGGGTCAAAATACTGGATGACCTCCTCGCACTTACGGTCAATGTCTTCTCGTTTGAGAATTTTGCGCTCCATCGTCAAGCCGCAAACTAGAAGAAGATCCCAGGTGAGTTCAAGATTCAAATTAATGCGCGTTCCTTCCGTGTCCGCTCTCCAACCCTGTTGCCCGGATGAGTGACTGGTGCGGTTGATGTGTGGACCCCTCGACAGGCTCGGGACAGGCCCTTCGCCGGTCCGGTCGCAGCAGCGTGGGTCTGACGGGGGGGCGATTGTGTAAAGCGAGGAACGGCGCTTTGGCGTCGGTGTCCAAGCGTTCCGTGGCACACCCGCACCTTGCGGCCGGGCGCTACAGATGTCTTCCGATAAATATGGTATCGTTGCACGATAATTCTTCTGGACTCGGTGGGGCAGTCGTGGTAAGGTCGCGGCATGTTGTCGGACTCGTTTGCCTTGCGACCGGGACACAACGTGGTCGTGTCTCGAGGACTCGGCTCCGGCGCTGCCCTTCGCGCCTTGGCTTTGGCGTCTACGGCAAGGCAGGGGGATCGTAGGAGTAAAATTACCAAACGAACCCAATTCTGGCCAAGCCGGCGTGGAAAAGTTACCAAAACGAAGCCAAAAACGAACCCAATAACGAGGGGTGCCAGAGGGGTCTTCCGCGGTGTTTTTGACGCCGTTTGCGTCCTCGGCACTACCATAACGCGACTTGAGGTCGAGGCCTACAAGTTCTTGAGTAATTCTTCCAACTCTTCGCGGGGGCCGTCGTGGTGTTGGGCGATGGCGAGTTTCAGGGCGTGGACGAGGACGGGTTTGGCTTCGGGCGAGCGGTCGAGAGCGATGAGGGCCTTGCCGAGTTGGATGTGGACGACCATCCAATCCGGCTTCTTGTCGCACAGGGCGCGGAGATGTTCGAGGGCGCTGGCGAAGTCGTTGGCGTCGCAGTACGCCTGGGCGAGATTGAATCGGGACAGGTCGTTGTCGGGGAAACGCTGCCAGAGGTCGCGGGCTCTGGCGATTCGGTCGTTGCTCATGGCGGGTCTTCTAGCTAGGCTGGCGCGCCGTGGAAAGCAAATTCTACCAGGCCGACGAGCATCGCGCGGAGAAGGTTCAAGAGTTGTTTGCGACGATTGCGCACCGGTACGACCTGCTCAACGACATCATGAGCGCGGGGCTGCATCGGCGGTGGAAACGGCGGTTGGTGGAGTTGGCGCTTGCAGGCCGTGTGCCCTCACACGGCGCCGCGTCGGGGGACGCGGCCTACAACAAACGTGTCCTGGACCTGTGTTGCGGGACGGGGGACATCGCGCTGGCGTTCGCGCGGGCGGGGGCGGCCGTGACGGGCGCGGATTTTACGGAAGAGATGTTACGCGTGGCGGCGGCGTGTGCGCAGCGCGGCTCGGCCGGAGCCTCGCCCTCCCACAGCATAAGCTGGGTGCGGGCCGACGCGTTGCGGCTGCCGTTTCCCGACAACGCGTTCGACGTGGTGAGCGTGGGATACGGGTTGCGGAACCTGGCGGACATCGAGCGCGGGGTGCGAGAGATTTTTCGCGTGCTGAAGCCGGGCGGGAGATTCCTGTCGCTGGATTTCGGCAAACCGGAGTCGCCGGCAATTCGCGGGCTGTATTTCGGTTATTTGCGGGTCGTGTTGCCGGTTCTCGGGCGGGTCTTCTGTGGCGATCCCGACACGCACGGGTATATCCTGGCGTCGCTGCAAAATTACCCGGCGCAACGAGGGATCAAGGAGTTGATGGAGGGGTGTGGTTATCGCGAATGCGGGTTCGAGGAATTTTGGTTGGGGTCGATGGCGATCAACTTCGGCGTGAAGCCGGGATGATGTGTGGAGGCCTGTCGGTCGATGAGCGCGGCGCTCGCATGGAAATGGGTGGTTCGGGTTTTTTTGCTTGATGAATTGGGATGGGAGGAGGAAGATGGCGGTGAAGATTATTTTACGTCCGGCG